>JBBJLY010000401.1:0-5756 GCA_037720695.1 Kofleriaceae bacterium | reverse complement strand
GGCGTAGACCGCGCCCATGCCGCCTTCCGCGAGCAGCCGCTCGATGCGGTACTTGTCGTCCAGCATCGTGCCCTCCACGTGCGCGCGCACCGGCTCCTCCACGGAGACAAGATAAGCCACCGCGCGGGGGAATTCATCCCGCGAACGAAACCCCGTGCGAACATCACGGCATGCGCATGGTCCTGTCCCTGCTCGCGGTCGCGGCCTGCTCGAGTGACCCGGCCGCCACCCCGGACGCCGCCCCGATCGCCCCCTGCCTGGTCCCAAGTGCCTACGGCGCGCTCGGCACCAAGGCCGGCAGCACCAACCCCGGAGGACCTACCACGGCGACGATCGCGCTCGAGCTCGGGCCGCCGCGCGACTCACTGTTCGTGAAGCTGGTCGCCGGCAAGGGCGTGTTCGCGGCCGGGCTCGCGATCGGCACGTTCTCGATCGCGGGAGCCGACGCGACGTTCAATGACTGCGGCCTGTGCGTGAACCTGATCGCCGACATCGTCGGAGGCAGCGGGCCGACGGCGTTCTACGCCGCCGACGCCGGTAGCGTGACGTTGACGGCGACCTCGCCTCCTGCGGGAACGCTGACCAACCTCCACTTCGTCGAGGTCAGCCTCTCGACTGGCCAGCCCGTCACCGGTGGCTGCACGTCGACGATCAGCTCGCTGCAGTTTTCTGCGAGCTGATCTTGTCGATCACCTCGTCGCGCTTGCGGCGCGGCATCACCTTGAGCGCGAGGATGAACGCGGAGAGTCCGAAGCACAGCGCATTCGGGATGATGATCGGCCACTCGGACCGGATCACGCCGTACGTCAGCCACACCGCGAACGCGACCGTCGACAGGATCCACATCGGGGTCGCGAGGCTAGATGTGTCGCGCGTCTTCACGATCTTGTAGGTCTGGGCGATGAAGCTCGCGATCGTGAGCGCTGCGGCGAACAGGCCGAGCGCGAGGGTCACGCCCGTCTCCGCGCGCGCGTCTCGTCGAGGTAGCGCGCCACCACCGGCTCGATCGCGCGCAGCGCCGCGACCTGGATGTGCTCGGCATCTACCTTGACCTCGCCGACCCGCCTCCGGATCTGGCGCGCGAGTGCGGGCGCGAGCTTGTTGGTCGTGAAGTCGTCGAGGATCCGGGGATGGATGTACGACGAGCGGCACACCGCTGGCGTGTGACCGAGCCGGGTCGCCACGGCGCCGAGCACGCTGGTGATGCAGCGCTTGCAGCCCGTGACACTTCCAGGATGATCGAGCGAGCACAGCAGCATCGCAGCGCCCAGCGTGGCGGCCCACGTGCGGTAGTCCTTCGCCGTGAACGGACCGCCGGTCTGCTCGCGCAGGTAGTCGTTGACGTCGGTCGAAGTGATGCCGCGGATCGTCGTGCCGTCCATGTACTGGAACAGGCGCTGGCCCGGTAGATCGCGACACCGACGGACGATCCGCGCGAGCCGGCGATCGGTGACCCGGATCCGGCGCTCGATGCCGCCCTTGCCGCGATACGACAGCTCGATCGTGTCGCCCTTGAACTTCGCATGGCGGTCCTGCAGCGTGGTCGCGCCATACGAGCCGTTGGTCCGCGTGTACTCGTCGTTGCCGACGCGCAGCTGCGCGCGCTCCATCAGCGACACGATGGTCGCGAGGACCTTGCGCTTGCACAGACAGCTGCACCGTAGGTCCACCTCGACGGCGGTCCGCAGCGCGGGCAGCGCCCGGCAGAATGCGACCAGCCGGTGGTACTTCGCCTCGTCGCGAACCGTCCGCCAGCGGGCGTGATAGCGGTACTGCTTGCGCTTGCGTGCATCCCGGCCGGTCGCCTGGAGGTGCGCGTCGGGGTCGGTCGCGATCCAGACGTCGGTCCAGGCCGGGGGAATCGCGAGCGCGCGGATCCGCGACAGTGTGGCCGCGTCGCGCACGGCCTTGCCACCGCGGGTATAGCGGAATTGCTTGCCACGACGGTTGCGAGCGATTCCGGGAACGTCGTCGCTCGTGTAAGTCAGCTCGACCGCACGGGCCGCCGCGACAGCGTCATCTTGCATTGCGAGACGACGGAGTGCACGGAGCGTGCCCCTGCTCGTGCTACTCGTGCTTGACGAACGACGTCACGCGCCAGCCTTCCGGCCGGGCTTCGATCACGAGCTGATAGGCACCAACCACCGGTTCTCCCGCCGGGCAGGTGACGCGCTTGGCCGCGCCGACGCAGCCCGCCGAGATGAACCGGACCATGATGTCGAGTGTCTCGGGATCCGCCTGCCACATCGCCATCGCGGTATCCGCGCCCGGCGTCCCGCCGAGGCTCCACACCACGTCGTCCGCGAGCAGCGCACGCAGCGTCCCGTACTCGCGACGGACCACCGCGTCGCGCAGCTTGGCCAGCAGCTGACCCGCGCCCGGCGGGACATCCTTGAACCCCTTGGGATCGGTCTTCGGAATCGCATCCTGCGGATCTGGGGGCGGCGCCTCTACCTTGGCCGGGATCGCGAACTTCCGCATCCGCTTGTAGATCGCGAGCTGGAGCGCATCGATCCGGCCGTCGAGCCAGTGCGGCCGCGCCGCGCCCTGCAGCTCGGTCGGCTGTGCCATCCCGGGATCCCATTCCGACGCGTGCCCTTGCACCTTGACCCGCCATGGCCGTCCGCCGGCGACGACCACGTCGAACCGAATGAAGCGACGTTTGACCGCGAGCCGCGTCGGCACACCACCGCCGCCGAGCGCCTGGCCTTGCGCGAGCGTGCGCTGATTCGCGAGCTCGTCATCGCTGTTCGCGTACGCGATCTGGTGCCACGCCGTCTTGATCGCGCCCGAGCCCGGGTTGTCCGTGATGGTTGGATACAGCTCGCGGGTCGCATCGAGCGCGGCGCTGTACACGACGGCGAAGTCGGTGTCGTACGCCGATAGCTTTGCGGCGCGGACGTCCTTCTTGTTGCTGCACGCACCCGAGAGGATGCCGAGTAAGACGATGATGATACGGTGCCGCCAGCTCATGGGTGGACGCACTCGAAATAGCACACCGCGAGGACCGAGGACGAGCGTTTCCGGCGCACGTGAGCCGTCACACGCAACGCCGGACCACGCCGGTGCGATCACGAGCCACCTGGCCGAGAAGTGGCCGGACGCGGTCGTCGAGCTCGATCACCAGGACGCGTATCAGCTGCTGGTGGCGACGATCCTCGCCGCCCAGTCGACCGACAAGCTGATCAACACGGTGACGCCGGCGCTGTTCGCGAAGTACCCCGACGTCAACGCGCTCGCGCAGGCCGATCCCGCCGAGCTCGAGCCGATGATCTTCAAGACCGGGTTCTACCGGATGAAGGGCAAGCACCTGATCGGGATGGCGCAGGCCGTGGTCCAGCGTCACGGCGGCATCGTCCCCGGGACGATGGAGGCGCTGGTCGCGCTCCCCGGCGTCGCGCGCAAGACTGCGAATGTCGTGCTCGGCAACGCGCTCGACACGCACGTCGGGATCGTCGTCGACACCCACGTCACGCGACTGTCAGCGCGGCTCGGGCTGACCGCCCAGACCGACCCGGTCAAGATCGAGACCGAGTTGATGGCGCTGCTGCCGCAGGAGCACTGGACCAGCTTCGGCAACCGACTGATCTGGCACGGCCGCCGCGTCTGCCACGCGAAGGTGCCCGATTGCGAGCAATGCGGGCTCGCGCCGATCTGCCCATCGTCGGTTTTGGGGCCGGGAGCAAGTCCCGACCCCTCCATCTCCGGTGCAGGCGGTCGCAAGCCGGCGCTCGTCGTGACGAAGCCACCCTCGCGCCGCGCGGCGTTCAACAAGGAAGCGCGCAAGGCCAAGCCCGCACGCGCAAAGCCGCGGGCCGGCGTGTGACCCCGGTCGTCGCCGTCGGGGCGATCGTGTTCGACGAGGCTGGCCGCGTGCTGCTCGTGAAGCGCGGTCGGCCGCCCGACGTCGGGCTGTGGAGCGTGCCCGCTGGCAAGCTCGAGCCGCACGAGACACTCGCGCAGGCGGTGGCGCGCGAGGTCCGCGAGGAGACCGGGCTCATCGTCGAGGTCGGCGCCCTCGCCTGCGTCGTCGAGCGGATGGATCGAGATCTCGAGCGCGGCTATCACTTCGTGATCCTCGACTACTTCGCGCGTGTCATCGGCGGTGAGCTCGCCGCGGCATCGGACGTCACGGACGCGCGCTTCGTCGACGCAGGCGAGCTGGCCTCGCTGCCGGTCACCGACGGTCTGCGCGACGTGCTGGCCAGCGCTCGTGCTAAACAGCCGCCGTGGTCCACGTCCACCTCCCGCTAGCATCCTCAGTTCCCAGCGTCCGGCGCGCGGATGTCCCCGATGCGCAGTGGTTCGATTGGCGCTGGCAGCTCGGCCATATGCTGACCACGGCGGAAGAGCTCGCGAAGATCGTCGAGCTGTCGGCGACCGAGCAGGCCGGGCTCGCGGCATCGGCCGCGTTGTTTCGCGTCGGCATCACGCCGTACTACGCGAGCCTCATGGATCCGGTGAACGCGAGCTGCCCGATCCGCATGCAGGCGATCCCGCATCCGGCCGAGGCCGACATTCGCGACGAAGAGCTCCGCGATCCACTCGGCGAGGATTCGCATAACCCGGCGCCCTCCGTCGTCCACAAGTACCCCGACCGCGTGCTGTTCCTCGTCGTCGATCGCTGCGGCATCTACTGCCGGCACTGCAACCGGCGGCGGCTGGTCGGCGGCGACGATCCACCCACCACGTCCGAGCTCGAGGCGGGGCTCGAGTACATCGCGCGGACCCCGCGGATCCGCGACGTGCTGCTATCGGGCGGCGATCCCCTCCTGCTGTCGACCCGGCGGCTGGATCATCTCCTGACCCGCCTGCGCGCGATCCCGCACGTCGAGACGATCCGGATCGGCACCCGGCTGCCCGTGGTGTGCCCGATGCGGATCGATGCCGAGCTGACCGCGGCGCTGCGCAAGCATCACCCGCTGTTCATCAACACCCACTTCAACCACGTCGTCGAGCTGACACCCGACGCGCGCGCCGCGTGCGAACGCCTCGCCGACGCCGGGATCCCCGTCGGCAACCAGACCGTGCTGCTGCGGGGGATCAACTCGTCGGTGCGCTCGCTCCGTGCCCTGATGCGCGCGCTGCTCCGCGTCCGCGTCCGGCCGTACTACCTGTTCCAGGGCGACACCGTGATCGGCACCGATCACCTGCGCACGCCGGTCGAGACCGCGATGGAGCTCTACGACGGGCTTCGCGGCTGGATCAACGGGATGGCCGTCCCGCACCTCGTGCTCGACGCTCCCGGTGGCCACGGCAAGGTCCCGATCATCCCGAGCTACATCGAGCATCTCGATCGCGAGACCTGCGTCGTGCGGACGTATCGCGGCGAGCGGATCGCGTACCCGCAACCGCGCGAGCGCGACTGCAGCGTCGCGTACGACGCGGTGTACTTCGCGGCCGACCCGCCCGACGACGATCGCGAAGGATCCGTGTGATCCTGGCGCTCGCGCGCGAGCTCGGGTTCGCGCGTGCAGCGGTGGTGCCGATCGAACCACCGCGCCGGCACGAGCTCTACGCGAGCTGGCTTGCCGCGGGACATGCCGGCGAGATGACCTACCTCGCCGAGCCGGCGCACGTCGTGCAACGCGGCGACCTCCGCGGGCTGCTCGCCTCCGCGCGCTCGCTGGTCGTCGTCGCGCTGGCATACGACCGCTCCGATCCGGTGCCGCCCGATCGCCTGCTGCGCGGCAAGGTCGCGCGCTACGCGCGGGGCGAGGACTATCACCTCGTGATGCGCGACAAGCTCGTGCTGC
>JBBJLY010000023.1:0-55069 GCA_037720695.1 Kofleriaceae bacterium | reverse complement strand
TTTGACACGCCGATCGTGCCGCTGGTCGAGGCCAGCACCATCCGCGGGACCTTTGCGACATCGCGGGCGACCGCCATGCGCTCCAGCACGCGTCGCGTGCCGTCGACGTGGAGGCGCATCATCCGCTGTGCGTCGTCTGGATCGCGCGACACCGCGCCCGCGAGGTGGAACACGCCGCTCACGCCTTCGAGTGCGCGATCGAGCTCCTGTCCCTCCAGCACGTCCCCCCGCACGTGCTCGACCCCGAGCTCCGCCAGCACGCTCGAGCGCGATCGCGCGAGCCCCCGTACCGTGTGACCGTTCGCGACCAGCTCTCGGCACAGGTGCTCGCCGAGGAACCCGGTCGCGCCGGTGACGAGCACCAGCCCCAAGCTAGTCCTCGGTCGAACGGATACCGTTGGTGTGGACGCGCAGCCCGAGTCGCCGTGTTGGCAGTCCGCGTCCCATGATCGGACCGTCTGCGGTGGGTCGCGCGACGCTACCGATGCGCGCTCCGCTGACTCGCAACGCCAGCCGGCCGGGCCTGACAGGGGTCGTCGGGGCGGGCACGTCGGGCGTATCAGTCGAGAGCGGTTTCATGGGGGGCGGAACCATATCTCCAACCCGTCCCGAAAGCGATCAGGTTTGAGCCTCGTCCTCGTCGACAGCCGCGGTTCCCTGCGCGGCCAGATGCTCCGCCATCGGTGTCGTCCCGGCCTCGCCGAGCGTCCAGGCCTGGTCCCGCGGCGCAAGCCTGCGGATCGTGGCCTCGACGTTGTACGTGATCGCCCGGTACTGCTCGGAGCGCGACCGTTCGCCGCCGAGCGCGAGGACGTCCTGATAGGTCAGAAATGGTCCGACATAGGCTGCGACCCGCTCCCCGCGCTTCGGCAGGTAGCGACCCTTCGGCATCGCCTCGTGCGTCCGTGACAGGTACATCGGCAGGATCCCGCACTTGTTGGTCATCGCGAGGTAGCCGAGCGACGGCTTGAAGTCCGCCATCACGCCGGTGTCGCTCCGCGTGCCCTCCGGGAAGATCAGCAAGATGTAGCCATCGCGGATCACCTCGCCCGCGAGCCGCAGCGACTCGCGCAGCGAGCCATGACGCTCCATCGGCACGAGGTTCGTAAAGTTCTCGAAGTACATCCGGCGGACCGGGTCCTCGAAGAAGTAGTCCTTCGCCGCCAGCGCGACCAGCGCGTCGCCCTGCTCGCCCAGCGCGTACTTGACGAGCCCGGTGTCGAGGTGGCTCGCGTGGTTGGCCGCGACGATGTAGCCCCCGAACGGCGGCACCTGCGCCTGGCCGTAGATCGACGTGTCGAGCACGCGCTCGTACAGCGCCCGCATCCCGCCACGCAGCGCCTTGCGGCCGAGCGTGACCAGCGGCCTGGGGACGTTGATGTCGTCGGCCGCCTCTTCGGCCGCCTTCTCGCGGCGCAGCCGCTCGCGCTTGGGCTTCTCGCTGCGGGCCTTCGCACCCTGCCGCGCGACCAGCGCCTCGACATCGGCGACGGTCTCGAGCCCTGGCAGCTCCGCCGGATCGGGCACGTTGACGCCCGCCGCCTCGAGGGCGACCGCGAGCTCGGTGAACATCAGCGAATCGAAGCCGAGCTCGGCGAGCGTGGTCGCGCTGGTGACCGTGCCGCGCTTCTTCTGCGCGACATCGGCCAGCAGGTCGTGCAGCCACGGCGCGTCATTCGATGTCGCCGCCGCCGCGAGCTGGGCCCCACCCTTCACCGCGCGCTCGAGCCGCTGCAGCTCCTTGACGACGTCGCGTCGCCGGACCTTGCGCGACGCGGTCTTCGGCAGGTCGTGATCCCACAGGTGGACGACCTTCAGCCGCTTGTACAGCACGAGGCCCTTGCTGACCTTCTTCACGTGCTCGCGCACGGCCTCGCGAACCTGCTCGCGGGACATCACCTTGTCGCCAGTCACCTTCTCGCCGCTCTGGTCATACTCCGGCACGATCAGCGCGGCGACGGTCTCGAGCCCCGCGTCACCGGGGAGCCCGACCACCGACAGCTCCTTGATGTACCTGGACTCGCGATACAGCTCCTCGAGCTCGTCCGGATAGACGTTCTCGCCCGACGGGCCGAGGATCATCTCCTTCTTGCGACCGACGATGAACACGTTGCCGTCGTCGTCGATCCGGCCGAGGTCGCCGGTGTGGAGCCAGCCGTTCTGGATCGTGCGCGAGGTCTCCTCGGGGTTCTCGAAGTAGCCGACCATCACGTTCGGGCCCTTCGCGATGATCTCGCCGACCCCGCTTGGATCTGGCCGGTCGATCCGGACGTCGATGCCCGGCAGCGCGCGCCCGACCGAGCCGGGCACCACCTTGTCACCGGGTCGGGTCACCGTGAGCACCGGCGACGACTCGGTCATGCCGTAGCCCTCGTAGATGTTGAACCCGAGGCCGCGGAACGACTTCAGCGTCTCGGGTGGCAGCGCGGAGCCGCCGCTGATCAACAGGCGCATCCGACCACCGAGCTTGCGGTGCACCGGATAGAACAGCAGCTTGCCGGCGCTGACGTCCCACGGCAGCTTGTCGCGCAGCGAGCGGTTGAGATCCACGATCGAGTCGAACGCCTTCTCGATCAGCACGCCCTGCTCGCGCACGTTCTTGCTGATCTTGCGCTCGAGCAGCTGCCACAGGGCGGGCACACCCACCATGCCGGTGACTCCCTCGTCCTCGAGCGCCGCAGCGAGCGTGTCGGCCTCGATCTCCTCGAGGTAGTCGATCGACGCGCCGTGCATGAGCGGCATCAGGAAGCCGGCGGAGAACTCGAGTGTGTGATGCAGCGGCAGCACGCTGAGCAGCTTGTCGTGCGTGTACAGGTTGAACAGCGACGACAGCTTCGCGACCATCGACGTCAGGTTCTTGTGCGTCAGCATCACGCCCTTCGGCGTGCCCGTCGTGCCGGACGTGAAGATCAGCGACGCCAGCGTGTCGCCCTTGACCTCGGGACGCACCGCACCGACCGAGACGTCGGGCTCGGACAGTAGCTCGTCGAACGCGAGCACCTTGGCCTCGATGCCTTGCGAGGCGAGCCAGGTCCCGAAGGTGCCGTGCGCCGGAGACCACACGGCCATCGGATCGCCCTCGCCATCATCGGGACCGACCGGCACCGCCAGGTTGGCCTCGCCCGCGAGACGCTCGACCACGCGGCGCGACAGCACGAGCACGCGCGCCGACGCCACCCGCGTCAGGTTCACGACCTCGGGCAGCGTCAACTCGCGGTCGAGCGGCACGACGGCGGCACTCGCGAGCAGACTTGCGAAGTACGAGATGCCCCACTCGGGTCGGTTCTCGCTCATCAGCACGACGCGATCGCCCGTGCGTACGCCGAGCTGGCGCAGCACGCCCGCGCCCTGCCACGCCATCTCGCCGACGTGGCCGTAGGTGTACGAGACCGGCTCGCCACCGTCCTTGCGGAGCAGGCGGAGCGCGGTGCGATTGCGGTGCAGCTTGACCGCGGACTCGAGCAGCTCGATCAGCGACTTGTACGTGTAGACCGAGCGCGGCTTCGCGCCGAACTCCTCGTCGAGCTTGTCGAACGTCCACTTCTGGAGTCCCGGGAAGTGGGTCTCGAGCCAGTAGCGGCGCCAGTCGACCAGCTGCGGTGCCCACAGCAGGCGGTCCTGGTCGGCGGGCGTCACGCGAGCCCACAACGCGCGGATGTTGTCGCAGCGAAACGCGATGTCGTGGTCGGTAGTGAACGGCTTGAACAGCTCGATCAGCTCGGTGACCTGCCCCGTGAAGCCCGCGAGCTTGGTCAGCTCCTCGCGCGCGCGCTCGGCGAACGCCTCGAGGCGCGGCGCGCCCCACCGCGGCACCCGCTCGTCGATGGTCTCGATCAGCCGTTCGGCGATCTTCTTCAGCATCGGTGCGGAGCGCTTCTCGAACTGATCGTAGGTCGTCGCCATCGGCTCGAGCCGCGCGCGCAGCTTCGAGCGCAGCTTGTCCTCCCCGCGATCGGCCTTGTCCCGATAGTGCTGGCGGACCGCCAGCGCGGTGAGCTCGGTCAGCCGCCGGCTCGAGATCCGGTTCGCGTCCGAGCTGCCGAGCTGGTAGACGGGCTCGTGCTCGCCGGCGAGCACCGCCGCGGCCGCGAGCAACATGCCGGACGCGATGAAGTCCACCGGAATGATGTCGAGCGCCGCGTCCTCGCCGACCGGCACCGTGCGGTGGCCCTTCAGCATCAGGTACATCAGCGGCGCGGTGGTGTTGAAGCCCTCGTTCCAGCCCGGGAACGGATACCGCACGGCGCTCTCGACGATCGCGGGTCGCACGATCGTGGTGATCACGCTGCGATCCGAGAGGATGATCTGCTCGCCGAGCGACTTGGTGTACGTGTACGTGTTGGTCCAGCCCCAGTGCTCCGCGCGCTCCATCCCGAGCTTGGTCAGCACCTGGTGCATCCACAGCTTGCGCTCGCGCGCGACCGCGAGCTTGAGGTCGTTCTCGTCGTCGGGATCGCGGCGCTGCTGGCGGAGCGTCTCGGAGCCCTTCTCGCGGAACTCCGAGATGTGCTGGCGATCGTTGGACCGCTCGCGCGCCTGGTCGATGATCTTCTGACAGTCGGCGATCTCCGCCGCGGGATCGAAGTCGCGATCGAGGAGCTCGTCGTCGGAGCGGTGGTCGCTCTGGATCGCGGAGCTGCGCGGGAAGTAGCCGACGATCGGCTCGTCCTCCCAGACATCCCCGTCACGTCGGCCGGCGACGTAGCACGTCGACACGTGGACCAGACGAGCACCGGCGCGGCGCGCGGTGTCGAGCACGTTCTTCGCGCCCATCGCGTTGATCCGCAGCGCGCTCTCGAGCGACGGCGCGAACGACACCAGGCCGGCGCTGTTGATCACGACATCGATCCCGCCGGCCTGCGTGAACTCGTCGAACTGCTCGTCGGTGAAGTTGCACAGCGGGCGCCCGATATCGCCGGCGACCGCGATCACCTTGTCGCGCATGAACGCGTCGTAGCCATCACCGTGCGTCGCGCGCAGCGGGTCGAACACCTCGGACGGCGCGACCTTCTTGAAGAATCGCTCGTCCGCAGTGTTGCCGGCGCCGGGCCGCACCAGGCAGTACACGCGCCGGACGTCGGGGTAGTTGTGCAGCAGCATCGACAGCGCGACCTTGCCGACGAAGCCGGTCGTGCCGATCAGGAGGATGTTCGTGCCGCGCAGGATCTCGGTGACGTCGAGCCGCGGCTTGCCCGTGATCGACTCGCGCAGCTGCGGTAGCGGCGCCCGCCGCGCATGCGGCCATGGCAACGCACCGGGTCCACCGCCGTACGCGACCTCGGTGTCGAGGTGGTAGCCGCTGCGGCCGTTCGGTCCGGACTTTCCGTTCTGCGCCATCACATCACGTCGGAGATCATGTAGGGCGGGTGGTGGAGCATCGTGATCTGCGCGCTGCGTCCCATCGTGCTGCGCGCCATCGCGATCGCCTCGGCCACCGAGTCCGCGGTCTCCCAGCCCATGATCGCAGGCACGGTCGCGTTGTCCGCACCGACGACGATCACGCGGCTGGTCTTCTCGCGGCCGCGCTGGCCCCAGTACCACATGAAGCACGGGTGGGCGCCGTGGTACGCGTTGCCGCGCCGGTACATCTCGATGTAGCTCGGGTTGTACGCGAGCTCGTCCTGGTACTTCTGCTCGATCGTGTACGAGTCCGTGGTCTCGGTCAGCACGCGATTGAAGAACTCGATGTAGCTCGGGTGATGGACCGGATCGAAGCGGTCGCTGCACGGGTGCGTCAGGATGAGGACACCGCCGTCGCGCAGGATCGGCTGGTTCCGGTACATGTGATAGAAGTAGCCGAGCGCCATCACCTGCACGAGCAGCGGGTTCAACGCCTTGCTGTTGACGTTGTACGGCGAGATGTACGGCACGCCGAACAGCAGGATGTCGGCGGGACCATCGACCTCGACGCAGTTCTGCTCGTTCTGCTTGCTGACCGTGCGGTCGTGCGTCGGGTCGCACGCCCCCGCGTAGCAACCGATCATCTCGTACGCGGCCGGCGTGCGCATGAAGATCTCGCGGCGCGCCGCGAACGGCAGCTTGTCGAGCGTCCACTTCATGGCCTGGAACTTCAGGCGATCGCTCTCCGTGAAGTCGTCCTCGTTCTTGGTCAGGAACCCGAGCGGACCGTCGAACGCGCGGTTGTTCAGCACGGTCTCGATGTGGAACACCTTCAGCGCCTTCTCGATCAGTTCGCCCTGGCGACGGAACGAGTGCGAGAGGAACGACTTCGGTGGGTCCATGAACGAGTTCGACTGGACGATGCCCTTCGGCGTGTGGTGCGCCTTGAGGCTCTCGTAGCCGCACAGCCCGACCGCCATCGACTTGTGGCCGCCATTCATCGGCACGAAGTTCAGGTTGACGTAGATCGTGAGATCGCTCTCGGCGACCCGGCGATTCATCTCGACCAGCTCGTTGTGCGCTGTGTGGCCCAGCACGACCATGCCGTCGGGGTCGCAGCCGTCGTGGTTGTACAGCCGGTCTGGCCAGTACTCGCTCCACACCTTCTCGCCAACCATCCGCTCGATCTCACGATCGGTCATCCGGCGGTGCAGGCCGAGCGCGATGATGATGTGGACGTCGTCGACGCCGTGATCGGCGAGCATCTCGCACACGATCTCGAGCACGAGCTGGCGGACATCCGGCGCGCGCATGATCGGCAGCGGCATCGAGATGTCGTCGACGGCGATCGTCACCTTCATCCCGGGGCTCAGCATCGCGTGCAGCGGATCGCTGTCCTCGGGATGGTTCAGCGCGTAGCGGATCGCGGCGCGTGGGTTGGCGACGCCGGTCATCGGCCGCTTCGGGTAGATGACGCGCGTCCCGACCGGCAGATCCTCGATCAGGAAGTTCTCGCCGGAGAACATGATGCGCGGCGCCGAGTCGGTGTCGATCGTGACGATGTGCTCGCGCGTGTGAGCACGAGTCTTGGGACGGATCGCGCGCATGTCAGTGCCTTTCCTTGCCGACCCGCAGCTTCCTCACTGGCGCGAGCCCTTGCGGGCGGCGCGCCGCGGAGCGAGCAGGTTCTTCGTCGAGATCGAGGACGGGCCAGTCGTACGACCGCGCGAGCGAGCGCAGTCGCAGATCGGGGTTGCAGGCGGTCGGATGACCGACCACCGCGAGCATCGGGTAATCGCTGAAGCTATCGGTGTACGCCCAGGACTCCGCGAGATCGACATCGTGCTGTTTGGCGTAGGCGCGCATGATGTCGGCCTTGGTCGCGCCTGCGACAAATGGCTTCTTGAGCTTGCCGGTCGCGTAGTTCTCGACGAATTCGAGCTGGTTCGCGATCAGGTCGTCGACGCCGAGGTAGCGCGCGAGCGGGCGCATCGTGAAGTCGAGCGCGCCGGACAGCAGGACCTGGCGACACCCGGCGCGCCGGCTCTCGTCGATCAGGTCCTTTGCGCGCGGATAGATGTTCGGCTTGATGACGTCCTCGAACAGCTCCTCGGCGAGCACGACCAGCCGGTCCTCGGAGGCACCCGCGTACGAACGATAGAAGATCTCGTTGAACCACTTGCGGGACAGCTTGTCGGCGGCCCAGAACACCGGGATCGAGAGCGCCGTCTTGATGGTGCGGCGGGTCGACTCGGCGAGCGACGCGTGGCGCGATGCGTAGAACGCGAACGCGTGCACGATGTTGATCTTGATCAGAGTTCCATCGACGTCATAGAACGCCGCGGAATTCTTGTACTTCGGCTGGGGATGCATCGCCGGCTTGCACTCTGGCGCAGGCTTACCAGAGCTGTCAATGATACGCCTTGATCATGGCAGTCCCGATCTGGCTCACCATCGGCGTCGCCGCGCTGGTTCTCGTGTTCGGAGCCTATCGGATCCGAATCGCATTCCGTACCGACGAGCAGGATCAGCGTGCCCGGTCCAAGAAGGGCCTGTACGCGATGCGGCGCCGCACGCACTTTCTGATCGGGACGATCTACCTGTTGCTCGGCATCGGCCTGGTCGCGACCAGCCTCGGCTGGAACCCGTTCGGGAACTTTCTCGGGCCGGACACCCTGGTGACCCCGGAGACCAGGCCGAGCAAGCCCCACTCGATCCCGATCGACAACCTGCCGCCGCCGCCGAAGAAGCCGTAGCCTCGTAAACGCGAACGTAAACGTAAACCTAAACGCGTTTCGGCCGGTGGGAATCAAGGTTGTTGTCGCAAAAGTCTTCAAGCGGCTGCTTCCCCGAGACCGTTCTGGTCTGACTGATCCGATCTGGTCTGACTTGTCCGATCCGTCTCAGGGTGCAGGGTCACGATCGCCGGACGAGACCACGGTCGCGTGTGGCGCGACCAGCGCGCCGGCTGGAGCTCGCGTGCTGTCGCGTACGTCTTGCGGCGCTCGTCGAGGATGGCGATGTCGTCGCCGGCGTGACGCGATGAGGGAGTGACGAAGCCGATGCTGCTGTGCAGGTGGACGTCGTTGTACCAGGCGACGAACCGAGTTACCCACGCGCGAGCGTCGTCGACGGTAGCGAAGCCCTTCGAGGGATACTCCGGGCAGTACTTGAGCGTCCGAAACAGTGCCTCGGCGTAGGCGTTGTCGTCCGACACGCGCGGCCGGCTGAAGGACGGAACGATGCCGAGCTTGTGCATCGTCGCGAGCATCGTGGCGCCCTTCATCGGCCCGCCGTTGTCGGAGTGGAGCACCCAGCCGCGAAGGTCGACGCCCGGATTGTCCTTTCGGATCTTCTCGATGAGGTCGGCCGCGAAGTCCGTCGATTCGACGTCATGCACATCCCAGCCGAGGATCTTCCGACTCCACACATCCTCGACGAGGTAGAGGTAGAAGAACTCACCGCGGACGTGACTGCGGAGGTACGTGATGTCCCACGCCCCGAGTTGCCAAGGTCCAGTCGCAGCGTGCCCACGTGGGCGCGCCGTAGGCGGACGAGCCCGGCCGCGGTGCTGCTGCAAGCCGTGCTCGTAGAGCACGCGAGAGAACGTCGACTCGGAGGCGATGTACTTGCCACGGTCCGCCAGCCTCGGGACAATCTGCTTCGGCGACAGGTCTCGAAACTCGGGGCTTGTCGCGACGGCCACCACCTGCCGCCGCTCGGCCTCGGAGAGCTTGTTTGCCGGGACATGCTTGGGCCCGTGACGACCGTCGTCAGACTTATGGGCCCAGCGCTGCAGCGTGCGCGCTGGCAGACCGATGGCTTCACAGGCCCTGGTGCGCGAAGCGCCCGCAGCCACGGCCTCGTCGATGTACCTGCCGATCATTTGTCGTTCTTCTCGTCGGTGTCGTCGTCCTCGTCCCCCCAGATAGATCGAACTTTTTTTTGGAGTACGAGCAGAGCTGCCGCCTCGGCAAGCGCCTTGTCCTTGCGCGCGAGCTCACGCTCCAGCTCGCGAATTTGACGGGCGTCGGCCGTCGTCTCCTTGCTGCGCTTGGCGGCACCGGCCAGCCCAGCCATCGCTTGCGTGCGCCACTCCTCGAGCTGTGCGGCGTACACGCCCTTGCGACGTAGCCACTCGCCAAGCTCGGCCTCCGGGACTGCCGCCGCTTCCAGCACCAACGAGAACTTGTTCTCTGTGGAACGCGGCGACGCATCCGCAACCACCAACGTCTGCTCTTCGTCGTCGTGTCGCTTGGCCATCTTGCGACGAAGGGTAGTGGCTTCCCGCAGCCAGCGCGACAGCGTCGGCTGCGGCACACCAGTCTCCGCCGCGAGCTGGACCCCGCTCATCGGATGCGGCCCGGCCATTTTCTCGACCATGCGGGCTCGGAACTTTTCACTGTATTGGGTACCTGACATTCGGACCTGTTGCCCCGGTGCATCAAGCGCGAGCTTCAACCCGCGCGATGCGACAACAACCCTGGCACAGGGGGCGGCAACCTGGCACACCCGCGGCCGATGGCCTGGGATGTGCGGATTTCGAAAGCTCGACGTCTACCAGTGCGCCGTGAACGCGCTCCCTCTTGCCTACCGCCTTGCAGAGCGTGCCGATCCGGAAACGAAACGTCAGCTCAGGCGAGCGGCACTATCGATCAACCTCAACATAGTCGCACCGCTGGAGAACTTGCTGGTCAGGATCGTCGCGATGCTGACCAGGATGAGCGGCCGCTAGGCTCCGTTCCAGCCGGCCGGCAACCAGCGAGGAAGTCGCACCGGTTGAGGACTTGCTGACCCACCGCCGGCGACTCGCTGGTCGGTCGCGACGCTGAGCTCCCTCCCTCCCCCTCCCCTAAATCCGTTTACGTTTACGTTTGGGTTTACGTTTACGATCAGAGGATCTGCAGGCGGCGGCTGTGCTCGGCCTGCTCGCCGATGTATTCGAGCACGTGCGGGTGGGTCATGATCACCTCGCGGAAGTCTCGCGCGGGCAAGCACAGCGCGAGCGCCTTGTTGAGCGCGATCACGTCGCTGCGCAGCGAGCCGCCCGAGAGCAGCGCGGTCTCGCCGATCAGGCTGCCGGCACCGAGGGTCGCGAGCGTCGAGTGATCTCGCTCGACGCTGAACTGGCCGGCCAGCACGATGTAGAGGCCATCGGGCCGGGTGCCGGCGGTGAGCAGCCGGGCGCCGGCATCGATCTCGAGGAAGCGAAACCGGTTCGCGAGCTCGGCGCGCTCCTGGTCGTCGAACGGCCGGAACAGCGGGCTGGTCTTCATCCAGCGATCGACCAGGCGGTCACGCACGAAGCGCAGCACGGCCTTCAGCAGATCGCCGTGACTGCCGAGCACGCGCGAGAGCATCGGGCGATCGATCCGCAACAGCTCGCACGGTTGGGTCGCGGCGACCGTGGCGGAGCGCGGCTGATCGGTCATCAGCGCCACCTCGCCGATGAACGAGCCCGGCCCGAGCCGCGCGGCCATCTCGACGCGCGGTGGACCTTCGGAGAGCACCGCGAGCTCGCCCTCGACGATCACGTAGAGCGCGTCCCCCGGATCGCCCTCGTAGAACAGCACCTGGCCGACCTCGAGCGGCACCAGCTCGAGGTTCGCGACCAGGGCCTCGAGCGCCTCGCTGGGCAGGCCGGCGAACAGCGGCGTCGCCGCGAGTGCCCGACGCGCGACCTGGCCGACCGCACGTGGCTCCGGCAGCGGGATCTCCTCGAGGTCCACGAGCTCGAGCTCGAGCGCCTCGTCGATCTCGGTCTCGTACGGTGAGCCATCCGGCGGCTCGATCTCGATCACCGGCATCGAGCTGCGGTCGTAGTTGACCGTGTCGTCCTCGACCTCGAGCTCGTCGTCCAGCGGGATCACGTGGACCCCGGGGACATCGCCGTTGTGCGGATGCGAGGTCGAGACCTCCTTCTGGAGCGACACGGTCTCGAGCGCGGCGCCTTCCGGCAGCACGATCGGCTTGCTCTTCGTGCGCGGCATCGCGATCGGGGGTGTGGTCGGCTTCTGACGCCGGACCGGCTCCTCGCGATCGTCGGGCATCGCAGGCCGGATGGTGGTGTTGGCACGCCGGATCGCCATCACGCTCTGGGTGTCGTACAGCGACGGGTTGTTCTCCGCCATGCTGGCCGCGCGTGTCGGGCCGGTGACGCTGAGCTCCATCATCTGCGCGAGCCGGTGCAGCGTCTGCGCGTGCTGCGGATCGATCTGCAAGATCAGCTTGCAGACCGCGATCGCCTGGACGAGGAACCCGTTCTGCGCATAGCGCTCGGCCGAGCGGACGTACGCCTCGATCGCGTTCTTGTTGTTGCCGAGCCGGCGATAGGTCTCTGCCGCGCGCTTCGCCCACTGCGCATCGCGGGGCTCGAGTCGCTCGAGCTCGAGGTACGCGGCCAGCGCGCGCTTGTACTTGCCCGCGGCGGTCGCCGCGGCTGCCTCGTCGCGCAGGGCACGGACGTCCTTCGCCATCAGTCGGACGACTATAGTACAGCCGATGCGGAGCGCATCGCCGTCGCGTACGCGTGTTCGAGCCGTCGGGTGATGCTGCCAGGGGTCTTCATGACCGCGTCCAGCCGCGTCACCGGCACGATGCCGCGCAGCGAGCTGGTCACGAACAGCTCTTCCGCGGCATGTACCTCGCGCACCGTGAGATCGCGCACGGCGGACTTGATCGACTCCCGCGTGCACAGCGCGAGTACGCGCGCTCGCACGATCCGGGAGTGCACCGCGGTCGACCCGGCGTGACGACCGTCCCACCGACGACCGCGAACACGTTGCAGGTCCCGCCCTCGCTCACGTTTCCCGCCGCATCGAGGCGGATCGCGTCGTCCGCACCGGCGGCACGCGCGAGCTCGCGCGCGATCAGCGGATCGAGATATGCGAGCGTCTTGTGTCCAGGGCCCGTGCGGCGGGGCAGCGGCCAGTCGACGATCGCGAGCCCCACCTCCTCCGGCTGCGGTAGCAGCTCGTCGACGATCACGATCGCGTGACCCGGCCCGAGCTCGCCGAACCGCTGGCCGAGCCCACCTTCGCCGCGCGTCAGGATGACGCGGATGCGATGCTCGCCGCGGCCGGCCTTTGCGATCGTCCGGTAGATCGCGTCGATCAGCTTCACGCGCTCGAGCGCTCGCAGCGCCAGGTACCGCACGGTCTCGTACAGCCGGTCGACGTGGGCCTCGAGATCCGTGGCCACGCCATCCCACGTCCGGAACACCTCGAAGCAGCCGTCGCCGTAGAGAAAGCCGCGATCGAGCACGGAGATCCGCGCCGCCTCGGGCGGGACCACGACGCCGTCGATCGAGACGATCGCCACGCGCCGATCATACGCCTAACCGTCCGAGACTTTGACGCCACCGGCACCCAGCACGTCGAGCGCGCGGCGCAGATCGGTCTCGGCCGCCAGCCGCCACAGCTCGGCTTGCTCGGGGGCGGCGATGCAGGCGCGGTACTCGGCCACGGCCTTCTTCAGATACGCGAGCCCGCGGACGCGCAGCGTGCGGCGAAACTCCTGCGCGAGCTTGGTCGCGAGCTCGGCGGGCGCCTCGAACAGCAGCAGGGTCAGCGCGAGGTGGTGATACAGGCTGGCCATCCGGTACTGCGCGGCGATCGTTGCGATCCCGCCGGCGAGTGCGATCGCCCGGTACCGGGTCGCCGCCTCCTCGGTCGCGCCGACCTTCTGATCGACCGACTTCGAGACCGCCTCGATCCGCGCCCGCGGGCGCAGCGCGTGGACCGCCCCGAACGCGCGCTCGGCGGCAGCCCATGCCTCGGCCACGTTCGCGGGCACCCCGGGAAGCTGGGTACCGAGTCGCGGCCCACGGACATCGGAGGTGCCGACGTCGTCGGCCTCGAGCACGGCGACCCCCTCGCCGATCACGACATCCGACGGTGCCAGCGCCGCAGCGCGCGCGGCGAGATCGAGCGCCGATCGGCGGCGACCCCGTCGGGCATCCATCTGCGCGAGGTGGAGCGCGGCCCGCGCGGCGAGAAACGACGGCGTGCCGGGCGCCGCCAGCACGGCCTCGAAGCCGCTGCGCGCGGCCGGCTCGTCGCCGATCATCTCGGACAGCACGGCATCGCCGAACGTGGCGGTCACGCTGTCGAGCTCGGTCGTCATGCCGACCGCAGGATCCGCCGCGCTGCGCGCGAGCGCGGGCGACGGCACCGGCTCGGTTGGCCGCCGCGTGTCCTCGCCGCACCCGACCAGCGCAGCCAGGACGAGCAACAATGGGTTCAACGAGGGGTTCAACGATGCGCCCATCGCACCGCATCCTTCGGCACGTCGAGCTTGTAGCCGGCGCCGTGGATGGTCACCAGGTAGCGCGGCTTCTCGGGCTCGTCCTCGAGCGCGCGCCGCAGCTTGACCAGGTGGTTGTCGACCGTGCGCGCGTTCGGATAGTCCTCGTAGCCCCACGCCTCATCGAGTAGCGTGTCGCGATCGACGACCTCGCCGGGCCGGCGCGCGAACACCTTCAGGATCGCGAATGCGCGGCTCGGCAGCTCGATGCGCTGGCCGCGCTTGCTCGCGACCTGGCCGACGAGATCGATCTCGACCTCGCCGAATGCGAGGGCGATCGGCTCGGGTGTCTCGCCCTGGGCGCGCCGCAGCACCGACGCGACGCGCGCGAGCAGCTCCATCAGCGAGAATGGCTTCGTCACGTAGTCGTCGGCGCCCAGCTCGAGGCCACGCACCCGATCGAGCTCGGCGCCGCGGGCGGACAGGATGATCACGGGGAGGCTGCGCACCGCGCCTTTGCCGCTGCGGATCCGCCGGCAGACCTCGAAGCCATCGATGTCGGGCAGCATGACGTCGAGCACGACGAGGTCGAACCGGCCGCTGATCGCGCGATCCGCACCCTCGATGCCCCGCCCGACCGCCTCGACCTCGTAGCCCTTCGCGGTCAGCGTGTCCTGGAGGCCCATGCGGATCGACGGATCGTCCTCGACGACCAGGATGCGCGTCATCCGACCTCCGCCGCCGCGCGTGGCAGGTGCAGCGTGAACGTCGCGCCCTGCCCGACCGCCGAGGCGACCTCGACCGTGCCACCGAGCGCCTCGACGTGGCGCTTGACCAGCGCGAGCCCGAGGCCGGTGCCCTCGACGCCCGAGCGGTACGCCTCCGGTGCGCGATAGAACTCGCGGAAGATCCGCGGCTGTTCGGCGGCCGGGATGCCGGCGCCGTGATCGCGCACCGAGATCCCCGTGGTCGTCGCCTCGGCGCCGACGCTGACCTGGATCGGGGCCTCGCCGCCGTACTTGGCCGCGTTCGACACCAGGTTCAGGAGCGCCTGCACTAGGACCTCGCGATCGACGTTGATCTCGGCGCGCATGGCCTCCGGAGACACCTCGACATGGATCGGATTGCGCACCCCGAGCTCGGGATCGCGGAGGGTCTCGAACGTCGCGACCGCGTGCCGTGCGACCTCGACGATCCGCTGCCGGCTCGGCGCGTAGCGGCGCGTGCCGCGCTCGATCTGCGCGTAGTCGAGCAGGTTCGCGATCAGCAGGCCGAGCCGGTGGCTCTCCTGCACGATCACGCCGTGGTAGCGCGCCATCTTCTCGAGGTCGCCCTTCGCGACGCCCTGCTCGAGCATCTCGGCGAACATGCGGATCGACGTCAGCGGGGTCTTCAGCTCGTGCGAGACGGTCGACACGAAGTCGCTCTTCAGCTGCGCGAGCTCGCGCGCACGAACCGCGCCTCGGATGGTGGCGAGCAGCCCGAGCCCGAGCGCGATCGCCAGCGCGGACGTGTAGACGACGTGGCGCTGCGAGCGCTCGCGGATCACGGCATCCAGTGGATCGGGCTCGGTCGCCGGGTTGACCACGGCGAGCGAGAGGTGCGGCAGTTGCGTGCCGAGCGGCACCTGGACGATCGTGCGCAGATCGGGTCCGGCCGACGCACCGGCGGCGAGCACCAGCGGGCGCGCGCCGCGGGCGACGCCACGTTCGTCGCTGCGGTCGAACGTCGCCGCCGCCTCGAGCATCGGCGCATCGACCGAGATCCCGATCACACCGCCGTCGGGGCGCCGCCGGTACAGCAGCGTGCGCAGCGGTTCGCGGGTCGCGACGCGACCGCGCCATGCCGGCGTGGCGGTCTTCACGATCTCGCCGACGTCCTCCGCCAGCCCGGCCGCCGCCTTCGCCTCGTTGCGGATCGACGCGACACGCTCGTCGAGCAGGCTGCGTCGCTGCTGCAGCGCCGGTGGCAGCTCCTTCGGCAACCGCTGGCGCAGCCGCGCGAGCACGCCGAGCCGCAGGATCGGATCGAGCGCGTACTTGCCGGCGAGCACGTCCTCGGCCACCGCGAGCAGCCGGTCGGGCCCCGCCTCGGCGCGCAAGGTCGCGCTCGCGAGCCGCAGTGGGACGCCATCGAACGTGCGCTCGGGAAACCGCCGCTCGAGCTCGGCGAGCGCGCGGCCCGCCGCCCCGGGCTCGGCGAGCTTGCGATGGACACGGGCGAGCCCCAGCAGCGCGGCGGGTCCCGTGTCGTCGAACGGGGCCAGCGCGCCGTACATCTGCAGCGCACGCGCCCAGCTCGCCGCGGCCTCGTGGCCCTGCGCGACGTGGAGCCGCGCGATCCGGGATTGCCGGGTCGACAGCGCGCGCAGGCAGTCCTCGAGTCGGGCGCGTGCGCACCCGGTGCCGAGGTCGAAGTCGCTGCGCTCGACGCCGTCGGGGCTCGCACGTGGAAACTCGAGCGCCTGATCCGGGCCGATCGAGAACCAGTAGCGCGCGAGCGGCGTCCCGGTGCTCGCCTGGCCGTGCGACGACGCCTGGCTCGCGAGCAGCGCGACGTCGAGCGCGGCCTCGATCGCGCCATCGATCCGCGCCGCGATCCCGAGCGCGACCCGGCGCTGGCGCTCGTTCTGCGCCGACACCGCGCCGCGCTCGTCGCGATACGACACCGCCCCGAGGTACGCGATCCCGGCGGCCGGCACGAGCAACGCCGCGACCGAGAGGACGTAGACCCATGCGCGACGGGACCGCACCAACGGGAGCATAGCGCGGCTAGCCGCGCGCGCTGTTGCCACATCGGCGCTGCATCGCTATCGTCCGCGCGTGTCGCAGTCGCTGATCGTGGTGCCGACCTATAACGAGCGCGACAACGCCGGCGGGATCGCCGCGCAGTTGCTCGCGGCGTTGCCCGGGACCGACCTGTTGTTCGTGGACGACAACTCGCCCGACGGGACCGGCCAGCTGCTCGACGAGATCGCGGCTGACAACCCGCGCGTTCACGTCATGCATCGCGCCGGCAAGCTCGGCCTCGGCACCGCGTATGTCGAGGGCTTCACGTGGGGGATGGCCCGCGGCTACGACTTCCTGTTCGAGATGGATGCCGATGGCAGCCACGACCCCTCGTACCTGCCCACCATGCTCGCGCTGGCCGAGGACGGCGCTGATCTCGTGGTCGGCTCGCGCTACGTGCCGGGCGGTGGTACCGCGAACTGGGGGCTCGGCCGCCGGCTGCTGTCGAAGGGCGGCAGCCTGTATGCCCGGAGCGTGCTCGGGGTCGACGTGCGCGATCTCACTGCGGGGTTCATCTGCTGGCGGAAGAGCGCGCTCGAGGCGATCGATCTCCAGACCATCACGTCAAATGGCTACAGCTTCCAGATCGAGATGAAGTACCGGGCGCTGCAAAAGGGCCTGCGGCTGGTCGAGACCCCGATCGTGTTCGTCGATCGCCGGGTTGGCCAGTCCAAGATGTCGCGTGCGATCTTTGTCGAGGGGCTGTTGAAGGTGTGGGCCCTACGGTTCCGTCGCAGCTGAGCTATGGCGCTTGCATGTGAGGCTCTGCTACGGTCGCTTTGGCGTCGATGGTTATTCTCAAGCTTCGGATTCGTTCGGCCGATGAGTGGCGCGAGCTGGCCCCGGGTGACTCGGTGGCACAGCCCGTGTTCGTGCCCACCACCGACGAGCTCGAGCCCGGGCAGACGGTGATCATCGAGGTCTCGTCGCAGTTACTGCCGAACAAGGTGCTGGTGCGTGGGGCGGTTCAGACCTGGCGTCCGGCGTTACCTCGGATGCGCGTGCGTGCCGGCGCCACGGTCGAGCTCGCCGACGACGAGCAGGTCAAGCTGACGTTCCTCCACGAGGTGTTTGCCGGCAAGCGAACCGACGTGCCGCGCCGCAAGCACCACCGGCTGCCGGTGTCGGTCGCCGTGCGCTACCGGGTGACCAACAGCTCCAACTTCGTCGAGTGCGCGATCTCCGAGATCGGCGTCGGCGGGGCCCTCCTGACCACGACCGACCCGCTGCCAATCGACACCGAGCTCACGCTCGAGGTGGTCCCGCCTGGCGGCGCCGCGGCGATCGCGATCGCGGGCCGCGTGTCGTACCACGTCCCGACGGGCGGCTCGGGGCTCCGGTTCGTGAGCAGGGATGGGGATGGCGAGCGCAGGCTTCGCGAGCTGATCCGGCGCCTGCGGGCGTCATGAAACCAAAGCCGCGCCGGCGCCCGGTCCGCGCACGCGAGGTGACCCCCGCGGCCAAGGCGGTGGCCGCCGCCCTCGCCTACCACGGCCTGTCGGACCACGTCCGCGCCGGCCGGCTCGACACCGAGTGGAGCGAGCTGGTGGGACCGCGGATCGCGCAGCGCACGCGCGCCGACGGCATCCACGAGCGCGTGCTGTGGATCGAGGTCGCGACCTCGGCCTGGCTGCACGAGCTCAACTTGCTGCGCACCCAGCTCGTGAAGGGGCTGGTCGATCGGCTCGGCGAGCCGCGGCTGTTCGACGACGTCAAGTTCAAGCTCGCCGGTCGCAAGCCGCGCGATCCGGTGACGCTGCGGACCCACGCACGCCCGGTCCCGCCCGTGGTGCCGTTCACGATGCCGGCGACCGGCGCGGCGCGCGAGCGGATCGTCAACGAGGTCGCGAGCGTCGACGACGACGAGCTCCGCGAGCTGATCGCACGCGTGCGCATCACGCACGACCGCTGAGCTAGTTTGCGGCGCCAGCGACCGCGGAGCCGCCGACGGTCAGCAGCGCCGCGAGATCTTCGTCGTTGAACTTCAGCATCGCGCCGAAGAAGTAATCGCGACCGAACCGGAACTCGTCGAACTGGATCGGGACCTCGGAGTTACCCTTCACGATCGTAAGCTTCTCCGGGTTGTTGATCAGCTCGTCGACGCCGCCGAGCACGTAGAGGTGCCGCATGAACTCCCACGCCGCGGTGAGCTTGACTCGCGGCAAGCGATCGAACGTCGCATCGAACACGTCGGCCGAGAGCTTGAGGCCGCGGTTCCAGAACGGCTGAATGTCGACGTCGGCGCCGATGCCGCCGGTCGACTCCTTGAGGCCATAGCGCAGCGTCAGCCAGCCGAACCGCTTCGCGAACTGGAACGTGAACCGGACCTTGTCCTCGATCACGCTCTTGCGGATCCAGTTGTTGGGATCGACCGTGGGATCGAACGTCAGCGTGACGTCGGGATAGTTGCCGCGCGGGCCCTTCTCGAGCTCGATCAGGTAGAACTTGTCGGGGCGCGTGTGGAGCTCGACCGTGACGTAGTGACGCGCGAGCTGGGCAAAGTAGTTGTACTCGCTGCGCAGGCCGACGTACGCCTTGAGCCCGAACAGGGTGCCGAGGAAGCCCTTGGCATCATCGGTGATCTGCTCGACGTTGTCCGCGATCGCGGGATCGTTGACCAGCCGGCCGAGCGTGCCCTTGTCCTGATCGATCTTCGCCGTGATCGACTCGGTGTTGTTGATCACGCCGTCGAGCTTGTCGAGCTTGCCGCGCAAGGCGTCGCCGGTCTGGGTGAGCTCTGACTTCGCGGTCGCGACCAGATCCTTGGCCTCGGCCGAGGCCGCGTCGAGGTTGCGGAGGATGCTGGCGATCTGCGGATCCGCGCCCTTCGTGATCGCGCGCAGGTCGTCTGCGATCTGCTCGATCTTGGCCATCGAGCGATCCGCGCGCTCGATGATGCTGGCGACCGTGTCGGCCTCCTTCTGGACCAGGCCGTCGATCCGCGTCGCGACGGACTGCAGCGGGCCGTTCACGATCCGGCGCACGTCCTCTGACAGATCACGCACGCTCTCGAGCACGCGATCGACGTTCGGCAGCGTCTGTTCGATGCGGTGCATCAGCTGGTCCGGCGTGGTCGCCTCGATCACATTGGGGACCTGGCGGCAGGCGTCGGCCTTGACGCGATCCGAGTCGCCATACGTCGCGCACTTCGGGCCGAGCTCGGTGAACGACTGCTTGCTGCCATCGGGCAGCTGCTTGACCGGCGATCCGGGTCGATCTCGAGGTAGTTGTCGCCGAGCAGCGAGGTCGCCTTCTTGATCACGACGCCGCTCGACCACACCTTGATCTCGTCGTCGATCTTGAACGTGACCTTCGCGTAGCGGCCGTCGACCTCGAGCCCGGTGACCTCGCCCTTGGGCAGGCCAGCGATCACGACCTTGCTGCCGGTCGGCAGGCCGGAGGCGTCGCGGAACTTCGCGAACAGCGTGTAGTTGTCCGAGCCCGCGGGGTCCTGCCCGAGGTTCTTCCACACCAGGTACCCGCCGACGGCGAGCAACAGGAACAGGATCGCGACGCGAACGCCTGCGGACACCGTCTTCATGCGGTGGCTCGCGCGTCGTGAATCCAGGGACTGCTCACCGAGTCGTCCTTATACCTCGCGCCGGGAGCGAGCTTGCTGATCGGATCCCAGTTCGACACTTCAGATCCCACCTTTGCCCGAGCCGAGGATCGAGAGCAGGATGTCGGTCAGGAAGTAATCGAGCACCAGGGTCGACACCGAGCCGATGACGACGGCGCGCGTGGTGCCCATCCCGACGCCGCGCCCGCCGCCGCTCGCGTTGAAGCCCTGGTAGCAGCCGATCAGGGTGACCATGAATCCGAAGAACACGCTCTTGATCAGGCCCTGCAGCACGTCGACAGGTACGACAATGTCGCGCAGGTTCGCGACCCACTGGCCCTGATCGACATCCTTCAGGATCACGGCGACCAGGTAGGCGCCGCCCATCCCGACAACGAAGAACAGCAGCGCCAGGATCGGCGTCACGATCATCGCGGCGATCAGGCGCGGCAGCACGAGGTACTGCACCGGGTTGACGGCCATCGACTCGAGCGCGTCGATCTGCTCGGAGATCCGCATCGTGCCGAGCTCGGTCGCGATGCCCGCGCCTGCGCGCCCGGACAGCATCAGCGCGGTCAGCACCGGGCCGAGCTCGATCGCGAGCGCCTTGCCCGTGGTGCCGCCGGAGAACGACTCGAGGCCGAACTGGCTGAATGCCGCGACCGACTGCAGCGACATCACGGCGCCGGTGAAGAACCCGACCAGCAGCACGATCGGCAGGCTGCCGAAGCCGATGTACTCCGCGGCCTCGAGGTAATTGCCGAACCGGAACGGGCGGCGCGGCAGCCACGACAGCGCACGCATCATCAACAGCAGGTGGCCGCCGACCATGTCGAGGAAGCGGACGACCGGCGCGCCTGCATCTTTGAACCCGGTGGCGACCGCCTGGCCCACCGTGGGCGGGGCCGTGGGCTGCGCCGGCGCGGGTGGTGGGGAGGGTGCGGCTTCGCCGGGAGGGGCTGGTGGCACCGGCGGTACACCGACGCCGGGTGCGGTCGAACTCGCGGACAGATCGCCCCGGATGTCGGTCGGTTCGTCGTCGCCGCGGATGTCGGTCGGCTCCTGATCTGGATCGACGTCATTCGGGCCTGGCGCTGCGCCGCGCTGCGTGTCGCGCTTGCGACTCACGGCGGATCACCGACGTACGTACGGGGGACGCGCTTGCTCATGCCGCAGGTGACTTCGTACTCCGAAAGCTGCGCCCACGCACCGAACTCGGCCGTCGTGATCGACACGCCCCCACTGGCGCGCCCGAGCAGCACCACGGGATCTCCGAGCGCGACATCGGGCACACCGGTGACGTCCGCGATCGCGATGTCCATGCTGACGTGACCGACGAGCGGCACGCGCACACCCCGGATCGCCGCCTCCGCGTGGCCCCCCATCCGGCGCGGCACGCCGTCGGCGTAGCCGATCGGCAACACCGCGACCCGGCTGGTCCGCGGGGCCCGCCACGACGCGCCGTAGCCGACCGTACCGCCCTCCTCGACGGTGCGCAGCTGCGCGATCTCGGTGACGACGCGCATCGCCTGGGTCCGCGTGGCGCCATCGGGCCAGCGCCCGTTTCCGTACAGCGCGATGCCGGTGCGCACGAAGTCGAACCGCGCGTCGGCGAACATCAGCGCGCCCGAGCTGTTCGCCGCATGCCGCAGGCGCAGCGGCGCGCCGGTCGCGGTGACCGCGCGATCGACCTCGGCGAACCGCCTCAGCTGGTCGCGGGTCTGCGAGCGCGGATCGGCGGGATCATCGGAGTCGGCGCACGCGAAGTGCGTCATCAGCCCGACGACGCGGATGCCGTCGCGCGCGGCGAGCGTCGCCAGCTCGGCCGCGTCCTCGACCGGGATCCCGAGCCGGCCCATCCCGGTGTCGACCTTCAGGTGCGCGTCGAACGGCCCGCGCCTGCGCGCGACATCGGCGAGCGGCGCGAGGTCCGCGGCGTTGCCGATCACCGGCGTCAGATTGGCGGCGACCATCTCGTCCTCGCCGCCGTGCTGGCTCGGCCCCATCACCAGGACGGGCGCGACGATGCCGGCCTCGCGCAACGCGACGCCCTCCTCGACCAGGCTGACCGCGAAGCCCGCGGCCGCTCGCGCCTGGGTCAGCGCACGCGCGACCTCGATCGCGCCGTGGCCGTACGCATCGGCCTTGACCACGGCGTAGAGCTCCGTGCCAGCGATCGCGCGGACCGTGCGGGCATTGCCGACGATCGCCGCGAGATCGACTTCGATCCGCGTGCGCCGGATCATCGTCGCCGGATGCATCTTCATACCAGACTGGCCCGATCTGGGCCTGTCCCTCGACGAGTGTCAAGCGCGTGCCAGCTGTCGAGAGCTGGATCACGCCCGACCTTGAACGCTGACTTGATTTCGCCGCCTGATGGCCTTAGCGACGATAGCTCCACGTACCGCCTTCGAACACGAGGTTCTCTCCGGTATCGAGCGTGGCGTGGTCGCAGAAGATCGAGCGTGCTCGCGCGAACCTCGCATCCGCAAAGGCCGCGACCTCCATGCGCGGACGCTCCCACTCGTGACACTGCCAGTCGAGCAGTGTCCGAATCTCGGACAACGAGCCCGGATCGGGTCGCGCGCGATGTGCGCTCACCAGACGCCCCAGCCGGAGACCCGACGCCAGCCGTGCGTCATAGGTGACATGAGCCCCCCCGGAGTCGCTGACCGGCGCCACCTCGTCGCGCGCGCCGCCCGGCTCGGACCGCCGACATCCGGGGAGCATGCTCACGAATGCGACGATGGCTACGGCGTTGCGCATGGGGTGCATGTGTTCACCGTCCACACGATGATGTGCTCGGAAACGAAAAGGCGCCACGGTCTCTCGACCGCGGCGCCGACTCGCTTTGCAGGCGAATCTGGAAGCTACGCGGCGGCCTTCTTCTTCTCGCACTTTTCGATCAGCGCGGGCGTCACCACGAGCGAGCGACCGCGCGGGATGATGAGCCCGTCGCGCGCGAGCTGGTTGAACGCACGCGAGATGGTCTCGCGACAGCTACCGATCATGTTCGCGAGCTCCTGCTGCGTCGGGCGGCGGCGGACGACCAGGCCATCGGGACTGGAGGCGCCTTCCTCGCGGGCGAGCCCGACCAGGCGATGGATCAGCCGCTCGTTGACGTCACACAGCGCGAGCTGCGCGATCGTCTCGTCGGCGCGGCGCAGGCGGCGCGCCATCTCACCGAGCAGGTTCACCGACGTGCGCGGATGCGACGCGATGTGGCGCATCAGGTCCTCGCGCGACAGCACGAGCAACGTGGTGGGCTCGATCGCGAGACAGTGCGCCGAGCGCGGGGCCTGATCGAACAGCGACATCTCACCGAACGAATCACCGGCGCGCAGCAGTGACAGCGTCACCTCGCGACCGCTCTCTCCGAAGATCACGACCTTCACCCGCCCCGACATGATCACGAACATCGAGTCCCCAGGCTCGTCCTGGGCGACGACCGCCGAACCCACCGCGACCCGGCGGACGCTGACCCGTGCGGTCAGATCCTCGATCGCGGAGATTGGCAGCGCGGCGAACAACGGCGCGCGCGCGATGGTGGCGCGAATCCGCGCAGGATCTTCCCCCGCGACCCGTGGGTCCGCGGAACGGATTGCCATCGGTGACGGCGACAGGGAAGACATGACAGGGCGAGCGATTCCTAAAGTCATATAAATTAAGCTCCTCGGGGCGACGACCCGCAGACTCACTCTGCGATTGGTGTGCCCGACGGGGGATCACGGGGTCCGGAATGTGGTTCCGGTGGGTTGACACCCCTGACACCCACCGAAACCGTGACGAATTCTTCACAAAACCGATCGCGACCACGGCACGGATGTCGTGGTCGTCACATTTGGCCTGGTGCGTCATGCCCCGGGTCCGGGAGTGAATCCCGGACCCTCCATCCTCGGGCTGGGGCCTGGAGGTGGCACCCTGGCAATCGGTGGTAGGGTCCGCGTCCGATGTCGACGAGCATCGACTTGGTCGTCAACGGCCACCCCCGCACGGTTCCCACCGGTACGACCATTGCGGTCCTGATCGTGGAGCTTGGCCTCGGCGATCGCCGGGTCGCCGTGGAGCGCAATCGCGAGGTCGTACCTCGCGCCCAGCATCCCACGACCACCCTCGCCGACGGGGACCGCCTCGAGCTCGTGACGTTCGTCGGAGGAGGCTCGTGACCGTGGATACCTGGCAGCTCGCGGGACGCACCCTGTCGTCGCGCATCATCGTTGGAACCGGGAAGTACGCGTCGCTCGACGAGACCCGCGCCGCGCTCGCTGCGTCGGGCGCCGAGATCGTGACCGTCGCGCTCCGCCGCGTCGACCTGTCGAGCAAGCAGCCGACGGTGCTCGATGCGATCGATCGCAAGAAGTACATCCTCCTACCGAACACCGCCGGCTGCTACTCGGCAGACGAGGCGATCCGGACGCTCCACCTCGCGCGCGAGCTCGGGATGGACGAGCTGGTGAAGCTCGAGGTGATCGGCGATCCGAAGACCTTGTTCCCCGACAACACGGCGACGGTCGAGGCGGCGAAGCGGCTGGTCGCCGACGGCTTCAAGGTCCTGCCCTACTGCTCCGACGATCTGATCACCTGCAAGCGGCTCGCGGACGCGGGCTGCCTCGCGGTGATGCCGCTCGCGGCACCGATCGGCTCGGGGCTCGGGATCCGCAACCCGCACAACATCCGCCTCATCATCGACAACGTCGACGTGCCGGTGATCGTCGATGCCGGCGTCGGCACCGCGTCGGATGCCGCGATCGCGATGGAGCTCGGGTGCACCGCGGTGCTGATGAACACCGGGATCGCCGGGGCCAAGCACCCCGTCCTGATGGCCGAGGCGATGCGGCTCGCGGTCGACGCCGGGCGTAAGGCGTTCCGCGCCGGCCGCATGCCGCGGCGCGACTACGCGAACGCGTCGTCGCCGAATGCCGGCCTGATCGAGTAGTGGACTGGCTCTCGAACATCCAGCTCGTCGCGATCACGGAGCGCGCGCGGATGGTCGATCCGGCCGTGCTCGCATCCGGTGACTGGCCCGCGATCGCTGCCGCGTTCGGCGCCGCGATCGCGCGCGTGCATGCCCGGGCCGGCGACGCGCTGGTGGTCCAGGTCCGCGAGAAGGATCTCGATGGTGGCGCGCTGCTCGCGCTCGTTCGCGCCGCCTGCGCCACGGGTGCACGGGTGCTGGTCAACGATCGGCTCGATGTCGCGCTCGCCGCCGGGGCGGATGGCGTGCACCTGCCCGAGCGGGGCATGCCGATCGCCGATGCACGTGCGCTCGCCCCGCACCTCGTGATCGGCGTCTCGACGCACTCGATCGACGCGGTCGCCGCGGCCACCGGCGCCGATCTGATCGTCCTCGGGCCGATCTGGGACACGCCGGGCAAGTCGTCGCCGCTCGGCCCCGAGGCGCTCACCGCCGCGCGCGCGGTCACGGCAGCACGGCTGGTCGCGATCGGCGGGATCGATCCGGCCCGCCGGGCGATCGCACGGGCGCACGGAGCCGATGCGGTCGCCGCGATCCGCGCGGTGTGGTCCGGTGCGCTGTAGCCATCCCGCGCCGCGTCCGCCTCGTCAGTGAGCCCGCCGCGGGCCGGCCGTTCGCGCTCGCGACCCACGGTCCGCGCTGGTGGCTCGCGTTCCTCGCGATCACGATCCCGTTCGGCCCTCGTTCGTGATCCGGCCGCGGGTCCGCGTCTCGGGCGACGCGGCAGCGCCCGTGACGGCATGGCGCGCCGCCCGCGCCGCCCGCGCCAGGCGCCGCAAGCAGCGCTTGGCCTGAGCCTTCGAGACAGCCGCGCGATCCCGCACGGACGTCTTGCACGACGCCCCGCTCTCGGGTACCCCTTAGCCCCTACCTTTGCCGGTGTAGCTCAGTGGTAGAGCAGCTGATTCGTAATCAGCAGGTCCGCGGATCATACCCGCGCACCGGCTCGAAATTACAGGTTAATTCAGGTCTCGCGCGTCAGGTTCGGCGGACGTGGAACCAGCGTGGATACTCAGCCGAGCTCGAGGGTCGAGCGCCGCACGCGACGATTCGGGTCGCATGTAGATCCCGGTCGTCCGGACGTCGGCGTGTCCCATGAGGACCTGAAGCGACGACACCGGCAGGCCGTGGTCGGCGACGATGGTCGCGAAGCTGGCCCGTAGGGCGTGGAACGTCAGCGGGGTGAGCCCTGCCCGCTTGCAGGCCGACTGGGTCTTCGCGGCCATGTCCTCGTGGCCTTCGCGCATCGGCCGGGTGCCGCCCACGAGCACGATCCTGTCGTCGGGGCCGCCCTGGGTCGCGTTACGCCAAGCGGCGAGAATGGCGGCGAGCTCGGGGTCGAGCGGCACCACGCGTGCCCCCTGCTCGTCGTCTTCGTAGCGCGCCTTCAGCGGACCCTCCCACGACCTCGCGATCGTGATCGTCTGGTCGCCGATGTGCCGCCAGCGCAGGCTCGCGATCTCCCCGAGGCGCGCCCCGCTGTAGCAGGCCAGCGCGACCGCGACGCGAAACCACGGATCGGTGCAGGCGTCGATCAGCGCGCGGACGTCCTCGATGCACTGCAGCGCGCGCGGCCGCGACCGGCGGCGTTTCTGCCGCAGCGAGTCCGAGAGGGTGACCTGCAGCGGCACGTCGCTGGCCTTCGCGATCTGACGCAGCGTCGACACCGCGGTCCGGATCGACGATGCCGCCAGCGTGCGACCGCCTTCGTTCTTCTTCTCACCCGGCCGCTGGGTCCGCGTGACAGCGAGCGCCTCGATCCATCGCCGCAGCACGGCGGGAGACAGGTCGCACAGCGGCACTTTTTCGAGGTGCGGCTTGATGTGCAGGTTGTAGTGACTGGTGTGAGATTTCTTGCGTGACAGGAAGCGACGCTCGGTGTCGCTCGGCGATCGCTTGAGCATCGCGAAGAAACGCTCCGCGGCCTCGGCCACGGTCATCGCGCCAGTCCCGAGCCGCTCGCGCCGGATCTTGGCCTCGTCGGTGCCAACTTCGATCCGGCGCAGCTCGGTACGGGCGAGCTCGTACGTCGCGACCGTCTTCGAGCAGCGCTTGCCGTTGGCGTCGAGCCACTTGATCTGCCACGAGCCGCTGGGCAGCTTGTAGGGCTTGCTCATGCGGCCCTCTTGCGGGCGAGGCAGACCGCGCAGTCGCGCTGGGCGATGTCGTCGTCCGGCATGTGGTTGTGCCGCGCGTAGTAGCGGCTGCTCTTGAGGTCCTCTGCGATCCACTTGCTCATCGCTCGGGCATCGGCCGGAGGCGCGAACTCGATCAGCGCTTGGACGAGCTTGACGAGCCCCGGCCTCGCCCACTCGCGGAAGTCGGTCTGATAGATGAGCCCGAGATACACCTGCTCAGCGATGTCGTCGTAGTCGTAGCCGGTGGTGGCGGTCGCGGTGCGGACGAACTCGGCGAAGGTCGCGGCGGCTTTCTTGCCGCGCACGCGGGCTGCTTTGTTCGCGAGAGCTGCCTTGCTCATCGCACCCCCCGACGCTTCGCCGCTCGGGCTTCGCACGCGGCGCGAATCCAGGTCGAGAGCGACACGCCCGCGGCCTCGGCTGCCGCTTGGTAGCGATCGCGCTCGGCTTGCGTGACGCGAAGGGCGACCAGGATCGTTGGGTCGCCGGTGCGCGACGGTCGGCCGATCGCGCCGGGCTCGCTGGGCTTGGCCATCTCGAGCCAGGCTACATGATTCGTCTGACGTATCAGTTGGTAGGACATCACGCCACCGCCCTTGCGAACCACTCCTGCTGCTCACAAGCCGACGGGTCGCCGGGGGCGCAGCCGTACTCGACGATGTAGGTGAGCGTTTCGCGCTCGTTTTCGATCGCGAACGCCATGCGTTGGAGCGCGTCGGGGCACGCGTGCTTGATCACGAGCGCCATGAAGCTCAACAGGGCGTCGTCCGGCCAGCCGATGGAGTCGACCTCCCCGAGCAGAGATGCCACGAACGCGGTGCGGTCGTAGGTCCCGGGCAGGGACGCGCGGCCCAGGCGCTGCGTGCGTGCGAAGTCGGAGAGGACGGTGGTGCGGTCGAATGCAGTGGTTTTGTTCTTCGGCATGAAGACCACTCTAGTTACGTTATACGCAACCGTCAACGGTTTTGTTATACGGATCAGATCTGCACGAGCGGCGCGAGCGGGGGGGCAGCGAGAGATCACGCCTAGGAACATCGCGCTGGACAGCTCGGCGGTGTCGCTGCTAGCTTGTCCTTTGACACCGGCGAGCGTCTGAACCCGTTCGCCACTTCTGAAAACGCCCACGCGGGCAACAGCCCTCCTCGAGAGGGAGAAACGACACGTGTATGACTTCGACAACGAACGAGGGTGCTATGGCGATTTCTGACAAGCTTGCGCGAATTCAGCAGCAGGCGAACGAGCTCAACGCCAAGAGCGATCAGTTCAACTCAACGATCACGACGATCGAAGAGGGCCTGAACGGATCGGGCGTCGAGTTCTGGTGGGTGAAGGGCGGCCGTGTCTTCGACATGCGCGACTACACCGCCGCATCTGACTCGGGCGATCCGATCAAGCGCCACGAGTACTACCACCTGGGCTACGCGAAGCTGGCTGGTGTGTGGTGTCTCGCGGTCGAGCGCTGGACTGGCCAGTCGACGGCGAAGGACAACTGGGGCGACGACAAGTTCGACGATGCAGCCGACGGGAGCCCGTGCCCGCTGCAGCGGGCACCACGACGTGTTCGAATTGCAGTGGCTGGGCACCTCGAGGAGTTTCTCGACGCGCTAAGCGTCGAGATCGATGCGATGACGTCCGCCGTCGCGAAGGCGAACGCACTAGTCAACGACGAGGACGATTTCACGCAAGCAATGACGCGGCAGTCCCGGAGCGACAAGGACGCCACCGATGCCACACTCGCCTTCGAGCGCGCGATGGCGGAAGCGGCGGGGCCGAAGAAGCCAACACGCAAGCGCTAACGTGCCGACCTGGTTCGGCGAGCTGACGGAGATAATGGAACGGCGCGAGAGATCTTCTCCCAAAACCTCCAAGTAGTTAGCCCTCGCTGATAGATCCCGCCCCAACTGGGGGCGGTCACTTGTTGGCCCGGAGGTACGGCGTGCGGTAAAAGAGCACGATGTTCCCCAAGTACGACGAGTTGAAGCACCGGGTGCTCGAGCTTATCGCGCAAGGAAAGCTGCCGTCGACTCCGACCCGTGAGCAGCGGATCGACATCGCGTATGGCAACGCTCGGATCGAAAACTCCGCCGTCACCCGCGAGATGGTCGAGCGCGCAGTCGACGCGAACTCCGAGCGCTGAATCGCCGTGTGAGCGGGCGCTCCACTGATTCGCCACTTCTCTGCTCAGCAGAAGAAAAGGCGAGCCTCGAGGCTGTAAACGCCGATCTGCAGACCGACTACATTACGTCGCTGGTCGTCGGCGAACGAAGCGTTCGCGAACTTCGCGAGTCCCACGTGCTGCAACTGCAAGCACTCGCAGTGCAGGGCATTTACGGATGTGGAGGCACCTATCGCACGGCTCGCGACAAGATCAAGATCAGCGACAGCGAGCACCAACCGGCACACGCGGCCGATGTCAGGAACTTTGTCACCGAACTCGTGGACCGGATCAATGCAGACCGCGCGCGAGGCGTTCATGAGATCGATTGTGCGGCCTACGCCTTGTGGCGCCTGAACTGGATCCACCCATTTCGCGGAGGCAACGGTCGAACATCCAGGATGATCGCGTACCTGATTATTTCGATGGCGCTCGGCAACATGCTTCCGGGACGGCCATCATTCCCTGAACTGATTGCAGACCGGCGTGACGAGTACATCGAGACCCTGCGAAAAGTCGACCGGACACTTCGCGACCGGCTCTTCGACCAAGAAAACCTCGACCCGCAGGCTGATCTCTCTGCGATGGTCGCTTTCCTTTCGCCCCTGGTCGAGGCCCAAACCGAAGCCGGCGTGCTCGAAGGCGAGAGCTCGTAGCGGTTCGCCGCTCAACGTCCCCGCGAACACGTCGTGGATCAGGTCCAGCCTGATCTTGCCGTCGTGCAGCTGGCCGGGATCCACCCTCGCGACGCACATCGGCGTCTTCGTCAGCCCGCTCTCGGGCGACCGCTGGCTCGCGGGTGGCTGAGCCGCGCGCGCCTGCTACCCGATCCACTGCTTCCCGAAGATGTCGTGGATCAAGCTCAGCGAGATCTTGCCGTCGTAGAGTTGCCCCAGGTCCACGCACGCGACGCGCATCGGCATCCGCACCAGGCCGAGCTCGGGCCACGTCAGCGCGAGCACGTCCCCGGGGCGCGTGAGATGGAACTCGCGATTCACGACCACGTTCGCCTTCACGCTCGGCCGCGACACGGCCCCGAGCTCGCGTGACGCAAGACGCGCCGCGAGCTGTCCTTCGCAGCAGCCGGCGAATTGCATCGTCGTGACGCGCAGCTTGTTGCCCTGGCCGACCGCGTTCGCGTGGTTCTGCGCCCGCGCCGTGCCGTCCTGGTAGGAGCGCGAGCGGTCTGTGAATGTGACGCGGACTTCGTTGATGATGTCCTGCCAGCCGCCGACCGCGAAGTTCTCGAGGTTGATCACGTTGTCTGGGTTCAGCTCGTCCAGGTCGTCGATGTCGTAGTCCTGGCGAACGAGCTTGATGACGAACTTCCCCGTGGCCGGCTCTTCGTACATGACGCCGTCGACCTGCCGCAGAACGTCGTCGATGATGTCGACCGCGTCCTGGGCCTGATCGAGCACCCGCGAGTAGCCGTGGGACTCGGCAAAGAGCGTGGCGGACGCGACCGCAAACGACGCGGTGTCGATCCGCGACTCGGGCAGGTTCAGCTTCGACCACGGGCTCGTGAGTACGTCGTGGATGACCGAGATCGGGCACGCGTCATCTGCGAGGTGAGACGGAAACAGCCCGGTGCGCGTCGTGAACGAAGCAACCTCGAAGCTGAAGCTCGGCACCTGCGGCGACGAGCCGACGAACATCTCGTACAGGCAGACCGCCGCTTGGTTGCGGAGCCCGGGGATAAAGCGCCCGTCGACGGCCGGCGTCGCCGTCATCATGCGGTTCTGCGTTCGGCTCCACAGCGGCGCTTGCGTGTTCGTGCCGTTGCCGACCTGCTGCGTTGCCGAGCCGTCGAACACCTCGAGGAACCCACGTGGCACCGTGGTTCCGCCGGGGTGATCGCTCTCCGCCGCGAAGTCGCCCGGCAACGCAGCAGGCGGATCGAACGTGAGGAAGTCGATGATGCCGATGTCCAGCGGGATGTCACCGGCCCAGCCGCGCATGTCGGCGAACTCCACCGGGTAGTCGTAGAAGCGAGCCGAGCACGAACAGCATGTCGAGCTTGTACGAGTACCCGACGAACACGTCGCCGTTACCGACCTCGTTCGCGATTGCTTCGCTGTTGCCCCACCACACGATCGCCGGCTGGCGGATCCGAATGCGCCCCCAGAACAGCTGAAGCGGTGCGCCCTCGTCGGTGCGCGGCACGCTGAACTCGCCCGGCTTCGGCCGCTTCGGCTTGTCGCCCCACCACCGGTGGTAGATGAACTTGCCGAGCGTGTACAGAGCCGCGCTGCCGGTGACGATCTCGTTAAACATGCTTGAAGCCCAAGTTGCCGCGGCCGAAGAACGAGTAGAAGTCGACGTCGACCGGCATCTGCGGGTGCCCACCGAAGTTCTGGACGTTGTTGAACTGGTGGAAGCACTGCTCCACGTCGTGAGCGCAGCCGGCGTAGACGATCACCGCGTCGCCGTTGACGGCTTCAACGATCGGCACGTCGATCGACAGCAGCGTGCTGGCTTGCGCGAGGATCGTCCGCCGCTCGCCGGACAGCACGTGAACCACCTCGCCGAGATACGCCCACTGCGTCGGGTGACCTCCCATCGACGCGACCGTGATCGTGTCGTAGCCGCTGGTCGGGTCGATGCCCATTGTCGCGATCGTCGTCGCTACCGCGTACGAATTGCGATCGACCTTGCACTGACTGTCGTACAGGATGTGGTTGCACGTTCGCTTCGCTGCCGCGGACGGTAGCCGGACGCGCAACGGATCGTCGAGCTGCGATGGGCAGCGGAACATAGCCGCGCCGTCCTCGATCGCAAGCGACGCAAGGTGACCGTCCCAGATCCGCCGCGCCGCGCCGCTGACTTGCTGCAGCCGCTCGATCGTCAGCAGCGCCTGGCCCGGCGGGATGCCGCGCGAAACCCAGCGCTGCACGAGCGGGTGGGCGACCGGGAGGTAGATCGAGAGAGCGCGCGCATCCGAGCCGGCGACGACCTCGAGCGGCCCGCGATTCGATGGGATCGCCGTGAAGGTCTCGCCGCCGAACGCGACATCGCGCCACGCGGACGTGAACCGGTAGGTCGTCATCGGTAGCGTGACCGTGAACAGCTCGATCGGCCGAGACTGTTCAGTGCTCGCCTCGTCCACGTCGTAGCTGGGCAGGATCCCGATGCCGCCTGCGAGGTTCGTAGCGATGAACTCATCGTCACCGGCGGTCAGCACGTCGGTCCCGGTCCACGTGCCCGTCATCTGCACGAGAGCGCTCACCGCGAACAGCGCAGCCAGGTCGGCGAGCGTCGTCACGCCGTCGCTGAACTTGATCACTACTGTCTTGAGACCGTCGTCCTCGTCGATCTCGCCGCCCGAGCCGAGCGAGTCGTCGTTGAACTCGACCGTGATCGCGTTGCCGACCGTGCCGGCGATGCGGGCCTCGAGCACGACGTTGTCGAGCACCCCGGACGCGGTCAGCGGCGGCCCGAGCGCCAGCGTTGCAGCAACGACGGTCACTGGACTACCCCACTGGCACCCGTCGACGCGTTGACGAAGCCGAGCGGCGGACGATTTCTATAGTTATGCTCGTGCATATGCGAAAGCTCTGGGTGTTGGTTGCTGTCGTTGCCTCTGCTTGCGGCGTTGATGCCGATGTCGATACCGAACCGACGCAGTGCAGTTCTGCGTGGAATTTTTCCCCCGCCAGCGCTGACTTGGTGACGTGCGAGCCCATGTGCGCCAACAACGCGCCCACTCCGAACGACACTTCGATCCCGCTGGACCGGCGCTGGTCTGGTGCATCCTGTGACGTTGTCGAGAACGATCACGGCAAGACGACGTGCGAGACCACCTTCGACAGCGAAGGAGCTCATGGATGCTGTGCAATGATCGACGGAGACGGCGATCCCTACGATCAAGACGTCGAACCCGTTCTCGCGTTCTTCTCCTGCGTCTCGTAATGCAGTCACTGAAGCTCGGCCTGCGCTCGTTCAATGATGCTCGCGAGCGTGCCGTCACGGCGAACCGCGAGCAGACGCCCGACCTCGCGCCAACGATGCACCGCCATCGGCCACGGACACGGCGCGCCGTCGTCGTTCAGCGTCCACCTGCCGGTCAGCGCGTACGCGTCGACGAGCAGGCGACGGAACGCAGCCGGGTCTCGATTGAGTAGCTGCGCGCCGACCAGGTTCCATTTCACGTGTTCGTTCATGGTCATCCTCTCGCGGCGCGCCGCACCGCTTCACGGAATCCGCGAAACACCAGCGGGTCAGTGTTCGCGAGCAGGTAGCCCGCGTGGCCCCACATCTCGGCAGTACGCTCCAGACCTAGCGAGTCGTCGCTCCATGACTCATCGACGACACGCGTCGCGGCCGGCTGCTTCTCGCTGATGAACGTGCTGCGAGCCGCAGTCATCCACAGGTGAAACGTGTCCGCGTCGCGCTGCCACAGGTCGAAGCCAACGCACAGCCAGCGCTGAAATGCCGGCTCGAGCTCGGGCGGCAGCGGCTGCACGTTGTCGTTGAGCTTGACCGCGAACACTACTCCCCCGCTTGGCGCGCGGCCTCGGCCTCGCAGTAGAGCCGCTGGCCTTCGGGCGAGCTGAACACTTCGCGGAACGCGCGGTCGAACCCGATGCCCTCGTCCATCGCGCGGATCTTCGCGAGCACCTCGAGCTCGTGGTCGAGCAGCTCGCTGCGCCGCTTCTTCACGGGCTCGCGCTTCGCGTACTGGACTTCGGTGTCGCCGGTTGCGTCGGCCTTCTCGGACGCGGAGAGCGCGTTGTAGACCTCGCGGCCGCGCTTGCTGTGCATGACCGGCGACGTCGCCTTCTCAATCGACATGCCGTGCTCCTGCGCGTGCTCGGCGCACAGCTCGTCGAACTCCTGCGCGAGCGCGACCGTGCGCGAGGACTTCTCGAGCACCGGTGCCTGCGCCGCGTTGTGGTCGGCGAGCGCTGTGTTCCGCTTCGCGATCAGTCCTGCGCCCTTGTCGGTGTTGCGGACGTGCAGCATCGCCTTCGCGCGATCGCAGTCCTCGCCGAACGCGCGCTTGCGGGTCGCGTGGTCGGCTGCGAGCTGCTCGAGCTCGGCGTCGACCGCGGCGATCTGGTCGGAAGCGTCCTCGGCGCGCTTCGCACGGTCGGCCTTCGCGGTGCGTTTCGCGACGCTTTTGCCCAGGTAAACCGCACGGCCCTCGTCGCTGCGAAACACCGCGGCGAACGCCTTCGCGACCGGGACGCCGTGCTGCTTCGCGTAGGCCTCGGCCATCTCGTCGAGCTGGTCGTCGGGCGAGAGCATCCCGGGCGCGACGGGCGTTCGCCTGGCAGCGGCCTGTGCTGCTGTGTCGGCCGAGAGCTCGCGGGCGCCGACGTCGGATGCCGCGACAGCGGCGTACGCCTTCGCATAGGACACGCCCTTACCGCGCTGCTCGGCGATCACCCGCGCGTCGAACCGCGACGCGGTGATGCCGTAGGACGCGCGCTCGGCAATGATGGCGTCGAGCGGGTCGACCCGCTTCTCGACGACGACGGGGGCATCCGCCGCGATCTCGACGGGCGCGGCGTCAGCAGCCGGTGCGTCGGTGATCGCCCGTTTCATGATCGCGGCCCTTGCGTGCTGGTGGCACGGGCTGTCGACGCCGGACAATTCGTTGATCACGAGCTTCTTGAGTCGTGCGCGCCGCATGGGCAGGTTCGGGGTCATGGTGTCCTCGTTTCGTAATGGGTCAATGCGGACGCGCGTCGTGCGCGTGGCGCGAAAAGTGTCTCCGTCGAGGCTGGTTGCGCGCAGCCGGACGCATGGGAGACATGGACATGCGTCCGTTTCTCGACGGAGACGAAAGGGTCACGAGAGCCATGGCCGGCCCTGGATCTTGACGTGCGTGACGTCGTCGTCCGACGCGACGGTGCCGCCGAACGATGCGCCGCCGAACGACGTATCGACGAAGTGGATGCCGACGTAGGCGACCGCGGCTGCCAGTCCGCTGTGCGTGTTCAGGTAGGCCAGAGAGTAAGCAGTCGCATCTTGGACGTCGTCGGAGCGGGTAGCGCCGGAAAGCTCCTCGGTGAAGTCCGAGAGCCACGGTGCCCCGAGCGGCAAGAAACAGTTGCCGGCCTCGATCGCCGGCGAGACGAGCGCGAGTCGCTCGGCCTTGCTGCGGTTGCCGGTGGGCACGCCGATCACGTTGTCCATGCCGGCGGCAGTCAGCTGCTCGACGGTGCCGACGCCCGCTGCGGCCCGTTCGACCAGGATCGCCGCGCCGGGGTACTCGGTCGACAGCCGCTTGATCGCGGCCTGCTGCTCGAGCTGCGTCGCGCGCGCGCGTACATCCCGAGCAGGTAGCGCGCGGCGCCGACCAGCCCCAGACGCATGCGGCGCAGTAGTCGGCGGTCGCCTTCGTGCTGCCGAACGTCATGTCGACGCCGATCACGATCTGGTCGAAGCGCTCGGGGTCCCGATCGCGGGCATGTCGGTGTCGCAGCCCGCTGGTCGCGGCGTGTTCTCGGCGACGTGCGCGGGGCGGTGAAAGCGCCGACCCGCGCGATCAGCGCCGTGGAGTCGTCTGAGGGTCGCTACAGGAACTGGCACGCGTAGACCGCGCTGCCGATCTGCAGCTTGAGCGCGTCGAGCTTCTCGCGGCTGAGGATCTCGGGCGCGAGCAACGTGCCGTCGTCGTCCTCGGCAGGGAGCTCGAGCAGCGTCCAGCCGCCGGCGGTGATCAGCCGGCCGATCAGGTCGTCCTGGTCGAGCCTCTGCTGCACGCAGGCGATCGGCGGGTTCTCGCCGTCGAGCCGCGTGGACAGCGACTCGGTGAACCACGACCACAGGCTCTCGCGCGCTGCCTTACTGAACCGGTCGGACGCGGCGAGCGGATCGTCGAGCACCGCTTCGTCGGCTCGGCGACCGGTGAGCCCGCTGTCGGTGCCGGTCGCGATGAACCGGCCATCGGCGGTCGTTGCCCAGTTTTCGACGCTGGACTCGTCGGGGCGAATCGCGACGGCAGGAAACAGCGCCTGGTACTCGGCGGACTCGACCAGCCGGCGCACCCGGCGGCTCTGGGTGCTGATCAGGCTGAAGCTGTGCGACGCGTGGATCGCACGCCACCCTGGGTTGCGTAGGAGCCTCCAGGCGGCGTAGAGCGCGAGGGTCGTCGTCTTCCCGAGCCCGGGCGGCACTGCGACCAGAAGCCGTCTGGTGCGTCCGTCGGCGACGTCCTGCAGGGCCGCGGTGATCGCGGTGGTCGCACGGTTCGGGCGCAGGGGCGCGCCGGTGATCAGCGGCCAGGCCCAGACGGTGAAGTCGGCGAAGCTGTCGCGGTACAGCGACCGCCGGAGCTCGAGCTCGAGCTGCTCGAACCTCACGGGCGCGCTCGTCCCTGCGAACGCAGCAGGCGGTCGAGCCACTTCACGACCCCGTGGCGGCTGAACTCGAGCGGCGAGTCGTGCACGAGCTTCCCATCGCGGGTCGTGAACGGGGTCAGCGTCTTCAGCTCGCCGCGGCGCACCGCGACGAAGATCTGCCAGGTCTCGATCTCGAGGCCGACCGCGCGGGCTTCGGCGATGACGTCGCCGATGCGGGGGTAGAGCAACGCGATCGGCTCGGGCTCGCTGTGTCCGTCCAGTTTCCACGCGGCGCCCTGCCCTGTCGATTCGTCAACGGGTACGCCAGCTTGCGCGGGTGACCTACGGTTCCCCAAACCGTTGCTCATGGTTCGTCTCCGTCGCCGCCTGCCACGCGGCAGGCTTGAATCTTCGCGAGCCAGTCGCGCTGCTCGTCGGCACTCAGGTTCGAAACGTTGAACTGGGGCTCGGCGGCCGTCGTGATGTTCGCATCGACAACCGAGGTGACCTTGCCGTGCGCGCGCTCTGCAACGAACGCCAGGGCCGCCATGCGCACGCTGGCGGGGTCTGTCTTCGCGTCGAGTATCTTCTCGGCCGCGTCGAGTATTCTATGGGGCGGCCCGCGCCGGCGAGCGGCCGCCTGCAGCGACTCGCCCTTGGGCCTGCCGCCCGGGTTCGGCGACGGCGCGCCCGCGACCCACGCCGGGTTTCCAGGCTTGCGTTTCGCGAGTGAAGATTGATCGCTCATGATCCTCAAAGCAACTTTGCACAATCGCGTGCGAGCCTCACAACGCCAATGTCCGGCGGCCGGACGAAATGCGGGTGATGCAGGCGATGCGGGGCATTCCACCAGGTGAATAGAAATGGGGGTCTGATTTCAGTCGGAAGGAAACATCCCCCGCAATCCCCCGCATCACCCGCGCTCGATGACGTCCTCCGCAGCTGCGGTTGGTGCGGTCACTCTCCACCGCATCACGCCGTCACGGTCTGCGCTCCCACGCCTCAGTACGAGGTTGGCAGCAACACGACCCTGCTTGGCTCGCAAGACGTAGCCGAGTCCTCGGGCGTTCGGTGGCTTCCCGTTCGGACAGTACGCGGAGAACGCATCCCACAACGCGCCGCTCCCACCCGCGCGCTTGATGGCATCTGCGATGGTGACCGCGTGGCAGCCGATCAAGCCATCCCACGCTACGAGCAGTGCCCGTAGCTGATCCAGGTCCTCGTCGGCGCCAGTGCGGATACGCGTCACGCCGCCGAGCGGGTCCGCGCCGCCCGCCCAGATGATCGCCGCGCGAACGAGCCGGTCCCAGGACTCGAAAGAACCCTTTGCTGAATGCCCGTGTGCAGGCCGACCAGCGACGACAAAACCACGCAGAACCGTTAGAGCGGCCACGACGAGCGCGGCTCGGTGGCGCGCCACATACGATGTCAGAGGCTCGCCGCGATTGAACGTGCGGTCCTCTGGATGTTCTTGTTTCGGATCGAGATCGATCGGAACCACCCGGCGGCCCAGGTCGCCCTTCAGCTGGATGTTGTTTCCGGTCATCGCCCAAACCGGTCGAAGCGTCGCGGTCACCATCTTGGTGGAACCCAGGACCCGATCGCGCACCTCGCCTGCAGTCAAAGCCATCGCGAGCGATGGACCGCCGATCGCGCCCTCGACATTGTCGATCATGATCATCGACGGCGACTCCAGCGCGATCGCAAGGAGGCGCTTGCGCGTCTCTTCGTCGTCCTCGGTCGGCGACATCTTCGGTGACTCGCGGCCCGTCGCTATCATCGCGACGGTGTCGACGAGCAACCCCTTGCCGCTCCCCGGCGCCGGAGCCTGGGACGCGAACATGGGCACGCACCCATCGATCGCCGCACGGCCAAGGATCGAAAGGACCATCGCCGCGGTCGCGGCGCGGTCAGAATCGGCAACGAACGGGAATTCCGAGAATGGATCGAGCAGCTCGGCCAAAGCGTTCTTTGCATCTGCGTGAGACGGCGATACCGGAACGCTGGGGAACCGCACGCCGCACGGATCGAAGATCACACGCGTGCGCTCGTCGTATCCTGGATGCTCGTGAATCGTGCCGTCCGCACGAAACACGGGCGCATCGGCGATCGCCTCGAGCTGAGGCAGTTTCCACTCCCCGCGAGCCATGAGCATCGCGGCAACCCACGCGGGCGGCGACGTTTCCTTCGGCGTGCCGTCCCGAATGACAATCCAAGTCGCCGCGCGCCCGAGCAAGTCGAGAAGGTGATCTCTCTCGATCTGGACGATCACGGGTGAACCCTTCGGTCGTTCGAGCCAGCCACGAGCACCGTGATCTCGAATGACGCGGACGAGCTGCCGGCTGCGCACGTAGACGATGCCGGTGCTCGCGAGTGCCCGTTCAGCCGCGTCGACGATGCCGGGTCGGTCAGGGCTGATGATGATTTCAGGTTTTCCGGTCGTCGCTGCTGCACCACTCTGCCGCGTGCGCTTTGAGGGCTCGTAGTCTGTGAGATCTACGAGCACCGCAGCAGCCAGCATCTCGTGCACGCGTTCGGCCGCGACCCCGTTCTTCGGAGTCGCCTTGCTCTCGCCGTTCGACGTCGTGGTGTTGCGTGCGCCATTCGTCCGCTCCACGTACGGCACGAATGACGGGTCGTGCCACTGGCGGAACTCGTCGTGCTTTCGGTGCGAGCAATGGCTGTGCAGGCAGATGAACTCCCACGCGCCGCTCGGGTACGCGAACACCGACGTCTGGCGTGGGCCGGAGTCGATCGAGTGCTCGTGCTTCCATGGACACTCGACGTCCCAGCGCTCGCCTTCGCTCGTGGTCGTGGATCGGACGTCGGCGTACTCGCGCGACAGCAGCTCGCGGATGTCGAACTCGCCCGGCTTCGTCGGGGTCGTCCGGCGCTCGCGCGGCGGATCGGGCGGCGGGATCTCGACCTCCACATCCCAAGTCCCGATCGCGTGCGCGTCGCCGATCGTCAAGTACTCGTGGCTCCGACCGTCACGCACGACGCGGGGGAGGCGAAACGTTCGCGTCCAGTCCTGGCATGAAGGGTCACCGACGATGCCGCAGTTAACCTGCACGTAGTCGAGCCACGCCAAGTAGCGCTGCTTCCACGCTTTCGCGTCGGCCGTCGAGCGCAACACGATCGGTTCGGCAAGTCGATAGACCAGTCGATAGCCGCCCTTCGTGCAGTAGACGAAGCCGCCGGGATGAGCTGCAAGCAGCCTGTCGACTTTCGGGCGCTCGACCAGCCACCATTCGTCTGTCCACATATGATCCGGACCGTCGACGTCGATGACGAACAGCACCATCGGCACGTCGACCTCGGCGAACACGCTCGGCGTCGCGAGCCGGCGTTCGACGGCCGGCACGGAGTAGACGCCGAAGTGAGCGTCGAAGCGGTGCGACTGCGTCAGTGCGGTGGCGAGCGGCAGGTATGTCGTTCGATCGCCGGGCTTCATATCGACGTTCACGGGCCAGCCTTTGGCGTGGCGCTTGAAGACCGGCACGACCGTGTTCCCGGCGACCGTCACGACTCGCTCTCCTTCTGCACGCGGTTCGACAGTGCGCACAGCGCGTCGAGCTCGGCGTTGCTCGTGTACGGCCCGAGCGGATAGACGACGATCTGGTCTTCGGATTCGAGGATCCGCTTCGTCCACATCGCGAGCGCGAATTCTCTCGCCGCGCCGGTGAGCGCCGCGATCTCGGTGATCGCTCGCGTGCCCATGCCGCCGTCGGCGCGTGCTGCGGTTTCCTCGGCTTCGCGTTGCCAGCGACGCGCGATCTGGCGAACGCGATGGATCTTGCGGGCCGCGCTGCTCATGCGGCACCGCCTTCGTCGTCCGAAGCGACCAGCGCGAGCCGGACCCGCTTCTTCGGGAACGTCGCCCGAGGCGCGGCCGCGACGCGGCGTTCGTCAAGCCAACGATCGAGGTCTTCGGTGTCGAACACCACCGTCGCCGGCCCCAGCCGAATGTGGGGGACCTGGCCGCGGCTGACCATGGAGCGGAGCGTGCCGTGCGGGAGGCCGCCAAGGTACGCGGCGGCATCGGCGTAGCGCAGGCGGCTCAAGCGGCACCGCCGATCGCGCCGAGCCTGTAGTCGATGACGGTGACGGAGGAGCGGCCGTCACCGCCGGAAGGTTCTGGGTCGGAGGTGCTCGCCGGCTTCGCGGCCGCGCGCACGGTCACGATGCGGTGGCTCTGGCGAGCCCGAGTGCACGTGCGTCTCGGTGCGACGCGCGCCATGCGCAGCCTGTAGTTGTGCGCGTGGCTCCGCATCCGGAGGATCTCCACCCGTCGACGCGCAGCGATGTCCTGCTGCAAGACGAAGCGCATCTGAAGATTCTGGTACAGCAGGTACGCCTTGGGGTCCTTACTCGCGACCGCCGCCTCGTGCTGCTTCTCGATCTCGGTCCAGTGTAGTGATGCTAGAATCTTATCCATCGGCCTGCTCCTTTGTTCGTGGTCGATCGAAGCCCCGGCTGTTGGTGAACAGCGCGGGGCATTTCACTGTCAGCCCGCCGCTCGACGCGCGCGGTCGGCGATGAACTTCTCGACGAGCGCGGGGTCATAGCGACGGTGTCCCGACTCGAGTCGAATCGGGCGCAGCACGTCGTCGTTCAAGCGGATCGTCTCGGCGCTGAGGCCGGTCAGACGAAGCACATCAGCGCGACACATCAGGTGACGGGGCATGGTGGGCATTGCGGCTATCTCCTAGTCCGCTTTATGCGCACAAAGCCCAAAGACTCCCTACAAAAACCCGCCGAGAAGGCAGGAACCAACCGTCGACGAGATCGTGCACGTGGACACCGCGTGGACAGTTGCCCCACGTACAAGCCGCTCACTGCGTTGCACGCGTTGCAGCAGTGGCACTCAATCCGCGAAGTTACCGACTACACACCCCCACGCACCGGGTTCGTAATCAGCAGGTCCGCGGATCATACCCGCGCACCGGCTCCAGATTCGGAAATGAGGTGTCTCAAGGTGCGGCGGGATCGGTACACGCCGGATTCGCAATCACCAGACCGGCACCGTGATTTTCCAGGATCGATGTGTCCTGGTAGTACACCGAACGGTTGACGCCTCGGAGCGGCAACGGGCCGATGTTCGTGCCGAAGCTCGGGCACGAGAACCCGGGCTGATCGAGGGCTTCGATGATCTGGAACGCGGTGGCCGTGCTCGCGGGGTTGCCGGTTCGTAGCTGGCACAAGATGTCGGCCTCGGACTGGTCACAGCTCGCGGGACCGCTCCAGCTGCAACTACCATTGCAATAGAGCTGCGCAACGCTCGCCATCTGCCACTTACACGTCGTCGTGTTCACCAGCATCGTCGTGAACGGACCCGGCGGTGGATCGCGCTCTTCACCCGCATCGAGGCTGCTGTTCCCGCACAGCGCGGCGTCGTCGTCGATGTTCTGCAGCGTCACCAGCCCGGGGGTGATCGCGGCATACACCGGGTCGGCGGACGTGGTCGCGCTGAACGCGATCGCGTAGAGCTGATTGCCGTCGACCACGGCATCATCGACCCCGGTGATGATCACCTGCTGGGCGGCGAACCAGTCGGCTGCGCTGAACGTCCGCGACGTGACGTTCGTCGTGCCCTCGGTCGCGTCGTTCGACGCGAAGTTGACCGTGACGGGTGCGGTGGGCTGCGAGGTCAGGCGAATCGTGAACGTCGCGCTGCCGAGATCCTCGCTCGTGTTGTTGCTCGCCGGGCTGACCTCGATCCCAGCCGAGTCATTGTCCGCGTTGCTGACATTGATGCTCGCGGGCGTGATCGCGGCGTAGGCCGGATCCGTCGAGGTCGTCGCCGTGAAGTCGATCTGATACAGCTGGGTGCCGTCGGCGATCGCATCGTCGACGCCGGTCACGGTGACCGGCCGGAGCACCTGGTAGTTCGCAGGCGTGAACGTCAGCGAGCTGACCGAGACCGTGCCCTCGGAGACGTCGTCGCTGGTGAAGTGGACCGTCACGTTCCCGGTCGGCTGGGAGTCGAGTGCGATCGCGAACGAGGCCGTTCCGGAGGGCTCGCTCGTGTTGCCCTCGAGCGGCGTCACCCGGATGCCGGCGGCGTCATCGTCGAGGTTCACGAGATTCACGCTGTCTGGCTTGATCCCGTTGTAGTTCGGGTCCGTGCTGGTCGCGGCGCCAAAGTCGACCTGATACGGCTGATCGCCGTCCGCGACCGCGTCGTTGCGGCCGGTCACGGTCACGGTACGTGGCGCGTTCCAGTTCGTCGTGGTGAACGTGATCGAGGCTGGCGACGAGAATCCCTCCGTGGCGTCGTCCGAGGCAAACGCGACCGTGACGTTCGCGGTCGGCTGCGAGCTGAGCGCGATCGTGAACGTCGCCTGCCCGCCTTCCTCGCTGGTCGGGCCGCTGATCCCGCTGACCGCCATACCGGCAGACTCGTTGTCGAGGTTGATCACGTCGACGCTCGGCGGTGTGATCGCCGCGTAGGCAGCGTCGGCGCTGGTCGTCGCCGTGAAGTCGATCTGGTACGGCTGATCGCGGTCCGCGGCGGCGTCGTTCTGGCCTACCACCGTGACCGTCTGGGGTGCGTTCCAGTTCTCGGTCGTGAACGTCAGCAACGACACCGTGGTCAGGCCCTCGGTCGGATCGTCCGAGGCAAAGTGCAGCGTCACACTGGCCGTCGGCTCCGAGGTCAGCACGATGCTGAATTCGGCCGTGCCACCGGCCTCCGTGGTGTCTCCGCTGATCTCGCTCACGGAAAAAGACGCTGCATCGTTGTCGAGGTTGACGACATCGACGCTGCCGGGGGTGATCGCCGCGTAGGCGGTGTCCGCGCTGGTCGTGGCCGAGAAGTCGATCTGGTACGGCTGGTTACCGTCCGCGACCGCGTCATCCTGACCGGTCACCGTCACCAGCTGCGGCGCATCGAAATTGAGGGCCGTGAACACCAGCGAGCCCACCGTGGTCGTGCCCTCGGTGGGGTCGTCGGTCGTGAAGTTGACCGTCACGGGGGCCGTCGGCTCGGAGGTCAGGACGACGCTGAACGTCGCCTGGCCGCCGTCCTCCGTGGTGTCGCGGCTGATTGCCGACACCGTGATGCCTGCGGAGTCGTCATCGATATTTACGACATCGACGCTACCCGGCAGGATCCCGTTGTAGCCGGGGTCCGTGCTCGTGGTCGCGAGGAAGTCGACCTGGTACGGCTGGTTACCATCGGCGACCGCATCGTTCACCCCGGTCACGACGATCCGGCGCGGCGCGTTCCAGTTCGCGGGCGTGAACACGCGCGTGACGCCGGCCGTGAGGCCCTCGGTCGCGTCGTCACTCGCGAAGCGCACCGTGACGTTGGCCGTGGGCTGCGAGTTGAGGACGATCGAGAACATCGCGGTCCCGCCACCTTCGGTGGTGTCGCGGTCAATCTCGGACACCGTGATCCCGGCCGTGTCGTTATCGATGTTCGTGACATCGAGGCTGAGCGGCGTGATGCCAACGTAGCTCGGATCGGCGCTGGTCGAGGCCGTGAAGTCGATCTGATAGGTCTGGTCACCGTCGGCGATCGCGTCGTCCTGGCCGGTGACGGTGATGCTGCGTGGCGCGTTCCAGTCGAGGCTGGTGAACGTGACAGCCGGGACGTTCGTGGTCCCCTCGGTGGTGTCGTCGCTCGCAAAGCTCACGGTGACGTTGCCGGTCGGCTCGGAGTTGAGCACCACCGTGAACGTGACCTGGCCGCCCGCCTCGCTCGTGTTGCCACTGATCTCGCTCACCGTGATCCCCGCCGTGTCATTGTCGATATTGACGATCGCAACGCTCGGCGGCCTGCGGGCGGCGTACCCCGGATCCGTGCTGGTCGTCGCCGAGAAGTCGATGCGGTAGGGCTGGTCGCCATCGGCCACCGCGTCCTCCTGGCCGGTCACGGTGACCGTTTTGGGCGCGGCGTAGTCGAGGGTGGTGAACGTCAGCGACGTCGCTCCGGCGGTGCCTTCGGACGCGTCGCTGGTCGCGAAGTGGACCGTCACGGCCGCGGTGGGCTCGGAGTTCAGCACCACCGAGAACGTGGCTTGCCCGCCGTCCTCGGTGGTGTTGCCACTGATCGCCGTGACCGTGAAGCCCGCGGAGTCGTTGTCGACGTTCACCAGGTTCACGCTCGCCGGCACGAGCGCCGCGTAGGTCGCGTCGGTGCTGACGGTCGCGCCGAACTCCACCTGGTACGGCTGATTGCCGTCCGCGATGTTGTCATCGCGTCCAGTCACGGTGACCGACTGGGGCGCATCCCAGCTCGCGGCCGTGAACGTCAGCGAGCTCGCGGTGACCGTGCCCTCCGACGCGTCGCCGGTCGCAAAGTTGACGGTCACATCGGCGGTTGGCTGTGAGGTCAACGCGACGAAGAACCGGGCCTGGCCGCCGCTCTCGGTCGTCTGTGCGAGATCCTGGGTGACCAGGAAGCCGGCCGTCTCGTTGTCGATGTTCGTCAACTGGACGCTCGTCGCCACCACACCCGCATAGTCGGGATCGGTGGACACGGCCGCCACGAAGTCGATGCGGTATGCCTGATTGCCATCCGCGAGGCTGTCGTCTTGACCGGTCACGCTGACCGTCTGCGGCGAGCTCCAGTCGAGCGTGGTGAACGTCAAGGTGCTCCCTGCCGCGATGCCCTCCGAAGGATCCGTGCTTGCGTACCCGATCGTGACGCTGCTGGTGGGCTCGGATTGCAATCGCACCGTGAACGTGGTCGCGGTGCCATCCTCGATCGTCGACGCACCGGCGGCCACCACGAGGATCCCGGCGGTCTCGTCGTCGAGGTTCACCAGCGGAACGCCCGCGGGGACGATCGCGGCATAGGCGGCATCGCCACTTGTCGTCGGCGTGAACACCACCTGGTACGACTGATTGCCGTCGACCAGGGCATCATTCTGGCCGGTGACCGTGACTGGTTGCGGTGCGTTCCAGTTCACGCTGGTGAACGTCAGCTGGGTCGAGGTCGCGATCCCCTCGCCGACATCGTTGGATGCGTAATGAACCACCACGTCGGCGGTCGGCTCCGTGGTCAGCCGCACGGTGAACGTCGCCTGCGCGCCGGCCTCGGAGGTCGGGCCGGAGGCGGCCGAAACGATGAAGCCAGCCGAGTCGTCATCGATGCAGATCACCGAGATCGGTGCAGGCGGGGTCATCCCGTCGTAGGTCGCGTCTCCACTCGTGATCGCGACCACGCCGACGGTGAACGTCTGCGGGCCATCGCTCAACGCATCGTCGACCCCGGTGATCGTGATCGACTGCGGGGCATTCCAGTTATCGACCGTGAAGGTCGCCGCGCCGGGAGCCAACGTACCCTCGGTGGTGTCCTGGCTGGCGAGCGTCAGGGTCACCGCGGCGGTCGGTGCAGCGGTGAGCACGACGGAGAACGTGGTCTGCCCGCCCTCCTCCGAGACGTTGCCTGCGGCCGGCGTCACGACCACGCCGCCGGTATCGTCATCGGTGTTCGTCAGGTCGACCAGCGCCGTGAGACCGTGGTAGCGATCCTGCGTCGAGGTGACTACCGACGGACCGATCGCTACCTGGTAGCTGCTCGTGCCGTCGGCCTCGGTGTCATCCTGGCCGACGACGGTGACCTGCTGCGGCGCTGCGAAGTTGTCCGGCGTGAAGGTCAGCGAGGTGACATCGGTGACACCCTCGGTCGCATCACTGGACGCGATCGGGATCATCACGTTCAGCTCGGGCTTGCTCCGCAGCGCGACCGAGAAGGTGACGCTGCCTCCCATCTCCGAGGTCACGGGCACCGCCGGCTTGACGATGACGAGGCCGGCCTCGCCAGTACCGGGCCTGATGTTGTCGCCGCAGGCGACCAGGGCCGCCAGCATGCCGATCCCTACGAGGCCCGTGCCGCTGTGTGTGGTTATGACGTTTCGTAGGTTCGACATTCATTCGAGCGTTGGCGAACAGCCCAAAACTCACAATGCGTGCATTCCAGTACAACCTATTTCCGAGCGACCTGCTGATGCTTCCCGTCGGTGAACGCAGCAATTGCGCGACCGGAGGTGAAGAATCAGACACTACTATTCGTGGAGAAACTCGCAGGCTTTCCGATTCAGTTCGTTAGTGTCGTGAAGCGCGCCGCGACTCGGCCGTCCGCTGCCTGCGGCGGCGACTGCCATCGCTGCGCGATCGCACGGGCGACCACCTTGCCTCCCGCTCCGCCAGCAGTGTGCCCGGATGTCACATGCGCGCTGACGACACGTGTGAACCACCAGTCTTGCAGGAACGCACCATTAGGGAGCGCGCAGACCCCGCGCGACTTGGCAGGTAGTGTGCTTTAAGCCTGTGGCGATGCAGCCCGAGTCCTCGCCGGCGGCAGCACCGATGCCAGCGGAAGACCATGATGACGACCTCGCGCAATTGCGCGATACCCTCGCCTCGCAGACCGAGTACGTCGGGGTGGTCGGCCACGAGCTGCGGAACTCGGTCGCGCCGCTCGTGCTGCTGATCCAACAGCTCGACGACCGGGCCCGCGAGGAAGCTTGTCCGCCACCCTGGATGGCCGATCAGCTGGCGCGAATCCACAAGCAGCTCGGGCACGTCGTGGAGTCGATCGAGACGATCAGTGACGTCGCTCGGCTCAGCGAGGGCCGGTTCGAGCTCGACCCGGCACCCGTCGATCTGGCGGACGTCGCGCGCCAGGTCGTCGCGGAGCTGGCGCCGGAAGCGACTGCCGGCGGCGCGCGGATCAGCCTCGACGCGCCGCACGCGGTGGTCGGCCACTGGGATCGGGGCCGGCTCGAACAGATCCTGGGTCACTTGCTGTCGAACGCGATCCGCTACGCGGGTGGCGAGATCGAGGTCCGGCTCACCGCAAGCGTAGATCGCGCCGAGCTGACGGTGGTCGATCATGGTTCCGGAATCGATCCGCGCGATCACGCCCGGCTGTTCGAGCGCTTCGAGCGGGTCGGACGGCGGCGTGCCGGAAGGTTCGGGATCGGGCTGTGGGTCGTGAAGACGCTGTGTGTTGCAATGGGCGGGACGGTCGCGGTAGCGAGCGCGCCAGGTGCCGGCGCGCGGTTCACGGCCGCCTTGCCGCGTGCTTAGATGCCCGACATGACAGAGACGATTTCGCTCCGTCGCGTCGAGACGGGCATCCCGGGGCTCGACACCATCCTGCGTGGCGGCCTGTTGCAGGGTGGCGTGTACCTGCTCGAAGGCGCGCCGGGTGGCGGCAAGACGTTGTGCGCAAACCAGATCTGCTTTCACCGGGCGGGGCTCGGCGACAACACGATCTACGTGACGCTGCTCGCCGAGTCGCACACGCGGATGATCACCCACCTGCGCGGGATGTCGTTCTTCAAGCCAGAGCTCGTCGGCTCGGCGGTCTATTACATCTCCGCATTCAAGGTGCTCGAGTCGTCGGGGCTCGAAGGGCTCGTGAAGTCGATCCAGCAGGCGATCACGCAGCGCCAGGCGACGTTCCTCGTGCTCGATGGGCTGGTGTCCGCCGAGGAGATGGCGCCGTCGGAGCGTGACTTCAAGAAGTTCGTCCACGAGCTGCAGACGATCAGCGGGATGACCGGCTGCACGATCCTGCTCCTGGCATCGAGCGAGCGTCCGCACGACCTCCGGACCGATCACACGATGGTCGACGGTCTGATCGAGCTCGGAGAGACCCTGGTCGGCGCTCATACGATCCGCCATATCTCTGTCCGCAAGCTGCGCGGCGTGGCGCAGGTCCGCGGGCGCCATGCGTTCGAGATCACGAACGCTGGGGTCCGGGTTCGCCCGCGGCTCGAGACCCGACTGCGTGGTGCCGACGACAACGACGACGCGCCCGCGGTCAGCAATCGGCTGGTACCATTCGGCGTCACCGGCCTCGACGCCATGCTTCGCGGTGGCCTGCCGGCGGGATCCAACACGATCGTGTTCGGCCCCAGCGGTTCGGGCAAGACCATGCTCGGTCTCCAGTTCCTCGCAGCGGGCGCCCGCGTCAAGGAGCGCGGGCTCTACCTCGGGTTCTACGAACGCCCCCGTGGGGTCGTCGCCAAGGCGCATCGGCTCGGCCTCGGGCTCGGCGAGGCGCGCGAGCACGGCCTGGTCGATCTGCTGTGGGAGGCGCCGATCGAGGGGGTGATCGACGCGGTCGCCGACCGCCTGCTCGAAGCGGTCGCGGAGAAGCAGGTACAGCGGGTCTGCTTCGACGGGCTCCACGGGTTCCGCCATCACGAGGATTTTCCAGACCGCACACGCGCCGTGTTCACGACGCTCGCCGACGAGCTCAGTCGGCATGGGGTGACCTCGATCTTCACGCTCGAGACACCGGACCTGCTCGGGCCCCGGCTCGAGATGCCGATCGGCGGGATCTCAGCGCTGGCGGAAAATCTGATCTTGCTTCGCCATCTCGAGCTGCGATCGCATCTGCGGCGGCTGATCACGATCCTGAAGGTCCGCGACCACGGGTACGACTCGACGATTCGCGAGTTCCAGATCACCGATCAAGGCGTGGTCGTTGCAGACAAGTTCGAGAGCGCCGAACAGATCCTCACGGGTGCCGCGCACATCATTCCAGGGCCGGAGTCTCGCGGCTGACATGAAGCCTTACGTGCTCATCGTCGACGACGAGTTCGGACTCGCAGATGTCATGTCGGATCTGCTGGTCGCCCAGGGCTACGACGTCGAGATCGCGATCAACGGCCAACTCGGCCTGGACGCGCTGCTGAAGCGGCCCGCTGACCTCGTGCTGGTCGATGTGATGATGCCGATCATGGGTGGACCGGAGATGGTCGGCCGGATGAGAGCGCTGCCCGAGCTCGCGACGATCCCAGTCATCATGATGAGCGGGTTGCCCGAGGCGATCCCGAAGGGACCCGACGCGCCGCACGACGCCGTCCTGATCAAGCCGTTCCCGATGAAAACACTGCTCGCGACCGTAGTCGGCATGCTCGCGAAGCGGCGGTAGCTCAGGCGATCTCGCACCGTTGTCACACGCGCACGTGGTCTGCGCGTGTGCGCACACCGGCTGGACCGGATGTTCGCTAGTTAGCCTCGGGTATTTTGCTTGCAGCAACGCCCTGCCGCATGGACCCGGAACCCGCGGCTATCGACGCCTCGTATCCCAAGCCGCTGTACATCGTGGGCATCGGCGCCTCCGCGGGAGGTCTGGAACCGCTCCAGCACTTCTTCGATAACACCGCGGCAGACACCTCGCTGGCGTTCGTCGTGGTCCAGCACCTGTCCCCTGACTTCAAGAGCCTGATGGACGAGCTGCTCGGGCGGCACACCAAGCTCCCGATCCACTTGGTCGAGAACGGGATGACGGTCGAGGCCGGCCACGTCTACCTGATCCCGCCCAAGAAGGAGATGATCATCTCGGGCGGCCGGCTGCTGCTGTCGGAGCGCGATCGCCAGCAGGAGCTCACGCTTCCGATCGACGTGTTCTTCCGATCGCTGGCCCAGGACGGTGGGCGAAACGCGGTTGCGATCGTGCTCAGCGGCAGCGGCAGCGACGGATCGCGCGGCGTGCGCGATGTCCACGAAGCCGGCGGCCTCGTGATCGTGCAGGACATCGACAGTGCGCAGTTTGGCGGGATGCCGCGGACCACGATCGAGACCGGCACCGCCGACTGGATCCTGCGACCAGATCAGATGCCGCACGTGCTCGAGGCGCACGCGAGACGCGGCGGCAAGCCGAACATGGCCCCGGAGAGCCTCTCGGTCCGCCCGATCAGCTCTGCCGCGTTCACCGAGGTCTACAAGATGCTCGAAGGCGAGTTCGGGCTCGACTTCACGAACTACAAGCCAAGCACGGTGACACGGCGGATCGAGCGTCGGTTGCGGCTCGCCCACTCCGACGACGTCCAGCAGTATGTCGCGCGCCTGCGCGCCGAACGCTCCGAGCTCAACGACCTGTATCGCGACCTCCTGATCGGCGTGACGCGGTTCTTCCGCAACGAGGAAGCGTTCGCCGCGCTCGAGCATCGGCTGTTGCCGGAGCTGATCCGCAACAGCACCCCCGGAAAGCCGATCCGGATCTGGGTCGCGGGCTGCGCGACCGGCGAGGAGGCGTACTCGATCGCGATCCTGATGCACGAGCTGCTGACCGATGTCCACGATCGCTCGTTCAAGATCTTCGCGACCGACGTCCACCGCGGTTCGCTCGAGATCGCCGGACGCGGTTGCTTCGAGGAAGACTCGCTGGTCAACGTGACCCCCGAGCGGCGCGACCGCTACTTCAGCGCGGGTCGCGCCGGGTATCAGATCCTGCCGGAGCTCCGGCAGTCGATCGTGTTCGCGCCGCACAACGTGATCAAGGATGCGCCATTCACACGCGTCGATCTCGTGAGCTGTCGGAACATGCTGATCTACCTCCAGCCCACGGTGCAGCAGAAGGTGCTGAGTCAGTTCCATTTCGCGCTCAACCGCGGCGGCGTCATGTTGCTCGGTCCGAGCGAAAGCCCCGGCGCGCTGCTGAAGGACTTCGAGACGATCGATCCGTACTGGAAGATCTACCGCAAGCATAGTGACGTCCGGATCCCCGTGGACCCGCGGCTGCAACCACGCGCGGCCGCGATGCGGATCCCCGAGCCCCGGCCGGCGACCGGGTTCGGGCGGTACTCGATGTCGAGCCTGCTGCCGACCTATGACGTCCTGCTCGAGGAGCTGATGCCCCCGAGCTTGCTGGTCAACGATCGCAGCGAGCTGGTGCACGTGTTCGGCGGCGCCAGCCGGTTCCTGAAGCCGCGGGACGGTCGCCAGGGCCTCCAGATCACCGACCAGGTCACCTCGCAGCTCGAGCTGTTGCTCGCCGATGGTCTGCGCCGCGCCCGCGGGACGACCCACACGGTCAGCTACAAGCAGATCCAGCTCACTGATGGCGACGCGTCGACGCCGCACGACATCACGCTGCGCAAGCTGGCGCCGCGCAACAGCGAGCCGCACTTCCTGATCACGTTCATGCCTGCCGACGGCGCGGTCGCGCGCCCGACCTCCCGCGACACCGAGATCGAGGTCACCGAGATCTCACGTGACCAGCTCGGGACGATGCAGGCCGAGCTCGAGTACACGAAGGAGAGCCTGCAGGCGGCGATCGAGCAGCTCGAGGCCGGCAACGAGGAGCTGCAGTCGTCGAACGAGGAGCTGATGTCCTCGAACGAGGAGCTCCAGAGTACGAACGAGGAGCTGCAGTCGGTCAACGAGGAGCTCTACACGGTCAACGCCGAGTACCAGAGCAAGATCGCCGAGCTCACCGAGCTGACGAACGACATGGACAACCTGCTCGCGAGCACGGAGATCGGGACGATCTTCCTCGATAGCCAGCTCCAGATCCGGAAGTTCACGCCACACATCGCGGAGAGCTTCCAGCTGCTGCCGCAGGATGTCGGCCGCTCGCTCGAGACGTTCACCAACACGATGGATGATCCGAAGCTGGTCTCGGATGTCCGCCGGGTGCTGGCCAGTGGTGAGCGGATCGAGCGCGAGATCACCGACAAGCTCGGCCGCACGTTCTTTCTCCGCCTCCTGCCCTACCGCGCGAAGGGCAACACGGCGGGCGTCGTGATCACGTTCGTCGACGTCAGCGGGCTCAAGGCTGCCGAGGACGCGCTGTTCCACGAGCGTTATCTCTTGAACAGCTTGCTCTCGAGCGTTCCTGACGCGATCTACTTCAAGGATACGCGCGGCCGATTCATCCGCGTCAACCCGGCCGCCGCGGCGCGCCTCGGCGTCACCGAGCCGGCGCAAGCCGTCGGCCGCACCCCGTTCGAGCTCACCGATCAACGGACCGCGCTCGCGCTGCATCGCGACGACGACGAGGTGCTGCGCACCGGGGTCGCCCAGCACTACAAGCTCGAGCACCGCGACACCCACGATGGCTCGACCGAGTGGGATGTCGTCACTCGTCTGCCGCTGATCGATCCTTCCAAGCGTATTGTCGGGGTGATCGGCATCTCGCGCGACGTCACCGCGCAGAAGCAGGCCGAGGACAAGATCCAGGAGTCGATCCACCGGCGCGACGAGTTCCTCGCGATGCTCTCTCACGAGCTTCGCAACCCGCTCGCGGCGGTCGTCGCGGCAACCGAGCTGATCAAGGCCGACAACTCGCCCGGCGATCGCCCCGAGCTGATCGCCGTGGTCGACCGCCAGTCGCAGCAGATGGCGCGCCTGCTCGATGATCTGCTCGACGCGAGCCGCGTCACCCAGAACAAGATCGAGCTCAAGAAGGAGCCGGTCGACATCCGCACGATCGTCGAGGAGGCCTGCGCCGCCGCGCGGCCGATGATGGACGCCCGCGGCCTCGGGTTCTCGCTCGTGATCGATGCCAGCCCGCTGCGGGTCGACGGCGACGCGCCGCGACTGCAGCAGGTGTGCATGAACCTCCTGACCAACGCTGCCAAGTACACGCCCGCCGGTGGCCACGTGTGGCTCGAGGCAGCGGCTGAGGCCGGGCAGGCCATGATCCGGGTCCGCGACGATGGCATGGGCATCGCACCCGACATGTTGAACTCGGTCTTCGAGCTATTCGTCCAGTCGAGCCGCACGCTCGAGCGCGCGCACGGCGGGATCGGAGTCGGGCTCACGCTCGCGCGGTCGCTGGTCGAGATGCACGGCGGAACGCTCACCGCGGCGAGCGAGGGCGAGGGCAAGGGCTGCGTGTTCACCGTGCAGCTGCCGCTGTCGAGCGCGCGCGATATTCGGCCAGTGGCGGCGCGCCCCCGCCCGCCGCGACCCGCGACCGGCGCGAAGATCCTGGTCATCGAGGACAACGTCGATGCCCGCGAGATGCTGTGCCACCTGCTCTCGCGCGCCGGCTTCGAGTGTCGGTCCGCAGGCGACGGCCTGCAGGCACTGACGTTGATCGAAGAGTTTCACCCGCACGCCGCGGTGGTCGACGTCGGCCTGCCCGGGATCGACGGCTTCGAGGTCGCGCGCCGATTGCGCCGGAATCACAAGTTCGACGACGTCATGCTGATCGCGGTGACCGGCTACGGCCAGAAGACCGATCGCGAGGCCGCGCTTGCGGCCGGATTCAACGAGCATCTGGTCAAACCGGTCAAGTTCGCGCAACTCGCGCAGATCCTCGAGCGCACCGACGCGCTCCTGGTCGAGACGGCTCCGCCGGCCGCCGATGGCGACGAAGAATTGCTGTAGCGCCTGTCGCAGCTGAGGCGTCGCGACCGCGGCGCGATCACAGCGCAGTCAACCAGGCGTTGTCGATCGCGGGCGCTGGCGTACGCTCCTCGGATGGCTCGATGGGTCGCGATGGTCGTCGTGATGCTGGGCTGCGCGAAGCCGCCACCTGCACCGCAGTTCCCCGGTGGGATCGAGGAGCAGCTGGTCGAGGATGCGAGCAACAGCGTGATCGTGCCGGTGCGCGTGAACGGCCGGTCGCTGCGATTCATCCTCGATAGCGGCGCGACGATCAGCGCGCTGACGCCGGCAACCGCCACCGCGCTTGGCATCACGCCGGTCGGCAAGGGCGTCGTCAACGATGCGATCACACCGATCGCGATCGTCGATCGGCTCGCGATCGGCAGCGCCGAGCATCGCGACGTCCGCGTCGCCGTCATCGATCTTCCGGCGGCCAAGCGGATGGACGTCACCTACGACGGGATCCTCGGGCTCGACGTCCTCGGGCGCTACGATGTCGTGATCGACTTCGCGCAGCGCCGCCTCGCGCTTCACCCGATCGGACACGTGTCGCGGACCCAGGCCAGCCACGACATGGCGCGCGTCAAGTTCCGGCCATCGCCACACGGCCTCGTGCTGATGACCGCCGACGTCGAGTTCATCCCGATCAACGCGGTGCTCGATCTCGGCGCGCAGTACAGCCTGGTCAACCGCGCCGCGTGCGCGATGGGCGGCGTCACGGTCGGGACGATGTCGCGGCTCAGCCACGTCCATGTCGGGGATGTCGACCTCGGCACGTGGAAGATGCTGGTCGGCGACCTGCCGATCTTCTCGCGCTCGGGGCTGATGCCCGGCCCCGCGATCGTACTCGGCGCAGACGTGTTCGCGCACCGCACCGTGGTGCTCGCGTATCGCAGCCGCACGGTCTACGTCTCGAAGTCGCGGTGACCCCTCAGCGCTTCACCGCCTGGAGCTTGGGCTCCTTGACCAGCCGGAGCGTGGGCTCGACCGCGGAGCCCGCCGACTTGAGGTAGCGATCGATCTGGATCCGGAGGTTGTTCGGCGAGTCGGACGCCTTCAGCGCCTCGCTCTCCTCGATCTTGCCGACCATCAGCAGGTCGAACAGCGCGCTGTCGAAGGTCTTGCAGCCCTCGTTGACGCCCTGCTCCATCGCCTCCTTGATCGTCTCGATCTCGCCGCGCTTGATCAGGTCGCGGATGCGCGGCGTGTCGAGCAACACCTCGAGCGCGGCGGCACGGCCGCTGCCGAACGGGATCAGGCGCTGCGAGATGATCGCGCGCAGGTTGAGCGACAGCTGGAGCCGGATCTCGTGCTGGCGCTCCGGTGAGAAGAAGTTCAAGACGCGCTCGATCGCCTGGTTCGCGTTGTTCGCGTGCAGCGTCGAGACACACAGGTGGCCGGTCTCCGCGAACTCGATCGCGGACTCCATCGTCTTCGAATCGCGGATCTCGCCGATCAGGATCACGTCGGGCGCCTGGCGCAGCGTGTTCTT
>JBBJLY010000400.1:0-5785 GCA_037720695.1 Kofleriaceae bacterium | reverse complement strand
GAGGTCGCGGGCGATGCCGGCCAGCCCTGCCTCGCGCTCCCAGCGGGCGAGGATCTTGTCGGGCGTGCGCCACGACATCCCGCCGTTGATCACCGTCGAGCCGCCGACCACGCGACCCTCCTGATACATGATCGGCGGGTTGCCGACCGCGATCGTGGCGCCGCCGTCGCGGTACAGCTGGCGGACCATGGCGGAGCTATCCGCCGTGAAGTCGCGCGTGCCGTAGTAGCTGCCTTCCTCGAGGATGACCACGTCGAACCCCGCCTCGGCGAGCTCGGCGGCGATCGTCGCGCCGCCGGCGCCCGAGCCGACCACGACGACGTCGCAGTCGAGCACGAGGTCGCCGTGGATCGCGTGGCGCGTGACCACGCCGTCGGGCACCGCACCTTCCATCACCGCAGGCCGTGCGACCGCCATCAGCGACCTAGCTTCCTGCGTGCGCCGACATGGACGCCGGGCCGCAACGGATCCGGCGCGAGGGTCGACGCCTCCTGGCGCCGGATCTCGGTCGGGAACTGCTGCAACCGCTTGCGCGTGACGTCGGCGATCCACGGCTCGGGCTGATAGCTGACGCGCTCGCGCATTGCCGGCTGCTCGTAACAGGACAGGCTCATCATCTGATTGAGCCCGCGCGCGAACTGGACGTGGAGCGGCGTCAGGCCGTGCTCCCACGACTGGTAGTAGCGCTCGGCCGGCGCCGGCGACAGGTGGCGGGCACGCTTGCGATAGCGGGGCAGGGCGCCGAGGTCGCTCCGAGCCCGCCGCCAGCGCGCGGCGGACCAGCGGCGGCATCGCGCCAAACGTGAGCGCGAGATGGTCGACGATGCCGTCGGCGAGGGCGTGGGCTTCGGGTGGACGATCACCGGCACCAGCGAACGCAGGACCGCGCGTGCGGAAGCCGAGTGCTGGAACGTCTCGTCGCTCATGTCAGCACCTGGAGGGCAGCGACCAGCTTCTCGTCGTGGCGCTCGAGGTATTCGCGCATCAGCGCGGCGGCCGCGATCCCCTCGCCGCGCTCGATCAGATCGAAGAACCGGGTGTGAACCTGGACGTAGTCGTCAGGCGCCTTGATCGCGAACCGCATCACCGACGCCGCGTCGAGCCAGATATCCGCGAGCCGGTTCAGCATCCACAGCCCCGGCGTGAACTGCGCCGCCTCGACGATCTGGCGCATCACCTCGAAGTCCTCGCGCGCGTACGCCGGCGTGTCCCGCAGCGACCACGCGCGCGCCATCGCGAGCCGCGCACCGGCGGTGCCACCTTTCGGCACGCGCGCCGCCGTGAACGCGATCACCTCGAGCACGACCGCGCGGCGGAGCGCGAACGAGTCGATCACGATCCGCGCGAGCGACGGCTGGTTGACCTCGGGCTTGCCGTAACGCAGGTACGCGGCCAGCACCTCGAACGACCAGTCTCGGTACGGCCGCACCACGATCCCCGATCCGCGTCGCGGCTCGACCAGGCTCCACTCGCCGAGCCGGCGCAGCGCCTCGCGCAAGGTCGGCCGCGACGCACCGAGCTGGCGGGCGAGCTCGCGCTCCGCCGGTAACCTGGTGCCGGCGGGGTGGGTACCGCGCACGATGTCGCCAACCAGCTTCTCGAACACCTGGTCGATCGCGGTTGCGTCTTCCATTTCGTCGATGACAGGGGCATCCATTGGTAAGACCAATTGGTAAGACCAATCACGCGTCTCCGTCAATCGATTTCTCGCGGCGTGGGAGCCATGAAATTCCGCGGCCCGACCACGAGAAATCACCATGATGGCGGTGGAACGGCGGTTGCTGATGTCTGACGATCATGCGGATCGTCATTTTGATCGTCGTTCTGTCGTTCGCGACTCCGTCCTCGGCAGAGCCGGTGGGAGCACCTCGCGAGAAGGTCGAGCTCCTCGCGTTCGCCGGCACGGCGGTCGGCACATACGCCGCGTGGGAGATCGCCGTCAAGATCGCGAGCGGAGACGTCACCTCCAACACCGTGGGGTCCCTCGGGCTCGCAGGCATCATCGCGCTGCCGTCGCTGGGCCACGCGTATGCCGAAAGCTGGCTCGGGATGGGGATCGGGCTCGGGTCCCGTGCCGCCGGGCTCGGCCTCGTACTGCTCGGGAATAGCATCGACCACAAACCGGGTGGTTGCGATCCGGACTTCGACAGTCCGTGCAAGCAACCAGGTTACGCAAACACGGTGATCGGCGTCGGGATGGCGTTGGTTGTCGGGAGCGTACTGTTCGAGCTGTTCCACGCGCCGTATGCGGCGCATCGCTTCAACCAGCGGCATTCGATCACCCTCACGCCAACGGCGATCTCCGGTGGTGGCGGGCTGGCGCTCGGCGGCCAGTTCTAGCGTCGCGTCTGATCGGGGCGGTTGTGCGGACGGGGCGGTCAGATCGCGGCCAGCGCGCGCTGGATCACGGTCCGCAGCTCGTGTAGGGAGAGATCTCCGATCGCCTCGCCACACACCTCGCCGTCGTGGACGACGATCAGCGTTGGGACCGTCTCGCTGACCACCGAGGCGCGGGGCCGCGCGTCGCCGGCGCTGAGCTTGACCAGCTCGTGGCTGCCGGCGAGCTCGGTCAGCCGTGCCTCGTAGCCCGTGAAGCGTTCGGGACAGGTGTAGAGGAGCTGCATGTGCGCAACGACCTTCGACCCTGCCCCTGACATCGGCGCGAGGCGAGTTTCACCGATCGGACTGCAGGTTTGCGTGCCGACCCGCCTAGTTCCCCGTCATTGCAGGCAGGTCGCCTTGACGATCATCGCGCGCCGTCGCTAGGTTCGATCTATGACCAAGGCCAAGGCAGGGGGAGAGCAACCGGTGGAGATACCGGACACGCTACCCATCCTTCCGCTTCGCAACTCCGTGCTGTTTCCGGGGGCGATCATCCCGATCGACGTCGGCCGTCGCAAGTCGGTCCGGCTCGTCGAGGATGCGATCGCGAAGGAGCGCCCGGTCATCGGGATCCTGACGCAGAAGGACGCTCGCACCGAGGATCCGGGCTCCGGCGACCTCTACATGGTCGGCTGCGCTGCGCGCATCCTCAAGGTGATCAAGCTCGCGAAGGACAACTTCAGCGTGATCCTGCAGGGCGTCTCGCGGTTCGAGGTGTCCACCTTCGACGGTAGCGAGCCGTTCCTCGCGGCCAAGGTACGCAGCGTGCCGGACCCGACGTCGTCGGATGTCGAGCTCGATGCCCTGGTGATGAACCTGAAGGACATCGCGAAGCGCGTCGTCAAGCTGATGCCAGAGCTGCCCAAAGAAGCCGGCGCGCTGGTCGACAGCGTGACCGAGGCTGGCCACCTGGCAGACCTGATCACCAGCCACCTCGAGCTCGAGGTCGGCGAGAAGCAGGACGTCCTCGAGACGTTCGATCTCAAGACCCGCACCCGCAAGGTGCTCCAGTTCCTGTCGCGCCAGCTCGAGGTCCTGAAGGTCCGCGAGCGGATCAACACCCAGGTCCAGGAGGAGATGGGGCGCAACCAGCGCGAGTACGTCCTCCGCCAGCAGCTGAAGGCGATCCAGGAAGAGCTCGGCGAGCTGGATGATGGCGGTGGCGATCTCGACGAGTTTGCCGAGAAGATCACCCGCTCGAAGATGCCGGAGGAGGCCGAGAAGGTCGCCCGCAAGCAGCTCGATCGCCTGAAGGGCATGCAGCCGTCGTCGGCCGAGTACACGGTGACGCGCACGTACCTCGAGTGGCTGGTCGAGATCCCGTGGTCGGTCTCGACCGAGGATCACATCGAGCTGTCCGAGGTCCGCAAGTGCCTCGACGAGGATCACTACGATCTCGACAAGGTGAAGAAGCGGATCGTCGAGTACATGGCCGTCCGCAAGCTGAAGAACGACAAGAAGGGACCGATCCTGTGTCTCGCGGGCCCCCCGGGCGTCGGCAAGACCTCGCTCGGACGCTCCGTCGCGCGCGCGATCGGCCGCAAGTTCGGCCGGATCTCGCTCGGCGGTGTCCGCGACGAGGCCGAGATCCGCGGCCACCGGCGGACCTACGTCGGCTCGCTGCCCGGTCGCATCATCCAGGGCATCAAGAAGGCCGGGACCAACAATCCGGTGTTCGTGCTCGACGAGATCGACAAGCTCGGGCACGACTTCCGCGGCGACCCGGCGAGCGCGCTGCTCGAGGTGCTGGATCCCGAGCAGAACAGCTCGTTCTCGGACCACTACCTCGAGGTCACGTTCGATCTGTCGCGCGTGCTGTTCATCGCGACGGCCAACCAGCTCGACCCGATCCCGTGGGCCCTCCGCGATCGTCTCGAGATCATCGAGCTGCCGGGATACACCCGGCAGGAGAAGAAGCAGATCGCCCGCAAGTTCCTCGTGCCCAAGCAGCTCGAGGACCACGGCCTGACGACCGAGCGCTGCGAGATCACCGACGACTCGATCTTCGACATCGTCGACAGCTACACGCGCGAGGCCGGCGTCCGTAACCTCGAGCGCGAGATCGGATCCGTGTTCCGCGCGGTCGCGGTCCGGGTGGCCGAAGGTCAGGCCAAGGATCACGAGGTGATCACGCCGGCCGAGGTCGAGGAGTTCCTCGGGCCCAAGAAGTTCGTCTCCGAGGTCGCGGACCGCACCAGCGAGCCGGGTGTGGCGACGGGCCTCGCGTGGACCGCGGTCGGTGGCGACATCCTGTTCATCGAGGCGTCGCGCATGCCCGGCAAGGGCAAGTTGACGTTGACCGGTCAGCTCGGCGACGTGATGAAGGAGTCGGTGACCGCGGCGCTGTCGTTCGTGCGTGGTCGCGCGGCTGCGCTCGGGCTCGACCCGGGCAACTTCCTCGAGAACACGGACCTCCACGTCCACGTGCCAGCGGGCGCGGTGCCGAAAGACGGCCCGTCGGCCGGCGTCACGATGTACACGGCGCTGGTGTCGCTGTTCACGGGAGTGCCCGTGCGGCCCGACGTCGCGATGACGGGCGAGATCACGTTGCGCGGCAACGTGCTCCAGATCGGCGGCGTCAAGGAGAAGGTGCTCGCCGCCCACCGCGCCGGCATCAAGCGCGTGATCATTCCGGAGCGCAACGTGAAGGACCTGATCGATGTGCCGGAAGAAGTGAAGCGCGAGATGGAGATCCTCTCGGTCCGGCGGATGGACGAAGTGCTCGCCCTCGCGCTGGTAGATCCCCCGGCGTCGATCATCGATCTGGCCAAGGCCGCGCTGGCGGAAAATCACCCGACCGCCTAGCGACGCAGGCGCTCGTGGTCGAGCCACTCGAGACCGTCCGAACGACGTCTCCCGAGTGGCTTTTGGCGCGTCCGCGCTCGGCCGTTCGCCTGAGTCCTCCCCGAGATGGGAGGAAGTGCATTCCGTGTCTTGACGGTCGCTTGGGGTCTACTTAGGTTGCCCAGCACACAAAGGGAACCGAAGGAAAACACGTCATGGGCAAGATCATTGGTATCGACCTCGGCACCACCAACTCCGTGGTCGCGATCATGGAAGGCAAGGAGCCGAAGGTCATCCCGAACGAGGAGGGCTCGCGCCTGACTCCCTCGGTGGTCGCGTTCGACGAAAAGGGCGAAGTCCTCGTAGGACACATCGCTCGCCGTCAGGCCATCACCAACCCCGAGAACACCGTGTTCTCGTCCAAGCGCTTCATGGGCCGGAAGTTCAGCGATCCGCTGGTGCAAGAAGAGCTCAAGCGCGTCCCGTACAAGATCGTCGCTGCGCCCAACGGGGACGTCGCGTTCGAGATCCGGGGCAAGCGCTACTCGCCGCCCGAGATCGGCGCGCGCGTCCTGATGAAGCTGAAGCGTGCGGCGGAGGAGTTCCTCGGCGAGTCGGT
>JBBJLY010000168.1:0-18885 GCA_037720695.1 Kofleriaceae bacterium | reverse complement strand
TATCGAACTCGTCCTCGGGGGCCGAGATCGCGAGGTAGTCCGGGATCGTCGGAGCGACGATCGCATACTGGCCCTCCGTATCGAGCCGCACGATCGGCGCGCGCTCGACCGCGAGCCCCAACGGCCCGCGCCAGATGCCCACGAAGCCCTCCATGTCGCGCCCGAACCACGAGATCAGGCGGTTGGTCTTGGTCATCGCGTCGACGTTCGCTGCGATATCGGGATTTGCCCGATCCGCCTCGCTCAGGTAGCTGGTATCCGATGGCTCTGCCCAGGCGGGGTCGTCGATCAGCTCGAGCTCGCGCTGGTCGAAGATCGGACCGAGCGTGTCGCTCGACTCTTGAAGTCGCCGCAGATCGGGTGTCATACCTGCGATTCTACCCACGCCAAACGGCCACAAATGGCCGCTGGTGGCCATTCGTGAAAGATCTGGCCAGGGCACTTGTGCGCGCCCCGAAGGTTCGCTAGCGCCGGTTCTTCTTGCGGGCGGCCTTCTCGGCCTTCCGCTTGTCTCGCGACTTCGCCTTGTCGCTTGCGCGTTGCGCACCGACCGGCGCCTTGGTCCCGGGGGCGGTGAAGCCCTTCGGCAGCCCGGGCACGTGTCCGGTCGGGATGCCCGGCATCGCCGGCATGTTGGGCATGCCACCGGCAGCCTCGGCGAGACCCGGCGGCAGTCCACCACCCGCGCTCATCAGCGCGTTGATGTCCATGCCGGCCAACTTCTTCATCTGCGAGAACTGCTTGAAGCCGGGGATCTTGCCCATCAGGCCAGTCGACGCGCCGAGCTGCACCATCATCTGGCGCATCTGCGCGAACTTTTGCAGCAGCTCCTTGACCTCGGTCTCGCTACGCCCCGAGCCCTTCGAAACCCGCTTGACGCGACCGGGATCGAAGTCGGCGCGGCGGCGCTTCGCGCTCTTGCCCGCGGTCGACATGAACTCTTCCCACGTGGTCGCGACGAACACCTGCGGGTTGATCCGCTCCTCGCGCGTCATCGACGAGATCATCGCCTCGATCTTGGTCAACTCGCGGTCGTCGAGGTTCACGCCCTCGGGCAGCCCACCGCCGAAAAACGGCAGCTTCTCGAACAGGTCCTTGAGCGAGCCCATCTTCTGGATCAGCCGGATCTGCTCCAGGAAGTCCTGCATGTCGAACTTGCCCTTGAGCATGCGGAGGGCGTCTTCCTCCGCTTTCTCGGCATCGACGACCTGTTCGAAGTCCTTGACCAGGCCGACGATGTCGCCCATCCCGAGGATGCGCGACGCGAGGCCCTCGGGACGGAACTCCTCGAGCTTGTCGAGTCCCTCGCCCATGCCGAGGAACTTGATCGGCTTGCCCGTGATCTCCTTGACCGACAGTGCCGCGCCACCGCGCGCATCACCGTCGAGCTTGGTCATGATGATGCCGCTCAGATCGAGCCGCTTGTTGAACGTGTCGGCGACGTTGACCGCGTCCTGGCCGGTCATCGCGTCGAGCACGAGGAAGATGTTCGCGGGGCGGGTCGCCTTGTCGATGTCCTCGAGCTCCTGCATCAGGGGCTCGTCGATCGCGAGGCGGCCGGCGGTGTCATAGATGATGACGTCGCAGCCCTTTTGCGCCGCGTACGTCTCGGCCTCGCGGCAGATCGTGACCGGATCCTTGCCCTCGAGGTTGAACACCGGCATGTCGAGCTGGCGGCCGAGCGTGCGCAGCTGCTCGACGGCGGCCGGGCGGTAGATGTCGGCCGCGACCAGCAGCGGCTTCTTCTTGTGGGTCTTCTCGAGCCAGCGCGCGAGCTTGCCCACCGAGGTGGTCTTGCCCGAGCCCTGGAGGCCGACGAACATGATCCCGGTCGCGCCCTTGCGCGCCCACTGGAGCTCGGTGTCGACCGGCCCCATCATCTTGATCAGCTCGTCCTGGCAGATCGCGATGAACGCCTGCTCCGGCGTGATCTGGCGGGTGCCGTACTCCTTGCTCTTCGCGCGAAGCTCGATCTCCTTGCCGCGGGCAGCCTCGCGCACCCGCTCGAGGAAGCGCTTGACGACCCGGAACTCGACATCACCTTCGAGCAGCGAGAGGCGGACGTCGCGGAGCGCGTCCTCGATGACGTCGTCGGTCAGTTCCGCGACACCGGTCAGCCGCTGGCGAGCGGCGCGAAATCCCTTGGCGAGGGTCTCAAGCACGTTGACGGCTATAGCACGGTCGGAGGGTCAGCGACCCAGGGCGACGCTGCGGACCTGCGGATCCGGATCGGCCGCCAGGCGCGACAGCACCGACGCGTCCGCGCCACGGATCCAGGCCGCGCGCGCCACCGCACATCGCACCGCCGGGTCGGGATCGCGCGACAGGTGGTCGATCACGACATCATCGCCGACCAGTGGAAACGACCATTCGAGCGCGTTGGCGACCGCGAGCCGGCGGAGGCCGTCGGTCGAGATCGCCCAGCTCGCCGCGAGGTGGGTGCCGACGATCGGCCGCAGCTCGGTCAGCGCGAGGGCGAGCCCACGGCCGAGCGCGGCGGCGGCATCCTCGGCGTCGATCAGCTCGCGATCGATCTCGTGCTCCATCGCCAGCTCCTCCGCGATCCGTAGCTCCGTCGCTCCCGCGGTCGCGGGAGACGCCGCCAGCGCGAGGGCTGTCAGGCGGGAGAGCAAGCGGCGGAGCGAGACCTTGGACATGGCAGTCAACGCAAGCTGGGCATCGGCGCCCGGGCCGTCACCCTGACAACTCGGGCAGGCCGGCCGGCATTCCCGGGGGCCTTCCGGAAAGCGTAGCAGCTACGGTCGCGCCGATGCGCTGGATCTTGCTGGCCGTCCTGGGGGCGCCGGCCCACGATGGCATCGCCAGGGACAAAGCGGCGCGCTACTGGAATGCGAGCGTGAACATCACGTCGGTGAACAGCTCCTTGCCCTCCGCCGTCGCACGCACCGCGCCGAGCACCTCGGCGAGCGCCTGCATCGGGATCTCTGCCTCCACCATCACGAGGATGCTGCGATCGGCTTCGGCCTTGGGGACCGACAACCGCTTGCCGACGATCTCGTCGAGCGTCCGCGACAGATCCGCGAGCGCGCCTTTGTCCTCGCGTTTCACCACGAGGCGAGGCTGCGCAAGTGTCCCCTCCAGCCCGGAGACCGACCACAGCGTGAGGTGCGTGTTCGAGATCGTGATCACGAGGCTCAGCCATCGCGGGGCCGGGGCGGCGAGCTCCCGGTGCCACCGGGCTGCAGCCCGCGACTCCCCTCGAACGGGACCATCACGACATTCGCGCCCGCGCGGGCGAGCAGTCCGAAGCGCGTCACCGGTGCCGGCTTCATCGTCGCGAGCGTCGCGAGCGTCGCGAGGAGCGTGGCATACGGCGTCCGTCGATCGACCGAGAGCACGACGCGCTCGGTGGTCGCCAGGCTCGGCGCGATCGCCGCGAGCTTCGCGATCGAGGTGCCCTGCAGGTCTGCCGGAGCCACCCGACCGTCCTGCAAGCCGACGATCTGCTTGCCGCCCGCCGTGATCCCGTTCTGGGCGATCGAGATCGTCGCGCTCACCCGGTCGGCGACCTCGAAGCCCTGCAGCGCGACCTCCGCGAGCTCGACCCCGGGCGTCAGCGTCGAGGTCGAGGTGGTCGGCGTTGACGAGCCCTTGGGCTCGATCTTCGGCGGCGCGGACGACGAACCGCACGCGCACGCCACGAGGATCGCGGGGACAAGTCTCGACATGCGGACGGTATACCTCGACCCGCGCCGCGGGACGGCTCCGGGCAATCGTTACGCGGGCGCTCGCTCGAGCAGTGCCTCGCTGTGCTGCCACAGCTCCCGCGCGAGCACGAGATCGTTCGCGAGCGGATTCGGTGCGCGGCGCTTCGCATCCTGGTCGTAGTAGCCGCCGTTCTCGACCGTGCCGGTCGCGGCGAGCAGCGTCGACTCGGCGCCGCGCGCGGTGCTCCGCATCGTCAGCTTGAACAGCGGTCGCACCGGCCACGGGATTCGCTGCCAGATGTTGGATGCCACACGACCGGGGTTGACGGCGTAGCTCGTGACACCGGTGCCGGTGAGTCGGCGCGCGAGCTCGACCGCGAACGTCACGTTCGCGAGCTTCGAGACATCGTACTCGGGCAGGCCGCTGACCGACGAGGTCGGCCGCGTCACCGCTTCCCAGTCGATGCCGCGCGCCCGGTAGTGGTTGTTGCTTGCGACATGCACGATGCGCGCGGGCGCCGAGGCGCGCAGCCGATCGAGCAGCAGCTGGGTCAGCAGGAAGTGACCGAGGTGGTTGGTCCCGAACGCAAGCTCGAAGCCGTCGCTGGTCTGGCCACGCTGACCCGCCACGCCGGCGTTGTTGACCAGCACGTGGAGTGGCTCGTCACGCGCGAGCAACACCTGCGCGGCGGCGCGCACGCTCGCGAGCCGGCCGAGGTCGCACGCGATCGTCACCACCTCGGTGTGCGCGCGCAGCTCGCCGGCGACGGCCTCCGCCTTGTCGGGATTCCGGCACAGCAGCCGGAGCTTCGCGCCGCGCCTGGCGAGCGCTTCCGCGACCGCGCGTCCGATGCCGATGTTCGCGCCGGTGATCGCGACGACCGTGTCGCTCAGGTCCTGCATGCGCGCGAACCTAGTCACACCTGCATCGATCGCGGGACGATATCTCAGGCCACCCCGATGGCCGAACCTACCGCCGGATTGTGATTGTTCGATCGCGCCGTGCACGCCACGGTGATCAGGTGACCGCACCCAGCGCACGCGCCGACCGCTTCGATCTCAACGCGCTCGCGCTGCGCTTCCTGACGACGCGCAGGCCGGGGCGGTTCTTGACCTGGGTCGCGCGCACCCCCGTGCCGGTGATGTCCGCCGATCGCTTCGCGTCGCGCGTGCCGACGAGCCCGATCGATCGCGAGACCAGCCCGCTCGTCGAGCTGTTCGAGTCGCCGCCCGCGGTCGCGGGGCTGCTCGACGGCGACGTCGCGATCAAGGATCAGATCGATGTCGCCGGCAGACCGACCGGCGTCGGGCTCGCCGGGGTGGGTGAGGTCGCGACCGTCGACGCGACGATCGTCGCACGGATCAAGGCGGCCGGCGGTCGCATCGCCGGCAAGGCGAAGATGACGGAGCTCGGCATCGACGGGCTCGGCACCGTGATGCACTACGCGATGCCGGCGAACCCGCTGGTCCCGGGCTACTCGCCCGGCGGCTCCAGCACCGGCACCGCGGTCGCGGTCGCTACCGGCCTCGTGCGCTATGGCGTCGGTGGCGACGGCCTCGGCAGCATCCGCATCCCCGCCGCGTTCAACGGCCTCTACGGGCTGAAGCCGAGCCGCGACCGCGTCCCGCGCGATGGCATCCGCAGCCCGGTGCGCACGCTCGACGCCGTCGGTCCGATCGCGCGCACCGCGACCGACTGCGCGACGCTATGGAGCGTGATGGCCGGCGAGCCCGCCGCGACGCTCGCGCCGTGGGTGCCGGATCGGGTCGGCGTGCTCGCGGCGCGTGGCATGCGCGCCTCTCGCGCCGTCACGCTTGCTGTCCAGCGCGCACTCGCCGCGCTCGGCGTCGTGCAGGAGCGTGTCGCGTTGCCGGGCATCGAATGCGCGACATTCCTCGGCGGGATGATCGGTGCCTACGAGCTCGCGAGCGGCCCGTTCGGTGATCGCGCCAGCACCGGCGCGGGCCGGCTGTCGCGCGCGATCGGTACCGCGATCGGCGAGCACGACGCGCAGCGGCTGTACGCGCAGCGCGATGCGCTCCGGCTCGCCACCCACCGCGCGCTCGCTCGCACGCCGATCCTCGCGATGCCGACGACCGCGATCCCGCCGCCCGCGATCACGAGCGAGCTGGTCGCGCGCGGCCCCGAGCTCATGCTGCTGCGCGCGCTCGGTGCGTTCACGCCGCTCGCCAACCTGACCGACCTGCCCGCGATCGCGATCCCGTGCGGGGTCGAGGAGCGCGGGCGGCCGCTGTCGATCATGTTCGTCACCGAGCGAGGCGGCGAGACCAACTTGCTGCGGATCGCGCTTGCGATGGAGCAGCTCGGGCTCGCGACGAAGCCGATCTGACTAGCAAGCAAGCTTCGCTAGCTTTGCGAGGCGGCCTGGCCGTCGTCGTACGGCAGGTCGTCGTACTCCTCGCGATACAGCGTGCCGAGCTTCCGCGACACGAACACGTCGATCAGCGCGGGGTCGTACATCTTGCCGGCGGTCTTGATCAGGATCGCCTCGCACTCCTCGAGCGGCATCGCGGCCTTGTAAGGGCGGTCGGTCGCCATCGCGTCATACGCGTCGGCGATCGCGACGATGCGGGCGACCAGCGGGATGTCGTCCGACTTCATCTTGTCGGGATAGCCGGAGCCGTCCCAGCGCTCGTGGTGGTTGCGCACTGCGGGCATGATCGGATGCAGCATCTCGATCTTGGACGCGATGTCGTAGCCCTTCACCGGGTGCTCGCGCATGTGGATCCATTCGGCGTCGTCGAGTGGGCCGGGCTTGAGCAGCACCGCGTCGCGGATCCCGATCTTGCCGATGTCGTGGAGGAACGCGCCGAACTCCAGCGTCTCGAGGCCGGCCTCGGGGTAGCCGGCCTCCTTCGCCAGCACGAGCGAGTACGCGGCGACCCGCCCGCAGTGACCCTTGGTGTACGGGTCCTTGGCCTCGATCGCCTCCGCGAGGCCGAACAGCGCCTGGCGGTTGGCAATCTTGAGCTTCTCGTACGATTCCTCGAGCTCCTTGGTGCGTTCCTTGACGACGACGTCCAGCAGGGTCTCGCGGCGTTGCAGCTTCTGCTGATCGAGGGACAGCTTGCGCACCATCGCGCGCGATTCCTCGACCAAGTTCATCAGCTTCAGGCCCTCGGCGACGAGCGCGACCAGCCGGCTCCGCTCGTGCGCCTTGGCGACCACGCGAATGATCATGCCGCTGGTCGCGGGGCGATAGTCGAGCTCGACCGCGTCCTCGGATGTGGCGACCAGCGCGATCCGCAGCGCGTCGGGAGCGTACGTCACGCTGCCCTCGAGCAGCCCGACCCCGTCGAACGGGTTCGAGCTCGTCATCACGTGATGCGAGATGATGACGTGCGCCGGCTGCCCGCGCAGCTTGTTGAGCGCCTCGATCGTGGTGCGCGCGGTCTCGACGACGAGTCCCAGACCCCCCAGCAACTCGGCCAGCTCGCCGAGCGCTTCCACGTGCGGGTGCGCCACCAAGGCGCGAAACCGGCGGGTCACGGGGACACTATATCCGTGGCAAACCGTTCTGTAATGGGTAGATTGCCAGGCGCATGCAAGACGAGGTAACCGGCAACCTCGCCGGCCTCAAGGCGAGCGAGATCAAGGCGCTGGAGCGGTTGTACCGACGGCGCGTCGCTCCTGCGGAGGTCGTGTCGAGCGAGCTCGCGACCCAGCTCGCGGTCCAGAGCGCGGAGCTGCATCGCCAGGTCGGCGTGCTGATCGATCGCCGTGGCGCGGTCCAGCACGTGTTTGTTGGTGACGCGTCTCGGATCACGCTGCCCGACGTCGGTCGTCTACGCGGCGGCGCGGGCCGGTTCCGCGGGCTCCGGCTCGTCCACACGCACCTGCGCGGAGAATCACTCACGCGCGACGATCTCACCGATCTTGCGCTGCTGCGGCTCGACGCGGTCGCTGCGATCACGGTCGACGCGGCAGGCCGCGCCAACAAACTGTTCATCGGTCACCTGCTCGCGGACGCGCCGCCCGAGCGGCCGTGGAAGGAGCTGCCTGCCGAGCCCGCCACCGCACCGCATACCGATTTCGCGACCCTGATCGCCGAGCTCGAGTCCGACTATGGCCGTGCTCGCCGGATCGCCGAGGTCGATGCCGGCAAGGATCGCGCGTTGCTCGTCCACGTCGGGATCGGCCGCGCCCGCGACTCGGAGGCACGCGTCGCCGAGCTGCGCGAGCTGTGCCGTACCGCCGGTGTGCACGTCGTCGACGTCCTGATCCAGCGCCGTCCCGAGGCGGATCCGAAGTTCCTGGTCGGGCGCGGCAAGCTCGACGACCTCCTCCTGCGCGCGATGCAGCTCAACGCCGACGTCGTGATCTTCGATCCCGATCTGACGCCCGGGCAGGCGCGCTCGATCAGCGACGCCACCGACTTCAAGATCATCGATCGCACGATGCTGATCCTCGACATCTTCGCGCAGCACGCTACCAGCCGGGACGGCAAGCTGCAGGTCGAGCTCGCGCAGCTCCGCTACGCGTTGCCACGGCTGGTCGAGAAGAACACCATGATGTCGCGGCTCACTGCTGGTGTCGGTGGCAAGGCGGGCCTCGGCGGGCGTGGCCCCGGTGAGACCAAGCTCGAGATCAACCGCCGCCGCGCACGCGAACGCATCCAGCTGCTCGAGAAGCGACTCGAGGCGCTCGCCGGGGATCGCCGGCTCCGCCGCCAGCGCCGGACCACGCGGGCGGTCCCGATCGTCGCGATCTGCGGCTACACCAACGCCGGCAAGTCGACGCTGCTGAACGCGCTCACCCAGGGCGACGCGCTGGCAGCCGACAAGCTGTTCGCGACGCTCGATCCGATCAGCCGCCGGCTGCGGTTCCCACACGAGCGTGAGGTCGTCATTACCGACACGGTCGGCTTCATTCGCGACCTGCCGGAGGAGCTGACCCGCGCGTTCCGCGCGACGCTCGAGGAGATGGCCGACGCCGACCTCCTGCTCCACGTCGTCGACGCGTCGGATCCTGACCGAGATCAGCAGATCCGCGCGGTCGAGGGCATTCTCTCGGACCTCGGGCTCGGCGACAAGCCGCGGATCACGGTGTGGAACAAGGCCGACAAGCTCGACGAGCAGGAGGCCGAGCACGTCGCGCAGTTCGGCAGCGGCTTCGTCGTGTCCGCGCTCGACCGCCAGACGTTTGGCCCGCTGCTGCTCGCGATCGAGCGCGCGCTGTTCCAGGCCGGCAAGGACACGCAGGTCGCGCGTACGTCACGCCCGGTGATCGATCACGACTCGACGTTGTAGTCCGCGAGATCCAGCGCGCGCGTCAGCCGGCGGTACGTGAACGTGTAGCCCGGCCAGTTGTTGGTGATCTTGCCGTCGGGCGTCTTGTACCAGCTGGTGCAGTCGCCGGCCCAGATCGACCCGGCGAGCTGCTGCTGGAGGCTGGTGTTGAACGCGTGCTGGATCTCGGGCTTGACGTCGAGCCGGCGTACGCGATGGAGCACGTCGAGCGCCTGCATCACGTAGTCGAACTGGCTCTCGAGCATGTAGACGATCGAGTTATGGCCGAGGTTTGTGTTGGGGCCGTAGAGCACGAACAGGTTCGGGAACCCGGTGACGGTGATGCCGAGGTAGGCCTCCGCGCCGCCCTGCCAGGCCTCGTCGAGGGTGCCGTGGAGTCCGCGGATCGTCATCGGCGCGAGGAACTCGTTCGCGGTGAAGCCGGTGCCGAAGATCAGGGTGTCGACCGCGCGCTCCCGGCCGTCGGCGGTCACGATGCCGCGTGGCGTGACACCGCGGATCGCGTCGGTCACGACCTCGACGTTGTCGCGCGCGAGGGCGGGGTAGTAGTCGTTCGAGATCAGCACCCGCTTGCACCCGATCGGATAGTCCGGCGTCAACTTCGCGCGCAGCGCCGGATCCTGGATCTGGCGGTGGAGGTGGTGGCGGAACAGCCACGCGTAGCCCGCGGTCAGGCGCGGCATCGCGAGCGTCAACGCGCGAAGCTCGTTGGTGGCGTAGATCCGGGCGCGGCGCGCAATGCCGAGGATTGGCAGCTTGCGGTACAGCGCACGCTCGCGGCGGCCAAACCCGCGATCCGGTTTCGGGATCACGTACGGCGGCGAGCGCTGGAACACATACAGCTGGGCGACCCGCGGCGCGATCGCCGGGACGAACTGGATCGCGCTGGCGCCGGTGCCGATCACGGCGACGCGGGCGCCGTCGAGCGGCGCGTCGTGGTTCCACCGCGCCGAGTGGAAACGAGTACCGGCGAACGTCTCGAGCCCCGGGATCCGGGGGTAGGCCGGCCGGCTCAGCTGGCCACACGCGATCACCAGCGCGCGTGCACGCAGATGCGTTGCCCCGGTATCGACGACCCAGGTTCCGGTCGTGGCGTCGAACGACGCACCGCGGACGGTCGTCCCGAATCGCAGGTGCCTGCCGAGCCCGTACGTTCGGGCACACGTGCGCAGGTACGCGTGGATCTCGGGCTGCGGCGCGTAGGCTCGGGTCCACCGCCACGAAGGCGCGAACGAGAACGAGTACAGGTGCGACGGGATATCGCACGCCGCCCCGGGATACGTGTTGTCGCGCCAGCAGCCGCCGACGTCGTGCGCCTGCTCGAGGATCACGAACCGGTGCTCGCCGCGCTGCTTCAAGCGGATCGCCATGCCAAGCCCGCCGAACCCGGCACCGACGATGATCGTCTGCAGCACGTCGCTCACGCGCTGCAACTTTCGCACGCCGGGTCGGAGCCGGCAGCGGTTTGTTCAGCCGCGGGGCGCGCGCCGCACGAAGCCGAGCGCGATGCCGGCGAGCACGATCGCGCCCCCGATCGCGGCGTGGACCGGCGGTTGCTCGCCGAACACGGCCCAGGTGATCAGCGACGACCCGATCGGCTCGCCCAGCACCGCGAGCGCGACGAGGTGTGCCGGCGTGATGCGCACGGCCGCGTTGAGCAAGCTGTGGCCGATCACGCTCGCGACGATCGCACCGCCGGCCGACGCGGCGTACGAGTGAGCCGGCAGGTCGGCGAGGTTGACGCCGATCACCAGCGCGGCGACCGCGAGTGCGATCGCGGCGAGCCCGTTGACCGCGGCGAGGTACGGCATGAGCGGCAGCGCCTCGCGCAGCCGGCGCCCGACGACCAGGTAGGCGGCCGCGGCCGCCGCGCCGATCAGCGCGAGCCCGTCGCCGATCAGCGCGTCGCCGCCGGCGCTCCAGTCACCGCCGGCGAGCGTCGCGCAACCGACCGCGGCGATCGCCATCCCGAACGCCTCGCGCCGCGACACGTGGTCGCCGAGGAACATCCGCCCGAACAGCGCTGCGAAGATCGGGTTGGTGCACACCAGGGCGACCGAGGCAGCCGTCGAGGTGAAGCTGAGCGACGCGATCCAGCACCCGAAGTGGAGCGCGAGCAGCGCACCCGACAGCAGCACGAGTGGGCGATCGCGCGGCGCGATCCGGCGCAGGCTGCCGAGCTCGCGCCAGCCGATCACGCCCAGCACGAGCGCGGCGATCCCGACGCGTAGCGCGGCGATCGCGATCGGCGGTGCCGGCGCGGCCCAGCGCACGAACGGCGCACCTGTCGCGATCGCGAGGGTCGCGAGGACGAGCATCATCACTTGCCGCGGCTTCTCGGTGGTCGGAGCGTCCAGGGCCGCAGCATCGCGTGACCCGGGCCACCCGCACCACCGCGACGCCTGCTCATTGCGCGCCGTTCGCGCAAGAGGGTGCGCCAGCCTGCAGGCGCCTTACGTTGGTTCGAATGAAGCTGCGGTCGCGTCTGGGAGGATGGATGCTCGATGTGGTCTTTGCGTGGGCCCTGCTTGGCCTACCGCTCTCCGGCATCCTCCTCGTCGTCGCGATGGTGACCGACGTCAAAGGCCTCGCGATCGTGGCGAGTATCGCGCTGTGCGTGACCGTGGCGTGCATGGGGGTGGTCGCCGTGGGGGTCGCGTTCGGACGACGCCGGTCGCTCGAAGCGACGCGCGAGCGCGCGATCGCCGCCGGCCCTGTCGAGCACATGGCCCAGGCATACCGGCTCGGCGCCGATGGCAAGCTGCGCGCCGGCTGGCTCGCGCTCGAGGCTGCCGACCTCGTGTTCTGGGCGGACGATCCATCCGGCGACGTCAGGCTCGTGCGCGCGGAGATCGTGGAGGCGTCGAGCGTCGCGAACCGCACCACCCGAACGTCGCCGATGCTGTGCGTGCGCACGACCACGGGTCGGTGCGAGTGGCTCGAGCTCGAGCAGGTGGAGCGATGGTGCGGCTACGTGATGAGCGCCGCGATCACGTCGAGCTCGATCTCGTAAGCGCGCGGCTCGCGGACGCTCGTGACCCAGCGTAGGGCGAGCAGGCCGGTCACCCGCGCCTTGCCTTCGCCGAGCTCGACCAGCTCCAGGCGCGCCGGGGTGTCACCGAACGCGAGCGCACCGGCGCTACCGTCGAGCGTGACCAGCTTCGGCGCGTCGATGTACGCGACCTCGAGCCGGCTCGGGCCAGGCAGCGGTGTACCGGCGACGACGCCGGACAGCCACAGCCGCGGGATCGGACCGTCGACCGCAGCGTCGAGGATCCAGTCCGGGCGGGGAGAGAACAGGTGGAACAGCTCGAGCGTGGCGGTCGTGACCGCGAGCGGCCGGGACGCGAAGCGGACCGACGAGCGCACGTGCTACGTCGGCTCGGCCTTGGATTTACTGTCGTCGTCGAGCACGGTGAGCGCGATCGCCATCGCCTTCTTCGCGCGTGCGACCATCGCCTCGTCGGCCTTGATCTTCTGATACGCGCGGAGCACCTGCTCCTGGTAGTTGGTGTTCTCCGCTTCGATCGCCGCGATCTCGGCGCGGATCTCGGTGATCCGCTGGTCGCGCTCCACGATCGCGGCGGCGTGCGTGCGCAGCTCGGCGTTGCGGTCGGCGATCGTCTGGACGGCGGTCGCGTGCTCGGCCTCGAGGCGCTTCAGCGCATCGCGCGTGCTGGACAGTCCGCGCGAGAGCTCGTCGCGCTCGCTGCCGAGCTCCTTCATCAGCCGCGCATGCTCGGACCGCAGGTCCTGCACGAACTTCGTGTGCTCGGCTTCCTTCGCGGTCATCGCGCGGTTGTGCTCGGCGTCGCCGAACGCCTTGACCTTGACGACCTCGCCATTGGCGACCGCGATCGCCCGCTCGTGGATCCCGCGTTGCTCGGCGAGTGCTGCGGCGTGCTGGGACTCGAGCTGCTCGCGCTCGGCCTGGGTGCGCGCGGTGAGCTCCTCGATCGACCGCTTCGCGGTGACGAGGGCCTGGCGGAACTCGGCGATCTCCCGGTCGGCGAGCTCCTTCTGCTCGGTGAGCTCGTCGCGTTGCTGGGCGGCGACACGCTCCATCGCCGCGCGGTGATCGGCCGCGGCACGAGCGATGTCGTCGATCGCGCGCTGCTTGTCCTCCGCGAGACGCGCGAGCTCCTCGGCGTGTGCCTGCGCCTGGTCGCTGGCGATCCGACGCTGCGCCTCGATCGCCTGCTGCTTCGCGATCTCCTGCGCCTCGATCATCTCGTCGAGCTCGCGGCGGGCGCCATCGAGCTTGCCGCCGTACTGCATGCTCTGCTTGTCGAGCTCCGCCTTGAGCTCCGCGAGTGCGGCGGTGTGGGCGATCGCCTCGTCCTTGCGCTGGTCGGCGAGCTCGCGCTCGCGGGCGGTCAGCGCGGCCGCGTGCTCGTTGGCCTGGCGCTCGAGCTCGGCCGCGTGCTGGGTCGCCAGCGTGGCGAGCGCCTGGTCACGCTCGGCAGCGAGCTTCGACAGCTCGGCGCGTGCGCGCTCGATCTCGCCCGTGAGCTCGCCGAGCGAGCGATCGCGTGCGGCGGCGGACTGGATCAGCTGTCCGCTCAGATCCTCCTGGATCCGCGCGGTCTCCTCGCGCAGCTGGGCGAGCTCGTTTGCGTGGTGGCGATCGCGCGCCGCGACCGCCTCGTTGTACTCGGCCTCGAGCTGCTCGAGCGCCGCCTCGCGCTCCTGCTGGCTGCGAACGTCGGCAGCTTTGCGCTCCGCGGTCGCCCGTGCGATCACGCCATCGCGCTCCGCGGTCAGGCTGGCCACGGTCGTCGCGAGCTCGGACTGGAGATGCGCCAGCGCCTCCTCGCGCTCGCGCGACACCTCTTCGAGCCGCGCCTGGAGCTCGGCGCGGGTCCGCGACACCGCCGCGTCCCGCTCGCTGGCAACCCGTGCGGTCGCGCGATCACGCTCCTCGGTCAGCTTCGCGAGCGCGGCCACGTGCTCGTCCTTGAGCCGATCGATGTCGAGCGCGTGCCGCGCCTCGAGCTGGCTGTTCGCCTGCTCGGCCTCGCCGGTCACCTCCTGCCGCACCGCTTCCGCCGCGGCGGCGACGGCCGCGGCCTGGCTGGTCCCGTAGTCGCGGAGCTGGCGGTCGAACGCGGAGGTCGCCTCTTCGCGCATGTTGGCGAGGGCGGCGGCCTGCTCGTGCCGTAGCGCCGCGAGCCCGGCGACCTGCTCCTGGCGGGCGGTGGCGAGCTCGCCCTGGTGCCGCGCGATCAGCTGTTCGCGCTCGACCCGTAGCGCGCGCTCGGCCTCGCTCGCAGTTGCCGCGCGGTTGGCTCGCTCGCTCGCGAGGTCGCGCTCGAGCTGCGCGCGCGCGGACTCGGCATTGGCGAGCGCGGTCTTGTTGAGGTCGACCTCCTGCTGGAGCGCGGTGAGCTGATTGTGGGCCGCGCGCTCGCGCGACTCGAGCGAGCTCAACTTGTTGTCGTCGGCGGTCAGGCGCTGCTCGAGCTCCGCGGCCCGGGCGTCGAGCGCGATCCGCGCCTGCTGTAGCTGCTGCACCTTGTCGTCGCGCTCTGCGAGCTCGCGCTCGCGATTCGCGAGATCGCGGCGGGCCGCGTGCAGCTCGTTGTCCTTCGCGATCATCTGCTCGCGCAGGTTCCGGTACTCGCGCTCGCGGTTGCCGCCCTTGGCCGCGGTGTCGGCGGCGGCGCGCTGGCGGTCGAGCTCGGTCCGCAGCTGCGCGACCTGGCGCTCGAGCTCGCCGATCTTGCGCAGCGAGCGCCGGTCGTACGCGCCCGACTGGTCGCGCTCGGCATCGCGCGCGATGTCATCGAGCCCGAGGTCAACGCCCATCCGCGGCTCGTCGGCTGGTTCCGCTGCCGGCTGGACCTCGGCCATGGGCTGGGGCGCCGGCTCGGAGGCCTCGACCTCGACCGGGAACTCCGGCAGCGCCGGCGAGAGCGTGTCACTGTGCGCGCGACCCGGCAGCTCGACGAGGGCGGGCTCGGGATCCATGGGGTGCGGGATCGGCAGCGGGATGCTGCCGGAGTCGAGGTCGTCGTCCTCGATCAGGAGGTCGTCGGCGTCGAGCAAGATCGCGGGTGCGGAGTCGTAGTCCTCGGGGCTCGGCGGTGTCACCGGCTCGGTGACCGCGGCCGCGATCAGCTCGTCGTCTGTCCGAGGGCCGCGCAGGATTGCCGGGACGTCGCGCGGCGGGACGGGTGGGCGAAACGACTCGCGGCTGAACGAGTCGAACTCGTCGTCGTCGCGCTCCGGCTGACCGCCATCGTGGATGACCGCGGGGATCGATTGCTCGGTCGGCGCGAGCCTGGCCTGGCTCGAGTCGTTGCGTTCGGGCTTGGGCTCGGGCTCGCGCTCCGGCGTGGGCATCGGCGTCGGCCGTGCCCGCGGGTCCGGCGCGTCGCCCATCGGCCCGAGCAGGGCCTCGAACGCGGCATCGGTCTCGGCATCGACGACCGCGTCGATCATCGGATCTTCACCGACCGGCGCGATCGTGGCCTCGCCCTGGAAGTCGTCGTCGTGGTCCGCGCCGTCGTCGCTGACGGTCTCGTCGACGGCGTGCTCGGACGCCCCGACGGTCAGGTCATCGACCTCGACCGGAATGTCGAGATCGTCGGTCGGCTCGCCGAGCGTGACCAGCGCGTCGATCTTCCTGATCAGCTCGTCGAGATCGGGCTGCCGCTTGTCGAAGTAGTCGTTCGCGTGGACGCGCAGGCTGCGGTGCTTGGTGAAGCTCTCGGGAGACACCGTGGCGGTGACGAGGACGATCGGCGTCTTCGCGAGCGGCCCCTTCTTGAACCGCTGGAATGCCTTGAACCCGAGCTTCTCGGGCTCGTCGACCGAGACGATGATCAACGCTGGCGGCGCGCTTGCCGTGTTCGCGATCGCCTCGTCCGCGTCTGACTCGACCACGATGTCGAGGCGGTAGCGCCCGAGCGACTGCGCGAGGCGCGTACGAAACTGGGGATCAGCGTCGATCAGCAGGATGCGGCGGGTCACCGCCCGAGATCATACGCTGAATCTCAGCGGCCCTGCTCTGCACGGCGGATCAGATCCGAGGACACCACCAGCTTCACGAGCTCCTCCGCGGTGAGCCGCTTGGACGTGAACGTGTAGGCCGTCCGATGCTCGTCGACGTAGGTCACGGCGGCGATGCCGTTGGCGTCGTGGACGTACAGCGTGCGATCGCCGAACCTCACCGGGCGGCCGCCTTGCAGCACGTCCTGGGGAACCTCGAGCATCACCACCGCCGTCAGCGTGAATCGGTTCATCCCTTCGCTGACGAGGTACTGAAGGAACAGCGCGTCGTAGCCAGCGACCGCCGACATCCGCGCGCCGGCGAGCTCGATCTCGACCCCCGAGCTGCGGAATTCGGGGACCGCGATCGGCGCGAAGTGCTCCGCCAGCCACGGCCGGGTCCCGACGCCTTCGACCTCGAGCGGCAGCGCGCGACGCTGTTGTCGTACGACCTCCTGCGCCACCGTTGCCGCGGGGCGATTGGCGGCCGGCGGACGGATCGCGACGAACGCGACGATCGCCGCCGCCGCGGCCGCGATCGCACCTCCCGGTAGCAGGTACCGGGTCCACTTGAGCCGAGCCGCGCGTGTCACCGCGCGATCCTCGTCGTCGAGTGCCAGCGCGATCCGCGCCTTCACCAGATCGGGCGCCGGGGGCGCGACCAGCGCCTTGCGGATCAACTGGAGCTCGGCACGCTCGGCGTCGACGTGCTGGCGGCACGTGCCGCATGACAGGAGATGGAGCTCGAGCTCGCGCCGCTCTTCCGCGACGAGCTCGTCGTCCAGGTAGGCCATCGCAAGCGTGTCCATGCTCTCGCACAGAGAGCCGGTGCTTGCTCCGCTCGCATTGGGGCTCATCGCTACTTGCTCTCTCGTGCCTTCGCGGCACGGTACTTCTCGAGGTCGAGCGGCTGCTTGTCGTCGACCGACTTGGTTACCGGGATCGGAGGGACGATCGTCGGTTGATCCCGCTGGACGTAGCCCTCGGCGAGCGCGAACTCGCGCAACGCCGCGGCGAGCAGCTTGCGACCGCGGAACAGGCGACTCATCACGGTGCCGACCGGCGTCTGCATGATGTCGGCGATCTCTTTGTAGGAGAGCCCCTGGACATCACACAGCACGACGGCGGTGCGGAAATCATCGGGCAGCGCCTCGAGCGCGCGCTGGACGTCGTCCGAGACGCTGCGATCGAGCAGCGTGCGTTCCGGCGTCTGCCGCTCCTTGGACTCGGCATGCACGAGCACGCCATCGGTGGCGTCCTGCTCAGCGCTCGCGGCGTCGAGCACCTCGCGGCTGCGTTTCTTGCGCTGGTACTCGTTGATGAAGGTGTTGGTGACGATCCGCAGTAACCAGGCCTTGCAGTTCGAGTCCTGCTCGAACGAGTCCCAGAACCGGTAGGCCCGGAGCAGCGAGTCCTGGACCAGGTCCTCGGCATCGCGTGCGTTGCGGGTCAGCCGGTACGCGGCGCCATACAGCGCGTCCGCGTGGACCATGGCCTGGCGTTCGAACTCGGAGCGCTTCTCGCGAACGGCCAGCATGCGTGGGTGTCTACCTGATGGCACCCAGGAATTGTTCCCGCGATTCTCGATGTGGGTAGCCGTCGAGATCGCCGCTGTAACCGATTACAAGTACTAGACTTATGCGGTGAACGGTGTGTGCGAGACCGCGAGCGCCTCGGCCACGGCGGCGTGCGGCACGCCACCCTTGTACGTGTTGATCCCGCTGACCATGTGCGGCGTGTGCGAGACCGCCTTCTCGAGGCCCATGTCCGCGAGCAGGACGACGTACTTGATGGTGGCGTTGGTCAGCGCGTAGGTCGAGGTCCGGGGCACCGCGCCCGGCATGTTCGCGACCATGTAGTGGATGACGTCGTGGACGAGGTACGTCGGGTTGTCGTGGTAGGTCGGCCGCGCCGTCTCGACGCAACCACCCTGGTCGATCGACACGTCGACGATCACCGAGCCCGGCTCCATCTGCTTGATCATGGTCTCGGAGACCAGCCGCGGCGCACGCGCGCCGGGCAGCAACACCGCACCGACCACGAGATCGCTCTCGAGCACGGCGCGCTCGATGCTGATCGGGTCGGAGAACTGGGTCGACACGCGGCCGGCGTAGATGTCATCGAGATACGCGAGCGTCTTCAAGTTGACGTCGAGGACGGTGACGTTCGCGCCGAGGCCGACCGCCATCTTCACCGCGTTGGCGCCGACCACGCCGCCGCCGATCACGGTGACGCGGCCACGCTTGACGCCCGGCACGCCGCCGAGCAGCACGCCCTTGCCGCCACGCTCGCGCTCGAGGTACGTCGCACCGGCCTGGACGCTCATGCGGCCCGCGACCGCGCTCATCGGCGTCAGCAGCGGTAGATCGCCAGGCGTTGGCTCGATGGTCTCGTACGCGACGCCGTTGACGCCGCGGTTCAGCATCTCCTTCGCGAGCTCGTGCGCCGCGGCGAGGTGGAGGTACGTGAACAGCAGCAGGTCCTTCCGCATCAGCGCGAACTCGGGCGCGATCGGCTCCTTGACCTTCACCACCATGTCGGCGGCCCACACCTCCTCCTTGGTCGCGACGATCTGGGCGCCGGCCTTGAGATAGGCGTCGTCCGTGATCGAGGAGCCGATGCCGGCTCCTTGCTCGACGAGCACCGTGTGCCCGCGGAGCGTGAGGATGGCAACGCCGGCCGGGGTCATGCCGACGCGAAACTCTTGAGTCTTGATCTCTTTGGGAACGCCGATGCGCATATCGATCGCAGTATCAGTCGGCCGCGATCCAAGATCCATCGACCCGGCGGATCAGTTTCGCTGACGCGGAGCGCCATCGTCGTCCACCTGGCGACAGGTCGGGCGCCCCAGGCTGTCATCACCTGGAGACGAATCCCTCGAGCCACGTGTCGCGCCCGCTCTCGGGGCTCTCGGAGAAGCTGTCCTTCGCATCGGTCTTGACCCACTCCTCAC
>JBBJLY010000022.1:0-55387 GCA_037720695.1 Kofleriaceae bacterium | reverse complement strand
GTCGCCACCGACCGCGCGCGGCGTGTACTGGGCCGTGATCGTGCCGTCGCCGAGCTGGCCCGCCGCATTGGCTCCCCAGCAACGCAGCTTGCCGTCGCTGCGGACTCCGCACGCGTGCGTCACGCGGGTCGAGACCTGGCTCCACTTCCCGTCGACCTGCGCGAACGCGGCGCGCGAGGTGTTGGTGCCGTCACCGAGCACGCCGTAGACGTTGGACCCGGTGCACCACAGCGACTGGTCACTCTTGATCCCGCACGTCGTGCTGGTCCCGGTCGTCACCGCGAGCCAGCCGGCGGGTGACACCATGCGTGGGATCGGCGAGGCCGCCTGCGTGTCGCCGGCCTCGCCGCTTCCGTTGGCGCCCCAGCACCACAGCTGATCGGTCGCGCTGATCGCGCAGGTGTGCGTGAAGCCGGCGGCGATCGCCTTCCAGCTGCCCTCGACCGCGATCGGTTCGCGCTGGGTGCCGTTCTCCGGCGGCATCATGACCCCGAGCTGGCCGCTGGTCCCGAGACCCCAGCACCATGCCGCGCCGTCGGTGGCGATCGCACACGTGTGGCCCTCGCCCGCGGTCACTGCGGTCCACGTGCGATCACCGACCCGCGTGGGCACCACGATCTCCGGAGATTCGGATGCGATGCCGACCTGGCCGGAGCTGTTGTCGCCCCAGCACCACAACGAATCATCGGTGCGGATCGCGCAGGTGTGGTCCCAGCCACTCGTCACGAGCTTCCAGTCGCCGGTGACGGTCGCGTCTTCGCTGGCCCCCGGCGGCGAGAAGCTGCAACCGGCGAGCGCGCAGGCAAGGAGGAGCCGCATCGCGCTTTCAGTGTCGCAGACCGCGCTACGATGCGGCAAGCGAATGACTCGCCACGTGGTCGCGTTCGGAGCGCATCCCGACGATCTGGAGGTCGGTGCTGGAGGCTTGCTCGCGCGCCTCGCGCGGAGCGGCGAGCACGTGACGATGGTCGTGTGCTCGATCCCGAACCGGTTCGAGGAGCGGCTGGCCGAGGCGCGTGCGGGTGCGGCTCAGCTCGGCGTCACGCTCCGCCTGCTCGACGGCGAGCGGCTGACCCGGCTCGAAGATCTCAAGATGCACGAGCTGGTCGTACGGTTCGAGCGCGTGTTCGACGAGCTCTCACCCGCACTGGTGATCACGCACGACGCGCACGACCTGCACTGGGATCACACGCTGGTCCATCGCGCGACGCTCGGTGCGGTCCGCCGCGCGCGCTGCGATCTGCTCGCCTACGCGAACAGCCCGGCGCGGCCGGCCGGCACCTGCTACGCCGACATCACGTCGACGATCGACGTCAAGCTCGCCGCGATCGCCGCCCATGCCTCGCAGTTTTCGGCTGCGAGCGTCGCCGGCCGTCGCGACCTCGCGCGCGCGGTCGGGCAGCTGCACGGCGTGGGCTACGCGGAGGCCTTCGAGCCGCTGCGGCTGCTGATCTAGTAACCCCGGGCGCGCCCCGGCGCTGGCACCGCGGAAAAACGCGGTTAGCATGGGGGATGCGGTTCCTGCTGGTCGTCGCGCTCGTGCTGCCGCTCCTCATGGGCAGCGAGTCGTCGCCACGGCCGCGACCGCCGGAGCTCAAGCGCTACCACCTCAAGATCCACGTCCCCGATCAGTCGGGCATCTACTTCACCGCGTGGGCCGACGGAGAGGTGGTGACCGACAAGGACGCGTCGGACGGCAAGCGCGTTGTCTACCATCGGTTCCTGATCTGGCACGACGAGTGTGTGTGGGAGGCGACCGAGACGCTGATCCCGATCACGCGCGATCGCTACGGCTACGAATATCGCGAGGCCGCGAGGTCGTGTCCCGACGGCAAGCAGCCGAACGCGACCACCACGCCACGTGACGGTCACGTCACGGTGCACCCTGCCAACGACAACCGCCCGCTCACCCCGCTGTCCGCATGGACGCGCGGCTGGGACACGCGGCCGTAGCGTCATCTACACTGGCCGCGACGTGACGGATGACTTCAAGCATCGCGACCTGCGCGTGGTTGGAAAGCGCGTGTTCCGGCTCGGGCTCGCCGCGAACTACGGGATCGAGGAGGACGGCATTCGCGCGGCGTTCGATCGCGGCGTCAACTACGTCTATCTGACCGCGCGCGGCGAGATGCAGGAGCCGCTCGCGCAGGCGATCGCGCGTGACCGCGACCGGCTCGTGATCGCGGCCGGTCCGCTGATCGGCTACTTCGGCGGCTCGATCCGGCGCACCGCGGAGCGGCTGCTGAAGAAGCTCAAGCTCGACTACCTCGACGTGTTCCAGCTGATGTGGCTCGGCGTCGGCTCCGCGTTCACCGACGCGACGCTCCGCGAGCTGCGCCACCTGAAGGAGTCCGGCAAGACGCGCGCTCTCGCGGTCTCGATCCACGATCGAGAGCGCGCGGGTCGCCTCGCGGTCGACTCGCCGCTCGATCTGCTGATGATCCGCTACAACGCCGCGCATCCTGGCGCCGAGCGAGACATCTTCCCGCACCTCGCGGCGCGCAATCCGAACCTCGTCGCATACACGGCGACCAGCTGGCGTAAGCTGCTCAAGCGACCGGCGGGCTGGGAAGGCAACGTGATGACGGCCGGCGACTGCTATCGGTTCTGCCTGTCGAGCCCGCACGTCGATCTCGTGCTCACCGGGCCCGCTTCGAAGGAGCAGCTCGACGAGAACCTCGCGGCGCTCGACCAAGGCCCGCTATCCCCCGAGGAAATGACGTGGATGCGCGAGTTCGGCCGCGTGGTCCACGGTTAGGGCGCGCCGAGCAGCGAGCGCAGATCATCCGCCATGGTCGAGCGGATGTGGTCGATCGTCTTGCCGCGCAGCCGGGTCTTGGTCGCGCGGAACGCACTGCGGGCGTGGGCGCCGAGGCGCTCCGCCTCTGCCTTCGCGCGCGCGAGGAGCTCGTCGACGGGGGCCACCGCATCGAGGTAGCCGGCTGCGAGCGCGGTCTCCGGATTGTAGATTTTCGCGTGCAGCGTCGCGTGCACGAGCTCGGTCGGTAGCAACCGATCGCGCGCGAGCTCCATCGCGAGCACGGGGACCGGCATCCCGATCGCCACCTCGTTGAGGCCGATCTTGAACGCGCCGGTCGCGCCGATCCGGTAGTCGCCGGTGAGCACGAGCAGCGCGCCGCCCGCCATCGCATGCCCCGTGCACGCGATCACGACCGGGATGGCGGAACCGTAAAACTTGAGCAGCAGCTCCGATCCTGCGATCAGGAGCTCGGTCGCCGCAGCGGGGTTGCTCATCATCACCCGGAGGTCGAAGCCCGCGCAGAATCGATCCGCCCTGCCGGCGAGCACCACGGCACTGGCCTCCTGCTCGGCGCGAGCGAGCGCGGCGATCAGCGCGTCGATCATCGGGCGCGACAGCGCGTTGACCTTGCCGTCGTCCATCTGGATGACGGCGACCTTGTTCTCTACCGCGTACGCGAGTGGTTCGGACACCGCGCGACGGTATCAGGACGTGCTGTACTCGGCACGTGTCCGACGCGCTGATGGATGCGATCGTCGCGGATCCCGACGACGATGCACCGCGGCTGGTGTGGGCGGACCGCGAAGGCGGCGAGCGCGGCGAGCTGGTCGTGCTGCAATGCCAGCTCGCGAGGCGCGATCTGCCGCGCGTCGATCGCCGCCGGCTGCGTGCGCGGGAGCGCGAGCTGCTGCAACGTGAAGCCGATGGGCTCGATCGCCTGGGGCGAGGGACCTTCGTGCGTGGCTTCGTCGAGCGCGTCGGGCTCGACGTGTGGATGCTCGCGGAACGCAGCGAGGAGCTGTTCGCGCGGGCCCCGCTCGTCCGCGCGCTCGTGCTGGCCAACCCGTGCCTCGAGGCCGGCCGGTACGCTGACTCGGCACCCGACGTGTGGCGGGAGCATGCCGAGGTGCTCGCGACGGCGTTCGCCGCGTTACCGCCGGGCAAGATCCACGCGCTGTCGGCGTGGGCCGTCGTGCATCTGGCAGGCGAGTATGCCGAGTACGGCAACGGGGATGGCTACGGCGACGAGCTCGCCGGCCTGATCGCCGAGGCGCCCGCCCTCGCCGAGCTTGCGGATCTCACGATCTACCGCGGCCAGCTGACGCACGCGGCGATCCCGCACCTGGCGCGTCTGCGCCGGCTCGAGCGCCTGTGCGCCGATCCCGAGCTCGGCGGCGAAGGTTGCGTCGAGCTCCTGCGCGCGGTGCCGAGCCTGACGCGGCTCGCGTGGGGCGGTTTCCCGAGGCTCTCCGGGATCGAGCTCTCGGTGCTGCTCGCTGCACCCGAGATCGCCCGGCTGTGCGAGCTCGACCTCCGGGACAACCAGCTCACGCCTCGGGACCTACTCGCGATCGCGCGTGCGCCGCTCGCGAGCCTCGAGCGACTGGGGCTCAGCTTGGCCCACGATTCGGCGCCCGGGTTCGCCGCGATCCTCGCCGCGCCCCAGCTCGCGGGGCTCGCCGGGCTCGCGCTCGACGGGTCGCCACACGCAGATCTCGGCGCGCTGCTCGAGTCGACGTTCGCGGCCGGACTGCGCGAGCTCGACGCGCCGGGTGTCGCGCTCGACGAGGCGGCGGTGCGCAGACTCGGCCGGTTGCCCGCCCTCGAACGCGTTCACCTCGCGCTGAACCCGCACAGCAGGTCCCAGCTCGCGGCCGTGATCCCCGACGTCGACGCGTGACACCATCGCGCCATGCGATTCGTCATGCTCGGTGCTGGTGCGATCGGCGGTGTGATCGGCGGCTTCCTCGCGCGCGCGAAGCGCGATGTCCTGTTGATCGCGCGCGGTGCGCACCTCGAGGCGATGCGCGCGCACGGGCTGCGCGTCGAGACGCCGGACGGCTCGTGGGTCGTCCAGCCACCAGTCGCTGCCGCGCGCGAGGTCACGTGGCGCGCAGGCGACGTGCTCGTGCTCGCGGTCAAGTTGCACGATGCGGATGCGGCGCTGCGCGAGCTCGCCGCGCCGGCACACGTGCCGATCGTGTGCATGACCAATGGCGTCGAGGGCGAGCGGCTCGCGCTGCGGCATGCGCGCGAGGTCTACGGCGGCTGCCTGTGGTTGCCGGCGACCTACCTGACGCCCGGGGTGGTGCAGGCGTGGGCGGTGCCGGTTCCCGGTGCGATCGATATCGGACGCTATCCCGACGGTACCGGCGAGCGCGCCGACGAGATCATCGGCGAGCTGGTCGTCGCGGGGTTCGAGAGTGAGGCCCGCACGAGCATCATGAAGTGGAAGCGCGGCAAGCTGCTCTCGAACCTCGCGAATGGCGCCGAGGCGCTGGCGGGTCCCGAAGCGCGCAAGTCTCCGCTCGCCGAACGTGCGCGGGCCGAAGCCCGGTCTTGCTTCGCGGCCGCCGGCCTGTCGTGCACGACCGAGGCGGAGGACGGCGTGCGACGTGCGGGCTACAGCTCGAAGCCGATCGCGGGCGTCTCGCGCGCTGGCGGCTCGACCTGGCAGAGCCTGACGCGCGGCGCGACCACGCTCGAGACGGACTATCTCAACGGCGAGATCGCGATGCTCGGCCGGCTGCACGGCGTGCCGACCCCGGTGAACGAATTTCTCCAGCGAATCGCCAACGAGCGCGCGCGCGCCGGCACGCAGCCGGGCTCGCTTCCGCTCGCCGAGTTGCTCGCGATGGCCCCGCCGTAGCGGCACCTGCGGTGGCCGGCGTCGCCTGCGAGGCGGCAGTCTCGACGTCGCGGTCGTCGCCACGCGGCGGAGAGCGCGCATGCCGAGGGCATGCGGGTTGCTGCGCCTTCCGCGATGCGCATCGCGATGTTCCTGTTGCTTGCCGGCTGTGGCCTCGACCAGCCAGATCTCGACGAGTCCACTCACGCGCTCGTCGGTCCGTTTCGTCCGCTATCCTCCGCGCGGTCCACACGCGCGGCGGCAAGCCTCGTCGATCCCGCGGGGACGCTCTCCGACGCGGACCTGATCACCGCGCCCGATGCCGGGCCGTTCACCGCCGAGGCGTCCGCCGGCGTCGCTCGCGGCAAGATCACCGCCGCCGGCGTGACCACGCACGAGTCGTCGCTCGATGGCGTGGCGTTCCGCGTCGCGACGCACTGCGATGCCAACGCGAACCTCGCGGATGTGGAGACCGAGTCAGCGGCTGCGTCGTGCGGCGATTCCTACGCGGTGAGCTTCGAGCTGCTGCGACCCGCGAAGGTCACGCTCGCTGCGACGATCTCGTCGTTCCGCACGGGATACGGCGGTGGTAGCGGCGAGATCACGCTGATCCAGGACGGCACGCCGATCGTGTCGATCCAGTCCGACAACGAGTCGGTGCACGAGACCTCGATCCTGGTGCCCGGGAGGTACGAGCTGACCGCGACCAGCGGCGGCAGCGCGAACGCGTTCTACGACACCACGTTCAGCGCCGTGACGGTCGATCTCGAGGTCTGGCTGGTCGCGCGCAGCAGGTGATCAGTTCGAGTTCGCCGGCCGCAACCGATAGGTCGAGTTCGCGGTCTCGAACCGGAGCACCGTGCCGTCGCGCGCAACGCGCTTGACCGCGCTCGTTCTCAGCACCTTGCCATCGTCGAAGTAGACCTGGAACAGGTCGCCGACGGTGGGCTCGCGCAGGATCACGGCCGGAACGTCGCAGATTGCCTCGTGGTCCGCATCTGCACCGTCACGTGACATCAGGACTCGTAGGGGTTGTTGCTGCATGTGCTCTCCTGTGCAGCGAAGGGATGCAAGCCGCGTGAAATCGGCGATGTTCGCAGAGCGCAGGCGCTCACCAGCCGTGGGCAGGCGTGCTCACAGCGAAGTACCAGGCTCGAGCGCGATGATCTTGCCCATCGATTCCGCCTCGGCGCGCGCGGCGCGCTCGAGCAACGCGCCCGTCAGCTTGCCGGCCTTCGAGTCCGCAGCGAGGAACGCGGCGCGCAGCACGGCGTTGCGGATGTAACCCCCACTCATTTCGTACCGGCGAGCGAGCGACGCGAAGTCGATGTTCGCGTCGACCGGCGCCTCCTTCGGCAGCATCGCTCGCCACAGCTGCTCGCGCTCCTCCGCCTCGGGCAGATCGAAGCGCAACCGCAGCGACAACCGGCGCGCGAACGCCGGGTCCATGTTCGCCTCGTGGTTCGTGGTCATGAACACGATCCCCGTGTACGCCTCGAGTCGGTAGAGCAAGAAGTTGGTGGTCTGGTTCGCGTAGCGATCGTTGGACGTCTTCTGATCGGTGCGCCGCCCGAGCAGGCTGTCGGCCTCGTCGATCATCAGCACCGCGTGCGCCGCTTCGGCTGCATCGAACAGGGCCGCCAGCGCCTTCTCGGTCTCGCCGATCCACTTGCTGGTGATCTTGCTCATGTCGACCATGTAGAGGTCGAGGCCGAGCTCCTTCGCGATCAGGCCGCACACCATCGACTTGCCGCTGCCGGGCACGCCGTGGAACAGCGCCGACACGCCGAGGCCCTTGTTGCCGACCTTCTCGGCGAACCGCCAGCTCTCCATCACCTTCGAGCGCTGTCGGATCCGCGCGATCAGCTCGCGGATCGCGATCATCTGATCGCTGGCCAGCACGAGGTCCTCCCAGGTCTGGGTCACGGTCTGGCGATTCGCGAACCCGCTCAGCTTGTCGTCGAGGATCGACCGGATGCCGGCATAGACGTCCTCGTCCGCGAGCTGCGCGCCGGGCTCGACCCGTGCCTTCGCGGCATCGGCGGCACGCGCGATCAGCGCCGGTGCCATCGGGAACCGGGTGGCCAGGTATTCCGCGTCCTGCTGCGCGTCATCACCCAGCGCAGTGGTCCACAACCGGGCGCGCTGTGGCGTCCTCGGGTGGTCGAGCTCGACCACGATCGTGGGCCGGTCGCGCCACCGGATCCCGGGCTGCTCCGACCCGCTGGTCGCGAGCACGATCGAATTCACGCGTGACACCAGCTCGGTGTCGAGCGCGTCGAGGGCGTCGGCATCGAGCGCGTCGATCCCGAGGATCAGTGGCACGCGTGCGAGGATCCGGCACTCGCGTGCGATCGCCCGCAGCTGTGCCGCCAGCGCCGGACGCTCCTTCGGCAGCCGCTCCGCCTTGATCTCGAGCACGTTGAGATCGGCCTCGGCGGCGACCGCGACCAGCAGCGACCGCCGGCCGAGGCCGGGCATGCCCGCCACGCACAGCGCCGCGTCCCGATTTCGCATCGCCTTGCGGACGGCGGCGATCGCCTCGGGATCGACCGCGAGATCGTCGACGAACAGGATGCGCTCGGGGAGCGCGACCACATTCGCGAGTGCGTGATCGATCTCGCCACCGCCGTGCAGCATCTCGAGGACGCGGCGCGAGATCGCCCAGGTCTGCCGCGTCTCGTGCAGCTCGCTCGGTCCGCCGTCGCTGCGCTCCATGATCCGCAGCGCCCGCAGCGGGCCGCGATCCGACAGCTCGGTGATGGCATGCAGCGAGCTCTTCGCGCCGTAGACGAGCCGGCGGATGCCGTCGATCGTGGGGTCTCCCGTCGGGGTCCCGTCGATCATCGCCATCCGCGCGCGGATCGCCGGCTCGAGCGCAATCGCGCAGAGCAGCCACACCACGTGCTGCTCGGACTCGCCGAGCCCGAGCCGCTGCTGCAGCCAGCAGCCGGGAGGTGCCGCGGCCTCCTCCACGATCGCTCGCTTGACCACGCCGAGCATGCCGGTGCTGGTGTCGGGCTCGAGCGCCGCTGCGATCCACGCCACATAGGACTGAAGCTGTTCCATCGCCGCTCGGCCCGAGAGTGCAAGGACGGATCTTCCGCGCAAGCGCGGCCTGCGACGAAACCCCACGCCTTTCGACGGGCCGTTGGAGGAAGATTCTGGTCTACTCCCCCCGTGCCGGCGCTATCCCTCTCACGACCTCATTTCGGATCGATTCTCGAGCTCGCATCGCGTGTGCTCGAGAAGCGTGCGCTCGGCTGCGACAGCGAGACCCTCGCGCGCGACCTGCTGTTCGGTTTCTACGACGTCTGCGTGCGGTCGGGTCTCGACGGCATCCTGTTGGAGCTCGAGCAGGCCCACGCGCCGCTCGAGATCACCGACGGGCAAGCGCTCGCCGAGGAGCCGCGCTTGCGCGAGGCGCTGGTCGCGAAGCTCGCCGACTTCGATCACGGCGGCCCGCGCAACACCAAGCCCCAGAAGCTGGCCGATGCGCTGCTCGGGAGCCTCGGGCTCACGCTCACCGACAACCCCGATCGGACCGTCACGCTCGACGACGAGATTCGCACCCAGGTGATGGCCGCGCTGACCGCCCCGATCCAGACCGATCTCGCCGTCCCGCGGATCCGCGAGGCGATCATCGCCGGCGCCCGGTCGCGCTGCGAGCCCGCGCACCTCGCCGCGTTCGACAAGCACTCTGCCCAGCTCGACGAGACAGGCATGCGGGTCACCCGCCAGCTCAAGCTGCCGCTCCACGCCGTGCAGGCGGTCGAGCATGCGTTGTTCGAGGCGCGCCAGGCCGTCGTCGAGCGCGCCGCCAACGTCGCCCTCGATCGCGCGCAGCAGGTGCTGCAGAAGGCGGCGCCCGAGGCGGCCGGCCGCATCGACCAGCCGATCACGAACAAGCTGACGGTGCGCGACGTCGCGATCCGCCGCGCGAACGAGTCGCGGGTGCCCAAGGTGCCGGCCCGGATTGCCCAGTCGCTGTTCGAGAGCCTGACGGAGCTCGCGCATCTCGCGTGGCGCCCGCTCGAGCAGCCGGTACGGCCCTACGCGGCGAGCCAGGTGTTCGCCGTCGGCGACGTGGTCGAGCACCCCAAGTTCGGCCGCGGCGCCGTGATCTCGAGCGCAGCCAAGCGCATCGAGGTCGAGTTCGAGTCCGGTAAGGCGACGCTCGTCCACGGCCACGGCAAGTAGCGGCGCCGCAGGGTAGACGTCGCGAGCGGCTTGCTCGTGCGCGGCACGGTCTCTAGGATGCCGCCCATGAAGCGCATGGCTCTGCTCGTGATGGTTGGCGCGTGCTTTGGAGACAACGGCTCCCCTGCGGTCGATGCCCGACCGACCGCCGACGCGAAGGCCGATGCGAGCGAGGATCTTCCCGACGCTCTCCCGGGGGCGGTCTCGCTGCGGATCACCGAGATCAACCCGGCGGGCACGACCGATCTGATCGAGCTCGTCGCGGTGACCGGTGGTGCGCTCGACGGCATCAAGCTCGAGGAGCTCACGAACTCGGACTTCGACTACACGTTTCCTGCCGGCTACACGGTCGCGACCAACGACGTCATCCTGTTGCACCTCGCCGGCACGTGCACCGATCAGGTCGGTGATGCTGCGAGCTGTGGCACGGCCGCGCCGTTCACGGCCGCGTGGGACTTCAGCATGCCTGGGAACCTCAGCTATTCGGGGAAGGTGTTCGAGCTGACCTCGACCGGCGGCGCGCGGATGGACGCGGTGGCGTTCGTCGAGAGCGGCGGCCTTGCACCCGCCGGCTATGTTGCAGCCGTCCAGCTGATCCAGTCGCGCAGCGCCTGGGATCCGACGCCGTGCATCCACGATCCCGCCACCGGCATGGCGAAGGACCGTTACTGCCGGAATATCTCGGTGATCTGGGATGCGCTGGAGGATGACAACTCGAACAGCGTGACGAGGATCGTCGGTGCCGAGCCGCTGACGGTGCCCGGGTCCCGCGCGCAGTGGACGGCCGCGCTACCCGCGAGCTTCGGCACCTACGATTAGCGATCACTCGCGCGCAGCGCCTCGACCACAACCTTCGCAGCCGCAGCACGCCGACATCTTCGCGATGTTCCACGACGAGGGGCGTCAGGCCGAGTGCTCTCGCCATCGCTCGACGACAGCGATCGCTTGCTACCGAACCGTCACCGGCAACTCGACAAGCGAGCGGAGCGCGAGTGCGGGGCGCCAGGCTACCCGCTCAGTCGCCAGCTCGATCGAGGTCGTCCGCGCCGCGAGTGCGGCAAACACGTGCTTGGCTTCGAGCCGTGCGAGCGCGGCACCGACGCAGTAATGCGCGCCACCGCCGAACGATAGCGGCTTCGGATCGGCGCGCGCCACGTCAAGCTCGTCCGGGCGGTCGTGACGCCGCGGGTCCCGATTCGCCGACCCGAGACAGAGCAGGATCGGGAGCTCTGCCTCGAGCGTGACGCCCTCGAGCTCGATCCGTTCCAGCGCGACCCGTGGCGCGAACTGGACGGGCGAATCGAACCGCAGCAACTCCTCGATCGCGTTCTCGACGAGTGCGGGCGCTGCACGTAGCTTCGCGAGCTCCGTGGGATGGCACAGCAGCGCGTACAGCCCGTTGCCGATCAGGTTGGTCGTGGTCTCGTGCCCGGCGAGGAACAGGAACGTCGCGTTGGCGGCGACCTCGTCCTCGGTCAAGCTCGAGCCATCCTCCTCCACCGCGAGCATGGCGTCGAGGAGCGCGTCGCCTGGACGCTTGCGGCGCTCGCGGAGTAGCTCGCGGATATACGTATCCCACTCGCGCATCGCCAGCTCGGCGGTCCGGATCTGCAGTTCCGTACACATCGGATCGATGGTGGCGACGGTGGCCGCGGCCCACGCCCGATTGCGCTCGCGATCCGCGGTCGGGATGCCGAGCAGCTCGCAGATCACCGTCGCCGGCAGCGGATACGCGAGCTCGCTGATCACCTCCATCGATCCGCGCGCGAGCAGTGGCGCGAGGAGTCCCTCGACCAGCTGCTCGATTCGAGGCGCGAGCACCCGGATGGCGCGTGGCGTGAACACCTTCATGATCAGCTTGCGCAGGCGCGTGTGGGCCTCGCCCGACTGGAAGATCATCCAGTGGCGGCGATGCAGCCCGAGCTGCGTGCTCGCGTCGAAGCGTGAAGGGCCCGCCGGATCGTTGGCGTCCCGATAGCCGCGTGGGGTCCGGAACGAGGCGCTGCGAAGTACGCGGTCGACCGCCTCGTACCGCGTCACCATCCATCCGCCGAGAGGTGTCTTCAGGACGGCGGCTGTCTCGCGGAGCGTGGCGTAGATCGGATACGGGTTCGCGCGACCTTCGGGCGAGAACAGCATGAGCGCGGTGGCCTGGCTGGCGTCGGTCATGCCCCACGGTCGCAGATCGCCGGCGCCCGCGCGAGCGAGGTCACGACTCGCTCACGGAACAGGACGGCTAGACCGGCGTGACCCGCACCGTCGTGTCGATCGTCTGCGCATCGCGGGCCTGCCGAAGCTGCCGCATCACCGCGCGCCACGCGTCGTCGGCGAGCAGCGCCGCGCACGCCTCGAGCGCGGTGAGCAGCACCTCGGACGGAAACTCGAACGACGCCTGCGTCGTGCGCTGGCCGGCGATCGCCTCCCACCAGTCGTCCCACGCCAGCCGCCCCTCGACCGGCAAGCCGTCGTAGCCGCGCTCCATCGCACCAACCAGCACGCGGAGATCCGCGACCTGCTCGACGCTGTCGGCCAGCTCGAGCAGCAGCATGTGGTCGTCGAGCTCGCGCGCCGGCCACGGCGTTGACGTGCCGATCACGACGGTGGCAGTCGGATGTCGCAGCCCGTGATGGACGTGGCCATACACGCGGCTGACCTCGAGGCGCTCGAGCGCGGGCATCGTGTCGAGCGTGGACTGCAGCAGGTCGAGGTCCTGCGCCGAGCGCACCGCCGGGAGGTCGAGGTGCGTCAGCTGCCGGACGAGCGCGAGCGAGCGCAGAAACCGGAACACCGCGACCGTTCCACCGAGGCTGGCCGGCTCGCGGTAGCCGGGTTCGTTGCGCGACAGGTCGAGCCGGCGCAACGTCGGCAGCGCATCGGCCGCGAGCAGGCGCGCGAGATCGCGTGGCGACGGTTCCGACCGGCCGCCCGAGGACTGGAACGCGAAATCGAGCTCGCGGATGCCATCGAGCGGCGCGCCGACACCTTGCAGCGCGCCGATCGCGTCGTGACCCGCGACGACGAGCCTGCGGACGCTCGGGTGCGCGAGGTCGCGCAGGATGTGCTCGCCGATGATCGAGACCGCGTACAGCGCCGGCGTGCTCGCCACCAGCTCGGTCACGAGCTCGTGCGGCACGATCGGATCCGCGAAGCTCGCCCAGTCCGGCGGCGAGGGCACCACGATCCGAAGCGCACCGAGCCAGGGTCGGGATTCGCCCGCGAGGATCGAGAGCGTTCGCCGCACGGTCAGCTCGTCGCCGAAGATCGACACACTCGAGACGAACGGTGCGCCACGGCTGCCGAGGACCTGCGCGAGCAGCTGCGGCTCGAGGTCGGTGATCGCGACCCCGACCAGGCCATAGCGCGTGTTGACGTTCGGGTGCCTCGCGAGGGTGGGGCCGAGGAAGTCCGCAGTCAGCTCCGCCAGCCGGCGCTCGTCGTCGGTGGTCGGCGTGCGCAGCAGATCGAGCGCGATCAGCTCGCCGCGCGGATCGTCCAGCTGCTGGAGCTCGTCGGAGTACACCCCGAGCAGCGCCCGTAGCTCCTCGCGCGAGTGCGCTGGATCGGGACCGAACGCGACCTGCGTGCCGCGGTTCCACGCGGCTTGGACCATCGACTCGAGATCGGACACGCGGGTCATCGTCGGGAGCTCGAATGATGCGCGGGATCGTGTTCGACGTCACGCCCGGGTGTCCTCATGCGGCCAGGTGCTCCGCCAGTCGGACCGCGAGGGCGGTCGTCGTCAGGGTCGGGTTGACGCAGCCGCCGGTCGGATGGACCGCGTTCGAACACACGAACAGGTTGCTGGTGCCGTGGATCCGCAGGTCGCGGTCGACGACCCCGGTCTCGGCCGTCGCGCTCATCCGGCAGGTCGCCAGTGCGTGGTCGGCGCGGAACGCGAACTCGAAGCCTGGGCTCGGAGGGGAGCCGATCGCCGAGCGTTGTGGCTCGTACCCCAGCGCGACCAGGATCTGGTCGAGGCGGTTGATCTGCGCGGTGGCGACCGGGCGCGCTTGCGATTCCCAGTGGAACTTGATCCGCGTGCGAGCCGCGCCGAACCGATTGCGCCCGGGAGCCAGCATGATCCGGTTCTCGCGATCCTCGGTCGGCACCAGCTCGAGCAGGCCGAGCAGGAGGAACGTGTTCTCGCCACGGACGGCGGCCTCGACCTCCTCGCGCGGCCGGCCTTCCGCGATCAAGCGCCCGGCCTCGATCAGCGGGCCGCCGACGCGGATCATCATCTTGCCGGTCGCCTGGTCCGCCGGACCGTCGAACTGACGCGAGCACAGCGTCGGGAACTCGAGCTCCTGCGCGAGCAGGCTGCGGTTTCGCGCGGCGCGGCCGATCGACGTCAGGCGCGGGTGAGTCTGGAGATGCCGCCCGACGTGATCGGTGTCGTTGCCGACGCCTTGCGGCCACTCGACGCAGGCCGAGGCGAGCAGCAGCTTGGGCGTCTCGATCGCACCCGCGCACAGGATCACGTGGTCTGCCGCGATGTGTTTGACGCGTCCCGTCGCGACGTCGACGTACTCGACACCCGCCGCGCGCTGCTTGTCGGCCATCGTCACGCGCTGCGCCGCGGCACCGGTGCGCAGCCGGAACGCGCCATGCCGCTCGAGTGTATCGAGCTGCTGATCTGCCGAGAACCGCGCACCGGTCGGGCAGTACAGGCAGGTGCCGATCGTCGTGCACGCGGCCTGCCCGTTGGCGGGGCGAACGTTGCGCGCGACCGGCATCCGCCCGTGCGCGTAGCCCAGTCGATCGAGCGCCGCGATCGTCAGCCGGTCGACCATGGTCCATGCAACCGCCGGTTGCGGGTACGGCCGGCTCCGCCGCGGGCGTGCATCTGCACTCGAGTCACCCGAGATCTGGAGCACCGCCTCGGCGTCGCAGTAGTACGGCTCCAGATCGTCGTACGTGATCGGCCAGTCGACGCCGCGACCGGTCGCGCTGTACAGCGCGAAGTCCTCCGGTTGCAGCCGCGGGCACCAGCCGCCCCAGTGCAACGTGCTTCCGCCGCGCCCCCACAACCGGGACTGGACCGACGTGATCTCGGTGTCGCCCACGTTCTCGAGGTCCTGCGCCGCGTCGGCGAACGCCTCGAACGGCTCCTTGTTCGCGGTGACGTAGTCAAGCCAGGTGCGGCGATCGCGCATCGCGACCGGCGGCCCGGCTTCGAGCATGGTCACCGGACCGTGGCCACGCTCGAGCAGGTGCGCGGCGATCGTCGCGCCGGCCACGCCCGATCCGATGATGAGGTAACGCGTGTGCTCTATGGTCCCTCAGCGGAATGGTTGGGTGGATAGCGGACCGGCCTCGTAGCCGAAGTACGCGCGGTAGCCGAACCGGTGGAGGCCTCCGATCGTCACGAACAGCGCGACGAGCTCGGCGGCGACATAGGTCCTGACGTGATCGAGTCGCGTCTGCGGCGGGCGTGCGCGCGGCACGGGCGCGGCGTACAGCGTGTCCAGCCCGCGTTCCGCGAGCACCGCGGCGGCGTTCCGGTACTCGCCGAGATAGCTCGGCGCGCGACCGGTCTTGAGTGCGAGCACGTCGTCGAACCACGCCCGGGTGCCGAGCCGGCGCGCTGGACCGTCCCACAAGCCCCAATGCTCGCCGATCGATCCGAACAGCGCCCACAGCGCCGCCGCCGTGTGCGGCGCGAGCTTGCCGACGACCTCCGGCGCGATCATCGCCGGCCCGATCTGCTCGTCGGGCTGCGCATGGTGGCGGCATCCGCCTGCGACGACAGCGATCGCGGCCCCGCCGGTCCACTGCAGCCAGGTGCGGCGATCGAGCAGCGTCACGCGGGATCCGGGTTGCGAACCAGCTCTGCCATCGCGCGGTCGGCGTGCTCGAGCGTGGTGTCGATGTCGCCGTCGGTGTGCGCGGTCGACAGGAACCAGTTGTGCAGTGGGCTCACGATCGAGCCCAGCGCGTTCATGATCCGCGTGAACTGCGTCATCCGGCGGAACGTCGGATCGTCGGCGAACGTCATCGTCGGCATGGCGGGCATGCCGGTGAGAGAAGCGAGGAGCCCGTGATGGCTCGCGCGTGCGGTGAGCCCTTCGCACAGCCGGGTGCCAAGCCGTCGCATCTTCTCGATCCCTCCCTGGTTCGCGAGCAGGCGCAGATTGACCACCGCCGCCGCCATCGGTGCCCCGGCGCTCCAGAACGTGCCGGCGGTGAACACCGACTCCGCCGCGGTTCGCAAGGACTCGACGCCGGTCACCGCGGAGATCGGGTGGGTGTTGCCGAGCGCCTTCGAGAAGCACATCAGGTCGGGCTGGTAGCCGAAGTACGCGTGCGAGCCGTGCAGGGACAGCCGGAATCCCATCCGCACGTCGTCGGAGATCCACACCACGCCGTGGTGATGTGACAGCCGGCGGACCGCGGCGAGAAACGCGGGCGTCGGCAGCGCGGCAGGCGCGCCGATCGGCGCGTGGTACGGCATCGTCATGATCGCGGCGATCGAGTCGCCCCGGCGCGCGAACACCTCCTCGAGCTCGCCGAGGTCGTTCCAGCCGACCGTGATCACCGTCGCCGAGTCATCGGGATGCCTGCCGGCGCCTGGGTTGCACCACTGGGCCCAGACGTGGGTGCTGTTGTACGCGCCGCGGATGCACACGATGTGTCGGCGCGAGGTCTGCGCTCGCGCGATCAGCAGCGCGGTGGTCGTCGCGTCCGAGCCGTTCTTACCGAACGCGCACCAGGCCGCGCCCTGGATCGTGCGGCACATGGTCTCGGCGAACTCGATCGTCATCGCGGACGGTGCGGTGAAGCAATCGCCGGCCTCGAGGTGTCGTGCCGCGGCCGCATCGATCTCGGGGTTGGCGTAACCCTGCAACATCGCGCCGTAGCCGCACATGTAATCGATGTACTCGTGGCCATCGACGTCGCTGAACCGCGCGCCGCGCCCATGCGCGACGAACCACGGTGATGCGTCGGGGTTGTAGATCGCCGGAAACCGGCTGTGGCCCCACGCGCCGTTCGGGATCACTGCCCGTGCGCGGGCGAGCAAGCGTTGCGAGACGGCGTAGCGGGCTTGCAGGGCCGCTGGACTGAACTCGGTGGTCATGACGTGGACTCCTTGCTGGGGTCGTAGATTTCGAGGGACGTGACGTCGCGCAGGCTCCGGATCTCGGCGCGCAACAGCCAGCACACGCTGACCAGCAGTCCCGCACACGCGATCGCGACGAGCGCGCGGACCGGCAGGTCAAATCCGACCCCGGCGATCGGGCCCGCGATCGCGGCCACCGAGAACCGGAGCCGCATGGCTGCGTTGACGCGTGCGCGCAGGCTCGGAGGGACGACGACCTGCTGGATCGCCGAGCTGCAGATGTTGAACACCGGGCGACCGAAGCCGCGCATCACCTCCGCGAACACCAGCGTGCCGATCACGAGCCACGCCGGCCCGCTGGCGAACGGGATCAGCAGCGTCGCCGCGCCACCGCGCAACGCATTGGTCACCAGCGTGCGACCGAGCCCGAACCGCGCGACCAGCCGGCTCGCGCTGGCCGCACCGGCGAGCGCGCCGATGCCCTCACCCGCGAGGATGATCCCGAGTGCAAGCAGGCCGAGCCCGAGCGTGCGCTCGATGTAGAGGATCAGCTGCGCCTGCAGCATCGACTCGAAGAAGATCCAGGTCGTCGCGCTGGCGGCGAGCGAGCGCAAGATCGGCTGGGCGCGGACGGTGCGAAAGCCGGCGAGCGCGGTGGTGAGGAATCTCGGGCGGGCGGGTGGTCTCGGCGGATCGGGAAGCTTGTCGGGGGATTGGATCGAGCGCAGCAACACGGCCGACACCACGAACGAGGCCGCATCGACCACGATCGCGAACGGCGGCGAGATCGCGGCGAGCACGAGGCCGGAGATCCCAGGCCCGGCGATCTCGGCAATCGACCGGGTGGCCTCGAACCGCCCGTTGACGTGCAGGAGCTCCGAGCGCTCGACGACCGCCGGCACGTACGCGAACTGCGCCGTGTGAAAGAACGCGCTGTGGATGCCGAGCCCGAACATCACGCCGAGGAGCCACCCGAACGACAGCAGACCCGCGACACACAGCGCCACGATCACGCACAGCAGCGCCGCCTGGCCGAGGTCCGCTGCGATCATGACGTGCCGGGGTCGCAGCCGGTCGACCACGACGCCGGACACCACGAACGCCAGCGTCAGCCCGAGCGCCCCGACCGAGCGCAACGCGCCCATCTCAGCGGGACCCGCGCCGAGCAGCTGGATCGCGAGCACCGGGATCGCGACGCGCGACACCTGGGTGCCCGCGAGCGACACGATGTGAGCCCACAGCAGCGTCACCACGACTGGATCGCGGGGCCTCATGGGTCGAGAAAGATGTCCTTGTCGACCATGTGCAGCCTGTGAGTCAGCGGCTCGCTCGCGTCGCTGCGCACCAGGCGAACGGCCGCGCCGAGCAGCTCGGCGAGCACGCCGTCGATCGTCTCGGTCGGCACGCCGTAGAACAGGAAGTTGATCGGCATCAGGTTCGCGAGCAGCAGGAGGCTGCGCTCCGGCTGATCTCCCAGGCGCAGGCGGACGCGCTGGGCCGCGACACGCTCGGTCTTCGGATCGACGATGTCCTCGGTCGCGATCACGAGCGCCTGGCCGCGAAGCATCGGCGCGGCTTGCTTCGCGAGCGCGGTCAACCACGCGGTGAACTCGCCGAACTCGTCGGTCTTGCCGAGCTGCTGGTCAGGATCAGCTCCTGGGACCCGCCCTCGGCGAGCTACGTCTCGACGTCGGCGGGCGACAGCGAGCTCCGTCCGACCGCACCTACGACGAGATCCATCGCCTGGCGCGTCTCCGGTGGCAGCGTCACGAGGCTCGGTGCCTCGAGGAGCGTGGATCGCGGACCGCACACGCGCGGATCGACGCCGGCGAGTTGGGTGGCCGGATCGAGCAAGCGAGGTTGCAAGCAGCGGACGAGCGATTCCCCGACGGCGCCCCGCGAGCCGAGCACGACGCAGTGGCGTCGACTCAACGTCTTCCCGATCATGTGGAGCACGTTCTCGACGCCGTTGATGACGGTCGCCGCGACGTCGCGGGGCTCGACCTGCGTCTTGTAGTTCGACACCGCGATCGAGATCGCGGGGCGGGCCAGCCGGCGGTGTCGCTGCTCCACCGCGACCACGCGGTCGTGCCCGCTGCGCGTGTGCTCGATCGTGCCGATCAGGCCGCGATCGAGGATCTCCGAGATCCGGCGCGGATCGACGAGCTCGCTGCGGACGTCCTGGACCGCGAGCCCGGCGAGCGCCACGTCGTTCAGGAACGGCGCGAGGTAGCCCCCATCCTCGATCACGACGCAGCGCTGTCCTGCGCTCTCGGCGCGCTCGAGCTGCGCGAAGAACCGCACGACCGCGAGCCGCTGCATCGCATCGAAGTAACGCAGCGGCTGCGCCGCGAGCGCCGCACGTACCTCGGCGCGGTTCCGGATCGGCGAGAACCGGTTGGAGATCTCGTACGCCCCTTCCACGTTGGCCTTCACCGGGTGGTTGGTCAGCGCGGCGCAGTGGAATTCCTCGTCGGGCAAGCCGCGTAGCGCCTGGAGATACGCCTCGGGAACCTCGCCGGCATAGACGACGAACAGCGTCTCGAGATCGCGACAGCCCATCGCGCGCAGCGCCGCGATCAGGCCGAGCACCTCGGAGGTCAGGTGATGAACGAGGAACACCTTGATGTTCGCGAGGTAGTCGGGCCCTGCGGCCTTCGCTACCGCGTGCAGCGCGGGCATCCGGATCAGGTACTCGGACAGCGTCTCCGTGCGCTGCTCGCGGTCCCACGGGTAATGAACGGCGATGCCGTGCGACCCGATCAACACGAGCGCGTTGTCGGCGAGCGTCGCGCGATCGATCTTGCGACCGTTGACCAGTGTTCCGTTGCGCGAGCCGAGGTCGGTGACCGACAGCACGCCGTCGATGCACTCGAACCGCGCGTGCCTCCGCGACACGCGGTCGCTAGTCAGCAGGACATCGCATTCGTCCCCCCGACCGAAATCCACGACCTCGCCATCCTTGACCGCGATCACGCGCTGCGTCCCCGGGAAGTCGACGACCAGCAGGATCTCGGCCGGATTGCGGACCGCGCCGCGGAGCAGCACCGGAATGTTGATCGCGGCGGTGACCGAATCACCGAGGAGCTCGTGGGTCGGCAGGTGCTCGTGGGTCGGGCGTGGCCTCATGGCTGGGACCCACGCGCCTGGAGGAACGCGCCCAGCTCCTCCACGCTGTCGATATCGCTGGTCTCGTCGTCGAGCGGGATGCTGGTGAAGCCGACCGGTGGAGGGCGATCGGCGGGATGCGTGCCGAACTGGCGGACGAACGTGCTCCACAGCGAGCCGTGAAAGCCGCTGTGCTCGGTCGGGTCATCACGAATTGCGTCGTCCACCGCGCTGCGCACGGCACGCGCGAACGCGAGGTCTCCGGCGCCGATCTGGAGGCCGTAGATGTTGTGCGGGATGTAGCCCGGGCGCAGGACGGTCCCCGGGACGCCGCCCCAGCGCCCGACGTACGTGGTGCGACCGGGATGATGGGCGAGCGCGGCGAGCACGGGCTCGCTGAAGTAGACGTCGCCGCACAGCACCACGGGCCGCGCGCCCCACAGTCGCCGCGTGGCCCACACGGCCTCGGCGATCCATCGACTCGGGTCCGCGCACCGCGTCGCGCCAGGTGCCGTGATGCGATCGTCCTGCGCGATCAGCGTGACCGCCTCGGCACCGGCCTCGCGGAGCAGCCGGGTCGTGCGGGTCAGCAGCGGCTCGCCGTCGATCACCGTCAGCTGCTTGGGGACCGCGCGCTCCCAGCGGCTGCCGCGTCCGCCACACAGGATCAGCGCATTCGAGATCGTCCCCATGGTCACGACTCGCTCGTGTCGAGCTTCGCCGGCTCGTAGTAGCGAAGCAGCGAGGGTCGGGCGACGTGCTGGTAGTGCGCGATGACCTGGCGCTGGCGAGCCAACCGGAGTCGCTCGGCCACCCGGATCGTGCGCAGCTGCGTCAGTGCGGTCTCGAAGTCGTCGTTGACGACGTGATACTCGTGCTGATCGACGAAGTTGAAGTCCTGAAGCGCCATCTGATAGCGCAGCTTCAGCTCCTCGGTGGTCTCGCTATTTCGCCCGACCAGCCGGCGCTGCATCGTCTCGATGTCCGGCGCCATGATGAAGATGCCGACCACGTGCGCCGGGTAGAACCGCTTGAGGTTCAGATAGCCCTCGGGGCAGTAGTCGAACACCATGTCGCGGCCCTCGGCGATCGCCTGGTCGATCGGCGCCCGGGCGGTGCCGTAGTACTCGTCGTACGACGGGTGGATCCACTGCGCGAAGTCGCCGGCCTCTACGCGCCGCATGAACTCCTCGCGGGGAATGAAGTCGTACTGCGGCTCCGGTGCAGCGCCCGCGCGTGGCGTGCGCGTCGTGACCGAGCGGCTGTAGATCAGATCGGGCTCGCGGTGTTGCCACGCGAGCGACAGCGAGGTCTTCCCCGTGCCGCACGGGCCTGACAGGACAAGCAGCAGAGACGTTCGTTCGGGCATGCAAACTCCTTGGCTAGCAGCGAGCCACGTAGGGCAGGACGCGGTCGGTGAGGTGAGGGAACAGGCGGGTGAGCCGCTCCGCGGTGGCGATCTCCATGTCGCGCGGGTCGTACGCAGGCGCGACCACCTCGCTCAGCAGGCCGAAGTCGCCATCGAGGACCGTCGCCTTCCACGTCCCTCCCGGCACCACGAGCTGCAGCACGTGACCGCGCGCGAGATCGGGTCCGAGGATGGTCGTCGACAGCTCGCCGGCTGGCGAGATCGTCAGGTAGGTCAGCGGCGAGCCGAGATGAAAGTAGTGAACGATGTCGGATCGGTCCTTGTGGAAGTGACCGATCGGGCTCTCCCGCGTCAGGAGATAGAAGATCATGTTGAGGCCGGGCCGCCGCCCGTCGGCCCGATCCGCGGTCTCCACCGACCACGCAGTCTCGTGCGTCTGCCGGAAGAACCCGCCCTGCGGATGGCGCACGAGACCGAGTTGCTCGACGAGGTCGCTACCGGCGTGTCGCTCCATGACAGCTGGTTGTGCAACCAGCATTCCGCCGCAGCTCGCGGGTGAACCTCCGCAGTTACGTCGAGATCCCGGCGCACCGTTGCCTGCAGGCCATGGTGTCGAAGCAAGGCTGGTTCGCGCGATCGGCTTGCGCGATCGAGCAATCGGTTGCGTACCCGAATGCGGCCACCTTCAACAACCGCAACCAGTTGGCGCTGCCGCGGGCGTGGCCTACCAGTTGCTCGAGGGACTCCCCACACACTTCAGGAGACGCAAAGCCAAATGCTCGACGGACTGATCTCGATTGCTGGTGGAATTCTCGCGGCGTCGGCCCTCATCGTGGCCCGGAAGCCAAACGCAAAGGAGCTGATCAACAAGCTCACCCCCTACACCGGATGGATCGGCGTGGTGATGTTCATCTGGGGCATCTGGGGTGTGATCAACATCTTCCGATTCCTCGGCGTGCTCACCCACTCGCCGCTGTTGCTGCTGTTCGCGATCGGGATCGCGCTGTCCGACCTCGCGGTCGGATTCCTGCTCGGGTTCGGCCTGATCACGAAGTACACGCTGAGCGGCAGCGCGGTCGCGCGAGCGCGCGGTGACAACCTGCGGGCGAAGCTGGTCCCGTACCAGGCGACGTTCGGCATCATCGCGATCATCATGGGAGTCCTCTACATCCTGTGGACGCTGACCCACTGAACCCCAGAGATGTCGCCACGCGGTCGACGGTGTCGCTCGGCAGGCGACCGCGCGGCGCGCTAACTCCGTTCGTTCCGTCAGAAACGGCGGTTCGCCGCTTGCAGCACGCGGTGGCATGAAGAAAGCCACCAGCACCAAGCTGCGATTCGACCGCGAGACCATCCGCCAGCTCACGCCCGAGACGTTGAAGGGCGTCGGCGGCGGGAATGCAGGCCACTCGGACAACCCGCCGTGCATCACCGCGTACACCTGCCCGACATTGATCTCGTGCGGCACGTGTGGCCTGATCTCGATCGGCCGCTGCACGTCCGACGTGCTCACCACGTTGACCGACTGATCGCCAGGCGCCACCACCTGCGACGGGGTGCAACCCGGCGTTGCGAGCACTGTCGATCCTGCAGGAGGTCGCGTGGCGCTAGCTCGAACGTTTCGGTGTGGACTGGTCGTGCTCCTGGTCGGACGCGCGGCGACTGCACAGCCCGAGGAGCCCTTGCCGACCGCCACCGATCGGGTGATCGAGCTTGGCCGGGCATGGGCGCGCGCGAAGTTCTTCCATCCCACGCTCGCGACGCGCGCGATCGACTGGGACGCGGCGCTGGTCGCCGCGATCCCCAAGGTCGAAGCGGCGAACACCGTGGGCGAGTACCGTGCAGCCGTCGCAGCGATGTTCACCGTGCTGAACGATCCGGTGACGTGTGTGGTGGAGCCTACGCCATCTGCGCCCACGACCGCTGTCTCGCAGAACGTCCACGCGTCGCTGACGCAGCCATCACCCGGCGTCCTGTACGTGCGTCTCGCGCCGATCACCGATGGTGGCTTCGACATCGGCGCGTTCGCGAAGCACGGGATCGCGGTCGAGGCGGCAGTTGCGAAGGTGAAGGCGAAGGTGCTCCTGATCGATCTGCGCGGTGCCAATCTGTGGCTCGCCAGCAACGTGCTCCAGGGCATGGGCGCGGTGCTGCCTGGCGTCGACGAGTGGCCAATCGAGCGCACGCTCGAACACCACGGCTATCGCACGCAGCAAGGCATGACCTCGGGCAGTTATTTCTCGTCCTTCGTCACGACCGGCGCCGAGCCACCGCGTGCGGCGGGCAGGGCGACGGTCGCGCATGTCGTGTGGATCGTCGGCGGGGCCGAGGGCGTGCCCGCCGATGCGCGGGGTATGCAAGCGGCCGGGCGCGGTTCGATCGTCTCGCTGGGCCCGCTCTCGGAACGCAGCACGATCACAACCGCCTCCGTGTCGATCGGGGCCGGCCTCACCGTCTCGATCCGGGTTGGCGAATCGACGTGGGGCGCGCCGCGCGCCGACCTGACCATCGCGAAGGAAGTCGACCTGTTGCCGCGCGCACAGGCGTTTGCAAGGGCGGTCGCCTCCGGCCGCAAGCGGGCGGCTCGCAAGCGTGCGGTGTTACCCGAGCTGGTCGTGAGGAACGATCTCGACTACGCGACCACGCCGTATCCGTCGCGCGAGCACCGCATGCTCGCGGGCATTCGGGTCTGGGCGACGCTCGACACGTTCTCTCCGTATCGTTACCTGATCAACGATTGGGACGGGGCGCTGCGTGCGATGTTGCCCCGGCTCGTCGCCGCTCGCGATGCGAAGGAATATCGCTGGGCCTTGCAGGAGCTCGGCGTGCGAGCAGGCGACGGACACATCAACGTCACAGGCGGGACGTTCGACCCCGGAGCGCCGAAGCGCGGGACCCCCGCGGTGCGGCTACGCGTGGTCGAGGGCAAGGTCGCGGTCGTCGCCACGTTCGACAACCGCTTTGTCGTCGGTGATGTCATCGAGACGATCGATGGCAAGCCGGTCGCAGCTGCACTCGCCGCGCTTGCCCCACGCGTTAGCGGCTCGACGGCAGAGGCAAAAGCGCAGGAAGTGGCCGAGGGCGTGCTGGTTGGCGACGACGGCAGCCGCGCGAAGGTCGGGCTGCGCGGTGCCGACGGCAAGCTGCGCGAGATCACCGCGCTGCGCGAGTCCGCGAACTCCGAGCGGCTCGCTGCCGCGCCGACGACGCCGCACTGGAAGCTGCTCGCGAACAACATCGGCTACGCGGATCTGACGCAGCTGAAGCTGCCCGAGGTCGGGCCGATGTTCGAGGCGTTCAAGGCGACGCGCGCGATCGTGTTCGACCTGCGCGGATATCCAAACGAAACCGCGTGGGCGATCGCGCCGCGCATCAACACGAAGGGCGCGCAGTTCGGCGCGCAGTTCGCGACGCCACTCGTCACCGGTGACGATACCTCGCGCGGGATCGGACAAGCGCTGCGGTACTTCCAGCCGTTGCCTGCGCTCCAGGCGACCGCGCCGCTCTACAGGGGCACCATCGTCGTACTGATCGACGATCGCGCGATCAGCCAGGCCGAGCACACCTGCCTGTTCTTCGCCCAGGCGGCAGCCGCGACCTTCGTCGGAAGCCCGACCCACGGCGCCAACGGCGATGTCACGGTGATGCGCCTGCCCGGCGGACTTCGCATGTCGTTCACCGGCCAGGAGGTGCGCGACGTGGATGGCCGCCAGTTGCAGCAGGTCGGGATCCAACCCCACGTGCTTGTCCGCCCGACGCTGGCAGGGCTGCGCACGGGCAAGGACGAGGTCCTCGCTCGGGCCGCTGGCTGGCTGGCGACTGATCAGGGCAGCGCGCTGCTCATCGCGCCGGCGATCGTGAGGCCGTAGCGAAATACGCCCGGCGACCACGTGTCGCAGCTTCCGTTCGTGACGGTGCCCAGGCAGAAGTGGAGCGAGTCGCTGTCCTTGTGGATCTGCGCGACGCCACCGTACGCGGGATTGCAGTGGTTCGTGTCGCGCTCGAACTGGGTACACGGCAGCCACTGCGACCAGCCATAGCGATCGCCCGGGTTCCAGTAGTTCGCCGCCAGGCTGACCTCGCGGCCGGCGTCAACGGTGCGAGCCGTCGGCCACGTCGTGCGCAGCGCCGCATACGAGTCGTTCAGGATCCTCGGTCGTACGGGGTTGCCGCGATCGGGTCCCTGGAGCACCCACAGCACGATCGGCATCGGCGCGCCGACCGCCGCGGCGGCATCGCGGATGATCTCCATCGCACGATTGGCATCGTGTTCGTACTTCGCGTAGTACGCGGGCGTCCCAGGCGCGAGGACCTGACCATTCGCATCGCGCATGCACGGCGTGAACTGCCAGCTGTTGCCCCAGAACTGCAGCGCCACGACCTGTGGCTGCATGAACCGCACGAGGTCGGCAAGATTCGGCGGCACCGGATCCTGGAGCAGCCGATACGTGCCGGGCCCACCGGGCGCCTCGGTCTCGGGAAAGAAGTCGCAGATCGCCATGCCGCCGAGCAGCGAGTGCGCGTAGGTCACGTTCGACGAGGCCATGATCCATTTCACGACCGGGTTGGTCTCGACCGAGATCGAGTCGCCGACGTAGATCGCGCGCCGAGAAACGGGGGGCGCCTCGGCCGCGTCCTCGTAATCGTCATCATCTCCGGTGGACATGGTGTCAGTGCACGCGCTCAGGCAGGCAAGGAGTGCCACAGCTGTTCGACTCATCGCCTGGAGCCGTGCAATCGACGCACCACGGGGAATGCGGGCACGATGCGGCAGAACCGTGGCGATCACCGCAAACGATCATGCGCGTTGCGCACGCCGAGTGGCGGGGGCAGGCACCACCGCCGCGATCTCTGCGTCGTCAATCGTGCTGTTCGATCGCCTTGACCGCGAACCGAAGGAAGTCGCGCTCCGTCACGATCCCGACCAGCACTCCACCTTCCACCACGGGCAGGCAGCCGAACTTGTGGTCGAGCAGCGTGCGACCCGCGACCGAGGCGAGCGTCTCGGGCGTCACGGTCCACACGTCGCGGGTCATCAGCTGCGCGATGCGGACCTCCTCCTGGCGCGCGCTGACCTGCTGCTCCGTGAGGCCGGTCAGCGAGCTGATCTGCGCGCGCAGGATGTCGCGGTGGCTGACCAGCCCGACGACGTGATTGCTGTCATCCACGACCGGCAGGTGCCGCAGATGCTTGAACGTCATGATGTCATGCGCGAGCGGGAGCCTCGCCTCGGAGAACAGCGAGATCACGGGCGCGGACATCAAGTCCTTGACGAGGAGGGGCCTCATGCGCCGCGCCCCGCGGTCGAGGCCACGAGGTGGCGCGCTGAGGCAAGCCGGGAGCCGATCGTTGGGACCATGACTGCCGGTATAGCAAGCCAGCGCCAACCGACGCCCGACAAATGCGCCGTTTGCGATTTGACGGCGACGAGGCTACGCGAGGCTGACGAGCACGGGCTCCGAGACGAGCCCCCGCTCCGCGAGGGACCGCAGCCGATTCGCAGCCACCGCGGTGAGGGCGGTACCCTTCAACATCCAGCGCTCTCCCCGTGGAGAGCTTACGTCGGCTTCGAGCGTCATCTCGGCTTCGAGATCGCGGGCCGCGACGCTGATGAGTCGGCGCGCTGACGACGCGCGGAAGTTTGCGAACGCCGGGCCGAGGCGAGGATCCCACGTCCTCACGGCGAGCACGTGCTGCAGTGCGGCTGCGTAGTCGCGCGCGCCTCGCATCCGCGCATCGATGCGGTTCGCGACCTGCAGCAGCTGGCTGCCCAGCTGGATCGTGGGCGCCGCATGCTCGCAGGTCGTGCCGAACTGGTCACCGACAATTGCCGCGACACCGTCGAGCCGAGGAATCTTCTCGAGCATGCGACGCGCGACCATCGCGTGACCACGGTAGGTCGCTAGCTCGTCGGACGACAGCGTTCCTGCGTGAGCCTTGGTGATCAGATCTCCATCGAGCATGATGCAGCCGAGCTGCGACAGCATCGCGGCGAGCTCGATCTGCCACGCGTCGGGCAGCGCGAGCCTCGCGATCGCATGGCGAACCATCGCAGCGATCCGGTTCGACGTGCCGAACGCGATGGGATGCACCACACCGAGGATCTCGGTGAGCACGCCGACGGTGCTCTGCAGTGTCTGTTCGAGAAGCAGCTTCTCCGTGCGCACGAGCTCGTGCTGGCGAAACGCGTCCGCAACCGCGCGCAGAAGGTCTGCTGTCGCGCACGGTTTCAGCAGGAACCGAAACACGTTGCCATCGTTGATCGCGCTCGCAGCGTCGTGGAGGTCGGAGTGGCCCGTGAGCAGCACGCGCGTCGTATCCGGATAGAGCTCGCGAACGCGGGCGAGAAACGCCGCTCCGTTCATGCCGGGCATGCGCATGTCCGACATCACGACGGCGAACGGTTGCGCGCCGAGCGCCGCGAGTCCCGCCACGCCACTTGTCGCGGTGACCACGTCCCACTCGAGCGCGAGATGGTTCTCCAGGCTCTCCAGCACGCGTGGCTCGTCATCGATGCAGAGGATCGCGCCACTCATGATCGCGCCAACCGCCGCGCGCGAAACAGCGTCATCTCGGCCAGTGGGCCCAGGGCGTCGAGGAAGTCGGCGTCCAGATCCGGCGCGAGCCCGATGCTCTCGTCGTAGACCGCCTCGGCGATGTGGAGGGCGGCGAGCGCGTCGACCCGGCCCGTCCTGGCCGACGCGGACGGCCGGTGGTGATAGCGCACGACGTTCGCGACCTCCGTCATCTGGAACAGCTCGAGGATCTCGGCCGCCAGGACGGCATGGTCGATCCCGAACTCGGCATGCTCGATGTCCACCAGGCTCTGCCCGGTCTCGGCCCGAAGCGCGGTACATCGATCGAACCGCTCGGGGAGCTGGCTGCGCAGCGTCAGCGTCCCGAGGTCATGCAATAGAGCGCAGAGATACGCCTGCTCGCCGACCTCGGGCGCCGTACAGATGGCCGCCGCGATCCCCGCGATCTGCATGCATCGCTCCCGGTCCTCGAGGAATGCGTTCGAGATCGGCAGGCGACTGTAGAGCTCCATCGCGAGCGCGAGAGCGCAAACACCGTCGAGCCCGATCCGCTGGACGGCCGCCGCAACCGTGGTGACCTTGGCACCTCCAAAGATCACCGAGCTCGCGGCCTGGACGATCTTGGTCGCGAGTCCCACATCAGCGGCGACCGCTCGAGCGACCTCCGAGATCGAAGCCTCCGGATCGACCGCCAGCTCGCGGACGTGTCGGAGCCATTGCCGGTCGTGTGGTGTCTCGCTGATCATGCCAAGCCTGCGGCGGAGCTGATCGTCGCTGACCACCGTACGAATGCGCAGGGCCCGCTGGATCGTCTTGACCAGGGCCTCTTCATCGCAGGGCTTCGCGAGGTATTGATGCGCGATCGACAGCGCCTGCATCGCACGTTGCATCTCTGCGTCGCCCGACAGTACGACCCGCATCATGTGCGGATAGCCGTGCAAGACGTGATGGAGCAGGTCGAGCCCGTCCATGCCGGGCATGCGCATGTCGGTGATGAGGACGTCGAACGCAGGCGCGCCGCGAAGCACCGTGAGCGCCGCGTCCCCGCTCGTCACGAACGTGGCATCCCACTCCGGGTGGTCGAATAGCGCGTTCTCGATCCCCTCGAGGATCCGCGGTTCGTCATCCACGAACAGCAGGCGCGGCATCGCGGTCATGCGATTCTCGCGAGTCGTCTCGACCCGACGACGCCGCGGGGCAGCGTGACGGTGAAGGTGGTCCCTCGCATCGGCGAGCCGGCTGCATCGTCGCTGACCGCCTCGATCGTACCACCGTGCTTGTCGACGACGACCGAGTGGGCAATGGCGAGCCCCTGTCCCGTGCCTTTGCCGACCGCCTTCGTCGTGAAGAACGGATCGAAGATGCGCGACACGATGGTGGACGGGATCCCGGTGCCGTTGTCGCGTACCGACACGTGAACCCCCGCGGCGTCCTCCCACGTCCGGATCCAGATCTTGCCCGCGGGCGCGCCATCGCACGATGGATGCGCGTCGGCCACGGCGTGGGCCGCGTTGACCAGCATGTTGAGCAGCACCTGGTTGATCTCGCTCTGTAGCCCGGTCACGGGCTGTAACGTGGGCGCGAGATCGAGGATCAGGTCTGCTGCATACTTCCATTCATTGCGAGAGACCGCGGCGGTCGAGGTGACGGAATGGTTGAGATCGAAGGGAGCTCGCACGGCGTTCCCGGGATGCGAAAACTCCTTCATCGCGCGCACGATCTTGCTGACGGCATCGACACCCTCGCACGTGCTCGCGATCGCACGCGGGACGCGCTCCCTCAGGATACCGAGCTTGCGCTGTCGATCCTGGGGCCACAGGGAGATATCGATACCGGCCACAGCGGCGAGCAGCTCGGCAAACGCCTTCTCCAGGAACCGAGCGTTGTCACCGATGTACTGCATCGGTGTGTTGATCTCGTGCGCGACTCCCGCAGCCAGCTGCCCGATCGCTTCGAGCTTCTGCGCTTGCAGGAGCATGCTTTGCATGTCGCGAAGCTCGTCGACCGTCTTCTCGAGGGTCTGCTTCTGGGTTGCGAGCTCGCTCGTTCGTTCGGCGACGACGGCCTCGAGTCCGGACATCCGGAGCATCACGCCGAGCGCCGTGGTCGCGTTGGTCTGACTGTTCTCGACGCTGGTGGTGAGCACCTCGATCGTGCGATCTCGCGCGGCGATCTGCGCTCTGAGCCGGGCAACTTCGTCCATCATCACAGGCCTCCAACCATGAATCCCGTGAACGTCTGATTCGCGTGCATGTAGTTGAACTGCTCGCCATACGTCGAGAAGCCGATCACGTGCTTCGACGAGAGGAACTGGCCAACCTCCCCTGTGAGGCTGGCGCGCGCGATCTCCAGTCGGCGCAGGATGCAGTCCATGCCAATCACGAGCACCGGTTCGCCGACCGCGGCCGCCGCGCGAGCGAAGGCCGTCTCCAGCGCCTCGAGGATCCCGACGTTGCGTCCAAGGCGGAGGACCAGGCCCTGCTCGATCGCGCAGAACAGCTCGAGCGAGCCGTCCTCGCGAATGGCGCGGACACTGCGAATGTAGTGGTCATCCCCGACCCGTAGGATCAGCGGCCGTGACGCGATCACCGCATCCGTGAGCTCGTCGACTGGGACCCCGATCGCCTCGGCGTAGGCGTCGACCGCGCGCTGGCCATTGATCTCGTGGACCGTTCGTTTCGACGGTGTGGCGGACGTGATCACCATGCGCTGCTCCGTCGGCACGTGATGCTGGAGCTTGAGCGGCGCGACCTTCCGGCGCGTCGTGAACACATGCAGCACGCCTGCATCTCGCAGGAACCGGCCGTCGTGGTAGACGCGGGTCTCCGTGAACGTGAGGTTGTCCGCCGCGGAGCCGCCGGCGAGGGGAAGCCCTGGCAGCGCGTCGTACAAGCTGACCATCAGTCGCTCTTCCGCGCTCGCGAGTCCGTCGACGAGAACCAGGCCGAACACCGACACGTCTGTCGAGTCGAGCACCCCCGACGCGCGGACCTCGGCGACGGTCACCGTGAGCGAGGCATCGAGCTCCGTGAGTGAGCGAATCAGGAACGATCGCACCTGCAGGTCATCGAACACGGCTGCGGCCGTGACATCGCCGACCTCGAAGCCGCACGAGCCGATCTGTCCTGCCGTCGTGCACCCGACGACAGGAACCTTCAACGCAGCGAGCTCGGTGCCGAGCTGGTCGAGGTCCTGCTCTGCGGCAACAAACGCAAACACGCAACTTGGCTGCGCGCCGCCGTCGAGCTCCAGGCGTTTCGAGAGCTGACGATCGCCGTCGCCTGGCTGCTTTTTCGCGCTCGTCCACGTGATTCGCATGGATCAACAAGTCGGCAGCACCGCGGATAGTTGAAGACCTGGGGTCTGGACGCGCAAAAGATGTCGGCACGTGCGCTTCGACTTACACGATGCGACACGGCGCCTGACCCACGCCGAATCCGCAAGCTCGCCGCGCTGCGCGAGCGCGGCTTCTATCTTGCCGAAGCCGAAGGGGAGGGCGCGCTCGAGCCCTGACAGATCTCGAGGTGCTTCGCGAGCCCGGAGCTCAACAGCAGCCCGCACTGCGGGCACGCGGTGCAGCAAGCTCGGAAGTGAACGATGCCCGGCTCGTGGTGGCAGATGCACTCGCACGGCGTGGGTTCGCCATCGTTGAACCGCTCGAGTACGGAGGCCATGGTGGAGCATAGCGCGCTTGACCCGTCGCGTGATGCGACCCAGAGTTCGGCGATGTACGAGCTGGTCTACTGGCCGGAGATCCAGGGACGGGGCGAATTCGTCCGCCTCGTGCTCGAGGATGCGGGCGTCTCGTATGTCGACGTTGCGCGCGAAGGCGGTGACGTCGGCAAGCTGCTCGCGACCGAGCTCACCCCCTACGCGTTCGCGGTCCCGGTCCTGCGCGAAGGTGACGTGATCATCCCGCAGACGGTGGCCATCACGCGCTTCCTCGGCGAGCGCCACGGGCTCGCGCCGCCCGACGAACGTGGAAGGCTGCTGGCGAACGCCGTGGCCCTGACGATCGCCGACCTCGTGAGCGAGGTGCATGACACGCATCATCCGATCTCAGTCGCGCGCACGTACGACAAGCAGCGCGAGTCCGCCGCGCTGCGCGCGACCGCATTTCGCGACGAGCGCCTGCCGAAGTTCCTCAGCTACCTCGAGGACCTGCTCGGTCACGACACCACCCGCGATGGCCGGTACCTCGTCGGCGATGACGCGAGCTACGCCGACCTCGCCGCGTTCCAGATCCTCGAGGGCCTGGCCTTTGCGTTCCCACGCGCACTGTCGGCGCGGCGCTCGGAGATCCCGAAGCTGCTCGCGCTGCGCGATCGGATCGCGGAGCGCCCGCGGATCGCGGCGTACCTCGGCTCATCTCGAAGGCTCGCCTTCAACCAGAGCGGCATCTTCCGCCACTACCCCGAGCTCGACCCGTGATCACGAATCAGAATGCGAGCCGGCGGCGCAGATCGCGCGCCGCTTGCCGTGAGATCGGCACGACGGCGCCAGTGCGCGTGACCGCGCGATAGCCGCCGTCAGGCTCGGGCTCGAGCCGCGCGACCTCGTCGAGGTTGAGCAGGTGGCGGCGATCGACGCGCGCGAACTGCGGCGGCAGGCGGGCCTCGAGATCCTTGAGCGTCAGCGTCGTGATCCACGACCCGTGCTCGGTTGCGAGCGTGACGAGCGCGCCGTCGAACTGCGCGTAGATGATCGACGCGGGGTCGACGAGGATCACGCCGGACCGGGTCTCGATCGGCAACCGCTCGGTCTGCGTTTGCGCCGGCCGCACCCGCGCGACGGCCTTGGCCAGCCGCGCGGCGGTCACGGGCTTCATCACGTAGTCGATGGCACCGAGCTCGAACGCCTGGATCGCGTGCGCTTCATGCGCCGTCACGTAGATCACCGGCGTGTCGGGCAGCTTCGCGTGGAGCTCGAGACCCGAGAGCCCGGGCATCGAGATGTCGAGCACGAGCAGGTCGGGACGCAGCGTCATCTGCGCGAGAACCTGGTCGCCCGAGGCGCACGCTGCGACGACGACGAGTCTCAGCTCCTCGAGCAGGCGCACGAGGCGCTTGCGCGCCTGGAGCTCGTCGTCGGCGACGATCACCTTCACGGCAGCTCCAGCGTCGCACGAGTGCGCTCGCCGTCGGCGACGATCGCGAACCTGCCGCCATCGACCGCAAGCCGTTTGCGTAGCGTGTCGAGCCCGCGCCCACCACGGCCCTGCGGCGCGTACGCACCTGGATTCGTGACCACGCAGGTCAGGTTGCGATCGCGCGTGACGCGAACGGTGATCTCGCCGCGATGACCAGCGCGGGGGCCGTGCTTGATCGCGTTCTCGACGAGAGAGACCAGCACGAGCGGCGGGACGTCGCCACTCGCGTCGGCCTCGATGCGTGTGGTGAACGCCTCGGCATCGCGCAGTCGGTGCAATTCCAGCAAATCCTTGACGAGCGCGAGCTCGCGTGCGAGTGGCCAGCGCCGCAGTTCGAGTCCTTCAAGGATCGCGCGCAGCATGTCGGCGAGTCGCGTCGTGGCTTCCTCGGCGACGCGCGGATCCTCTGCGCACCACTCGGCGATCGCGTTCAGCGTGTTGTGGAAGAAGTGAGGATCGAGGTGCACTCGGATCGCCTTGAGCCGCACGACCTCGAGATCCTGCTCGAGCTCGATGTCGCGTCCGAGGCCCCAGCCGCCGACGCAGTAGAGGACGCTCGCGATCGCGAGGCTGCCGGGGTCGGTGAGGAACGTCGGTCCGAGATCGAGCGCCCATGGTAGCGCGAAGCCGAACGCCGCGACGACGACGACCGCACCCACGAGGTAGCGCGCGACGCCGATCGGTCCACGCGACGCTCGCCACGACCACGGCGCGAGCACGACGAACGAAACCGACATGCCGAGCGGTACGAGCGCGGTACGCCAGTCGCCATAATACAGCTCGACGGCGACGAGCGACGCGACCACCGCCGCGATCGGCAGGCTCCGGCGCGGTGTCGCGAGTGCGCTCAAGGTCGTCGCGAAGTGCGCCACGTCTGGACGAGCCTGCCACAGGCGACATCGAGGATCACCGTGAGTGTCGTGATCGGCACCCACAACACGAGCGTGAAGTACGCGAGGAAGTACGCGAGCCCGATGACGGTCACCCGCCCGTCCGCGAGGAAGCCCATCTCGGCGCGTGCACCGAAGACGTCAAGGAGCGCGAACAGCCCGAGGAAGGCCGCATTTCCGATGAGCACGATGCGCCTCATCTCGCACGCTCCCAGAGCGGTCCGCTCGCCCGCGCGTAGGCGATGGCCGCGTCTGCGAGTTGGTTCCCCGCCGCATATCGCCCTGCGATCGGGAAGCCCGCGAATTCGAGGCTCGCACCGAGCTCGCGCGCGAAGTCCTCGTCGCCGAAGGCATACGCGCCGACGAGAGCGAGGCCACTCGACCCCGCGTTCGCACCGACGATCGGCACCGTCGGTCCCGAGTCGATGTCGTCGGTCCCGGGCGCGCTCGCAGGCCACTCACGCGCCCAGCCGAAACCTGCGAGGCCGCCGCGCAGCACGGCGCGTGCGCGCTGATACTGGTCGCGCGCGAAGTCGTCGTCGACGATCCGCAGCATCGCCGCCACGAGCCACAGCGACGAACCTTCCGGCCCCTCGCGGACATCGCCGCGATAGCCGGTCTTCGCGGGCAACAGGCCGGTCTCCTGATCGACCAGCTGCCGCGCATTCGCGACCCAGCGCGCGAACAGCGCCGCATGCCGCTCGGGTGCGCCGTCGACGACATCGTCGATGCGCACCGCCGCGAGCGCGACGGCGTTGCAGAACATCCAGACCTCGTCGGGATAGCTCTCGGCGAGCAGCGCAGGGCCGCGCTCGATCTGGCGGACCACGCGATCGGCCCACACATTCGCGCGTCCATCACGCTCGACCAGCTGGCGTGCCGCGACCATCAGCGCGAGCTCGCCATCGACGAACACACTCGGTCCGTCGACGAACGGCTGCTGCCGCCCGTACGGCAGCAGGAAGTAGTGCATGCCGGCGCGCTCGACGTCGGCGATCGTGCGGTCGATGATGCGGTCGATCGCGGCGAGGTACCGCGTCCGCTCGGCGGGCTCGCGAAGCGCGAGGTTCGCGAACGCGAGCACCGCGAACATTCGCGCCATCAGATCCCATTCCGGGTTCGCGCGCCGCAGCGCTGCGAGGTCCGGCTCGCCTTCCCACAGTGCTAGGCTGCCGCGCGGCGAGGGGCCGCGTTCGATCGGTGAACCACACGTGAAGCGTCGAGAGCCAGATCGTCGACGCGAGGACGAGGCACGCAAGCAGGCGCATGCAGCGAGTCTGGTGGTCCGCCGCCGCCACGCACGCGCGACCTCGTCAAACGGTCAAAACTCGTGTTCGAACGGTCGCGTCCTGGTCAGCGGCGTGACACTCGTGCCCGAAGTCCGAGGGCGGTCAGGCACGACGGGGTGGGCATCCGGGTGTAGCGTGGACTTTGTGATGGGCGTCGCAGTCAAACCGGTCTTCTCGTTCGGAGAGCTCCTCGTGCTGATCGATGTCGAAGGTGTCGGTCCGATGTCGGCGCCACTTCCCACGCCGGTTGAAGCGTCGGGACTCACGGCCAATCCCCTGCGTGGGACGGAACCGTGCGTCGAGCTCCATGGGCCCTGTCGGTTTCGCACCGGGCTCGCACATCTCTACGATCCTCCCCGCACCGAGCTCGTGGTCGCGCCCACGCACGTGATGCTCTCGATCACCCGCTTCGCGGACGCCGACATCTGGCAGAACATGTTCGACTGGCTGGATGGCTATCTCGGCGACACCTTGACGCCGACGCCCCGCAGCGCCGTGCGTGATGATTACCGGGAGTACGCCGGGCAGGGCGTGATCGCGACGCTGGGCTACACGCGCCCCAGCGTCCGCCTCGACTCTCGCGACCTCGTGATCGAGGTGGCCTTGCGGCGCGACGAGCCAGCGATCTCGACCCTCCGGCGCGTGTTCGGGCTCGCAGGTGATGCGCCGATCGCGCCACCGGATGATGGGAACTGGCGCGAGCTGCCGACCCGCTGGCCGCTGCACCTGGAGTGCTCGCGCCACGGAGACATCGCGCGGTTTCGGTTCAGCTCGCCGCACCACGACGGCCAGACCTCCAGCGCGAACCTGTGCGAGGAGTGGTGCTGGCGCTGGCTCGACCTGTGCGCGGGGACCGCGATCGGACACCACGATCGAGTTCAGGTCTCGTGGGAGCTCCCCGAGCACGGTCATGTGGCGATCGTCCGCGGCGATGGCGCCCGCCGTCGCGACGTCCACGAGCTTCACGTGCCCGCGAGCTGGCTCGCCTGATCGGCGGCCGGCTATGCTTGCCGCGGGATGGATCGGCTGGTCGCCGCACGCAAGCTGATCGGCGAGCTCGTCAAGGCCGAGCAGATCGAGGTGCGTCGGGCTGAGATCGTCGGACGCGATCTGGCCACGCTCGTCGAGACGCTGGGTCGGCCGCCATCCGGCGCGGAGCTGGAGGACTGGCTCGGCGAGCATGCGCAGGTCACGGAGCTCTACGCGGCGGCGAACCTGCTCGACGAGCTCGTGGCTCGCTACCTGACGCCCCCGCCGGGCATCACGGTCGAGGCTCGCCACGCCGAGCTCGAGCATCAGCTCCGCGAGTCGCCGGAGAGCCGCGAGGCGCATCTCGTGTATGCCGACTGGCTGCAGGAGCGTTCGGACCCGCTCGGCGAGCTGATCGCGCTGGGCGTTGCGTCGGCGAGTGGCGACGACGACGACCTCGCACGCTTCGAGCGCTGCCTGAAGCGCCACGAGGCCCACTTCCTCGGTGGCGTCTCGGGACAGCTCGCGGATCGACTCGCGCTGCGCTGGCGTCACGGGCTCGTGCACGCGATCGACGAGCTCGGCGACGCGCCGCCGGCGCTGTGGGAGCGGGTGCTGCAGCTGCGGGTCTGCGAGCACCTCCGGGCCATCACGCTCCGCCACAAGTGCTCGCCACAGCTCGCCACGGTGATCTCCGCCGCTCCGCAGACACTGCGCTCGCTCTCGCTCGAGGCCTGTCACGGTCGGTTGCCTGCGCCGGCGATCCGCCACGGGCTGCGCTCGCTCGCGATCGGGGGCGGCACGATCACGATCTCCTCCGAGACGTTTCCCGACTCGCTCGAGCACCTCGAGCTACGCGTCGACGCGATCGAGGGGGCCGCGCTCGAGCTCGGGGTGCGCGAGCTCACCGTCGCGCTGACCCCGCCGGTCGCCGCGCTCCTCCGTGGTGCGAAGCTGCCGCGCCTCGAGCGCCTGGCGCTCGGTATCGATGCCGTTTCTATTGCGACGGTGGTGCAGCTGCTGTCAGCCCTCGACCTGCCGGCCCTGACCAGGCTCGCGCTGTGCGATGGCGTGCTCGACGGCGCCGGCTTCGGGGAGCTCGCGAAGCTACCGCTGGCCGCGCGGCTGACCTCGCTCGCGCTCACCAACCTCGAGCTTGACGACGACGCGATGCGGGCACTCGTCGCCCATCGCGCTGGCTTCGCATCGCTCGGCGAGCTCGACGTCAGCAACAACGAGCTGACGCGTGAAGGCCTCGCGGCTGCGCGAGAGCTCGCGGGCACCGTGGTCAACCAACGCCAGCACCGGCGCGGCAACGGCCACGAACGGCGCGCTCGAAAGTTTGCCGGCTCGCGGCTCCAGATCGCCGAGACCCTCCTCGATCTCAAGCACTGGAAGCGCGCCTTCCTCGACGGCGAGATCCGGTGGGCGCGCTACCGCGGCGAGGCCGAGTACGAGCTGTTCGTCAGCGCAGATCTCGTGCGCTACGGCTGCAGTTGCCCGAGTAGCTATCAACCCTGCAAGCACGTCGTCGCGCTGGCGCTGCTCGCGGTGCGCACCACGCTGCGCGAGGCGCCATCGCACGGCCTCGAGGAGCGCGTGATCCGCCGCGTGCTCCCGTCTGTCATCGCCGACCCCGACGACTGAGCTGTCACGGGCTGGGGTCAACTGTCACCAGCGAATCGCTTCGGGTTCGTTCGGGGCGTTTGCTATGGTGCGCACGATGAGGGCGCAAACTTTCGTCGCGGCGTTGGTCGCGATCGCGGCATGTGGAGGAACCGATCCCACACAGGATCTGGTGTCGATCACGGTCGAGCCGGAGAACGCGACGCTCGAGTACGCGGGGACGCCGCTCACCCTCGACTACCAGGCGGTCGGCCATTACGCGGACGGCCACGAGGCGCCGATCGCGGACGCAGTGTTCACGCTCGATGCAGATGGCGCGCTGCTCGGAACCATCAACGCGGCGCAGTTCGAAGCGACCGGCTTTGCGGGTGGCAAGGGCGGCGTCCTCGCGCAGGCTGGCTCGCTGAGCGGCGGCACCTCCGTGATCGTCGTCGTCCACCGCGTCAACGTCGGTCCGGGCGTCCCGGCGGGTGGCGGCGACAATTTCCCCGACGATCCGCCGACCGGCCCGAGCTCGCCGACGGTCGTGTATCCGCTCGAGGGCGCGATCATGCCCGCGAGCGTGAAGTCGCCCGACGCGCAGTGGGAAGGCCCCAACGCCGACGGCGATCTGTATCGCGTGCGGATCACCGCGGGCGCGTTCGCGACCGTCGACACGATCCTCGCGGCGGGTGCCACCTTCAAGCTCGACAACCAGGTCTCCGACGCCGACTGGCGAATGCTCGTGACGAGCGCCGGCGCGGATCCCATCACGTTCGACGTCGCACACTGGAACCAGGCGAACGGCGCCAGCGGTGGCGCACCGCGGTCGGTTCGCATCGTGACCGCAGATGTGACCGGGGCGATCTATTACTGGAACCTCGGCGCAGGCGCGATGGAGCGGATCGACGCCACCGGTCGCTCGCCGGCGATCCCGAACCCACCGATGAAGTCGAACGGGAGTCGCTGCGTCGCCTGCCACACGGTCAGCAAGGATGGCCGCTACCTCTCCGGCTCGCTGTGGGACGCCGGTGCCGAGGGCGGCGTGTTCGACATGAGCGATCCCCTGATCCTGACCAGCGATCCGGCGCCGACCATCGCACCGGTCATCGAGGGCGGCTCGTACACCCAGCTGTTCTCGACGTTCAACCAGGATGCGACGCGCCTGATGATCAACCAGGGCACGGGCCTGCGCGTCGTCGATCCACGCACGGGCGCCGCGATCACCACCGCGGGCGTTCCGCTGCCGGCCGCCAACGCCGCACACCCGGCCTGGTCTCCCGATGGCACCTCGGTCGCGATCATCAACAACATCTCGCTCGGCGGCGGTCCGGCGACCTGGGCCGTCGACTACGATCGAGGCGATCTGCAGATCATCCCCGCAAGCGCCGGCGACACGTTCGGTGCAGCGACGGATGTCGTCCCGGCGGCGCAGCAACCCGCGCAGTTCGCAGCGCCATCGTGGCCCACGTTCTCGCCGGACTCGCAGTGGATCGCGTATGGCGCGGGCATCAACTCGCGCGGTGCCGCAGGTGTCACACCGTATCCAGGCGCGCTGTTCGTCGTCAGCAAGACCGGCGGCGCGACGGTGCGCCTCGACACCGCATGTGGCGGCGCCTTGCTGTGCTACTTGCCCAACTTCAGCCCCTACGATGCCGGCGGCTATTACTGGCTGGTGTTCTACAGCTTCCGCGACTACGGCAACGCGCTCGCCGGAACCAAGGGCACGATTCGCCGGCAGATGTGGATCACGGCGATCGACAAGGCCAAGCTCGCAGCCGGCATCGACTCGAGCTCGGTGCCCTACTGGCTCCCCGATCAGGACGTCCAGACCAACAACATGAGCGCGTTCTGGGCGCTCCCTCCACCGATCCAGTGACACCATGAGCGCACCACAACCCGACGACGCGCGTCGCCAGGCCGAGCAAGCACGCAAGCTGGTCAACCTCTCCCACCTGCTCGGGTACGGGGGCCTCGGCGCGATGCTGGTGCTCGGCCCGCTGTTAGGCTACGCGCTGCATTCGATCATGGTTGGTCTCGTGATCGTCGGGTTCGGTGGCGTCAGCGCCGTCGGTGGCGCGATCGTTGGTCAGATCGGCCGCGGAATGCAGGGCCGCGTCATCTGACGTCGGCTACGTTCGGCGCGAACCCGATGACCACGCATCCAAACGCCGCGCTTCTCGAGACCTTCTACGCCGCCTTCAAGACGCGTGATGCGGAGGCCATGGTCGGTTGCTACCACCCGGACATCTGGTTCTCGGATCCCGTGTTTCACGATCTCCGCGGACCGCGCGCCGGCGCGATGTGGCGCATGCTGTGCGCCCGCGCGACAACGCTCGTGATCGAGTCCTCGGGGATCTCCGCCGATGACAAGACCGGGCGCGCGCACTGGGAAGCGCGCTACGACTTCACCGCAACCGGTCGCAAGGTCCACAACGTCGTCGACGCCACGTTCGAATTCAACGACGGAAAGATCGTCCGGCACGCCGACAAGTTCGACCTGTGGCGATGGGCCGGGATGGCGCTCGGGCCCAAGGGCAAGCTGCTCGGCTGGCTGCCGCCAATCCAGAACGCGATCCACAACAACGCCGTCAAGGCGCTGGACTCGTTCGAACGCACGCCGGCCTGATCACGGTGCGTCGAACGCTCGACCGGTGATCGAGATGCGGCGGCCTTGCACCTTCGCCGAGTGCGGCACCTCGTGCGTCCACAGGAGATTGGTCGCGTAGGGCATCACGAGCACCGTACCGTTGCCGGTCGTGAAGTCTTGCGCCGTATCGCCCTTCCAGCGCCGGATGCGAAACGTACGCGGCGCCCCGAACGAGAGCGTCAAGATCGGCGCTCCCTCGATCATGTTGATCGTGCTGTCGCGGTGCTTCCCGATGTACTGCCCTCGCTGGGCGTCGTACCAGTTGAGGAGCAGCCCGTTCATACGTGGGTCGATCTGTTCGCGCATCCAGGCGTGAAGCGGCGCCAGCTCGGCGGGCACCGGCAACGCGTGATTCGTGTTGCCGGTGTAGCGATAATCGGCGCCGTAGGCCTGTTGCCAGCGCGGGGTCTTCACCAGCTTGCCGTGCATCTTGATCTCGTGAAACGCCTCGGGGTGGAGCGCCCACCAGCGATCGAATCCGGCCGCATCGGGGACCAGCTCGTCGGGGAGCTTGCCGACGTAGACCCACGAGGTGTCATCGAGATCGCGACGTTCCAGCGGAAACCGCATCGCGCCATCATGGATCATCGAGCCGGTGAATCGGGTGTCAGATCGACGGCCGCACGGTAGCTGCCGTCCATGTAGAACGGCACCGAGCCATGCTCGTGCGCGATCTTCCAGCGGCCAGCGTCGCGCCGCAGCGTCAGGGTGCAGCGGATCCAGAAGTCCGCGCGCTGTCCCTGCTTGGAGGTGGCGCTGATCTGGAGTAGCCCGGTGCAGACGCCGAGGTCACCGCCGACGCTGACCTCCAGATCTTGCCAGACGCGATCGATCGGACCGTCCCAGGTCGCGAGCCATCGCTCGATCTCCTCTCGTTCGAGTCGGCTGGCCAGCGGTGGCGCAAGGTCGAACAGCAGTGCATCAGGCGTGTACTCGGCAGTCACGGCGCCGGGATCTTTCGCGCGGTATGCACGGTCGACGCGCGCGATCACGGTACGAATTTCTGCGACGTCGGTCTGGTTCGTCATGGACCAGAGGACGTCGGGGCGCGCGTCGATCCGACACACCCCGGTTCGATTTCGGCTGCGAGGGGGCGGCGAAACCGCCGTCACTGGTCGCTCATGCCGCAGTGAGGTCGCGACGGGATCCAGGAATCGGCGATGATAGCTACAGCCCGTGAAGAAGCTTGCGATCCGCGTCACCGCGTACTTCAAGGTTGGCGACGTCGTCCTGATGGGCAAGTACAAGTCCATGCGCGGTGCGATCGTCGGCTTCGGTCAGGACAAGTGGGGGAATCCGACGGTGGAGGTCGAACCCACTCCGAAGGGCCGGAAGCAGAACAAGGTCATTGGCCTGTTCAAGATCTGGCGTGCCGATGTGAAGGAGGGGGTCCTGACGGCCCGGCGAACAGCGCAGCGAGTCCCGCGCAGCCGTCCGAAGAAGTGACCGAAACGAGCTCAATCGATCTCGCGAAACACGTACTCGTGCTGCCCGGCGCGCATGATCAACGCGCGGCGCCCATCTCGTGTGCCGATCGTCAGCTCGGGAGACCAACCCGGTGACAGGCCGACGATCGTGGTGGTTCCGTCGGGATTCGCACGTGCCGAGAGCGGCGCGCGAACCGTGCGGATATCGAGCTCCGCGCCGGTCGCCGTCCGGTGCACGCGAATAGTTCCGAGCACGTCGTTGTGGTAGCGCGCCGCGAGCCCTGCGATCACCGGGGCCGGGGCGGGGATCTCGAGTAGTCGGCGCGATGCGGCGATCTCGTCGCGCGTCGCGGAGGCTGACGCCTCGACCGCGTCGTCGGCCTCCAGGTTGCCATCGAACAGCACCTCGGCCAGGCGACGCGGGAACGCATCCATCAGCACGTTGCCGGAGTCAGCGCTCGTGAGCACCACCGCGCCGACACCGTGTTCGGGAAACCACAGCATGTTCGTCCGGTATCCGCGCATGCGTCCGCCGTGGAACACCATAGGTGTGCCCCAGCTCGTTGTCACATCAAGCCCCATACCGTACCAGGACGCCTTGCCAGTCCGGATCTGCTCGGCCTGCCGCGCGGCGAGCGCACTCTCGGAGATGTAGCGGTGGCCGTTCGGTAGCGTGCCCCGCGCGAGCTCCATCTGGACGTACGCCAGCAGGTCGTTAACGGTACTCCACGCGCCGCCGGCCGGGCGGATTGCGCGGATCGGAAGGTTGTGTGCCATGTCGATGCGCGCGAGCTTGCCGTCGTGGTCGAACCCGTGCGGCCGGGCATAGTTGCCGCGTGTCGCGATTGCGAAGTCGAACGTGGTCCGCTTCATGCCGAGTGGATCGAAGACCCGCGTCTGCATCGCCCGATCGTAGGCCGCCCCGAGCTCAAGCTTGGGGAACGCGACGTGGCCGCCGACCAGCCCGGCCGCCGCGGCGATCGGATTCGAGTACTGGTACATCTCTCCGAACTTCGAGGTCGGGCGCATGCGTGCCAAGATCCGGAGCGCGAGTGTGGCGGGCGCGTGCTCCGGTCCCATCAGCCACTCGATGTCGAGTCGCGGCAGTCCCGTGCATGCACATATCAAGTGCTTGATCTGGACGTTGCGCGTGATCTCCGCGTCGCCGAGCACGAACGCAGGCAGCGCCGTGGTGACCGGCGTCTCCCACGTCAGCTTGCCGTCGTCGACGAGAGTCGCGAGCATCAGCGTCGTCAGCGACTTGGTGTTCGACGCGACCAGGTACCGAGTGTCCGCATCGACGCGTTCGGGCTTGCCGAGCTCGCGGACGCCGAACCCAGCCGCGAGCACCACCTTGCCATCCTGGACGATCCCGATCGAGACCTGGTCATGAACATCAAGATCGGGCCGACGCATGTCATCTCGAAGGAGATGCGTGGCCTGATCAAGGGCAAGCTCAAGATCACGACCGACGCGGATGCGGTCGGGATCGTCGGCACGATCGACGCCGATCGCGGCGATCTCGATCTGTTCGGACGCCGCTACCAGGTCGAGCGCGCGCTCGTCACGTTCGACGGCACGCCTGACCCGCTGCTCGATATTCGGATCACGCACGACTTCCCCGAGGTCACGACGATCACCCAGGTGCGTGGCCGCGTCAGCAAGCCGCAGCTGACGATGACGTCGGATCCCGGCATCTACGCGCAGGGCCAGCTGCTCGGGTTCCTGCTCGGCGGCGAGCCCAACGGCGAACCCGGTGACGCGCGCGACCGCACAACTTCTGCCGGTACGTCGTTCGTGGCCGGCCAGATCGCGGGCTACGTGAAGAACGTGCTGCCGGTCGACATCGACGTGCTGAAGTACGAAGCCGGGTCGTCGAGCAGCAGCGCCGCGGTCCTCGTCGGCACGTGGCTGACCCGCAACCTGTTCCTCGCGTACCGTCGCCACCTCGAAGCGCGACCGGACGAGAACGCCGGTGAAGGTGAGATCGAGTACTGGTTCTCGAAGCGCGTGCTCGTCGAGGGAACCGTCGGCGACCGTGGTTACAACGGTGTCGATCTTTTGTGGCGGAAACGGTACTGAGCCGCACCTAACGGCGAACTCGTCGGTTCTAGGATGACGGCTGGCGGAAGGTGTGCCCTGATAGGACGATGGCCCAGGTTCCCGAGCGGCGCATCCTGGTGGTGGAGGACGAGCGGGTGGTGGCGCGCGATCTCCAGTCGACCTTGCAACAGCTCGGGTATGACGTTCCTGCAACGGCCGGCTCGGCGGAAGACGCATTCCGGATCGCGGCGGAGCATCCGCCCGATCTCGTGCTGATGGACATCCGCATCAAGGGCAAGCGGGATGGCATCGAGACCGCGGCTGCGCTGCGCGAGCACTTCAAGGTGCCCGTCGTGTTCCTGACCGCGCACACCGACGAGCACACGATGGGCCGCGTGCGACAGACCGAGCATGAGGGCTACCTGGTCAAGCCAGTGACCGACGCGCAGCTCCGGGTCGCAGTCGAGAACGCACTTTACGACTACGCCAACAAGCACGACTTCGAGGTCGAAGAGATCACGGGCGTCAACCAGCGACGGACCCACGCGGTGATCGTCGCGGATCGCGATCGCGATGCACCGGTGGTCCGGCGCTGGATCGCGACGCATGGTGACAACGCGGTGCTCCTGAGCTCACCGCTCGATCTGATCATCCACCTCGAGACCCACCTGTGGGAGATCTCGACTGTCGTGCTGGTGGGCACGGGCGGATCGGTGAACGAGGACGAGCTCGCGCGGTTCCTCGACGAGACCTATCCGTGGATCAGCGTCGAGGATGGCCGCGATGAGCTCGCGAAGCTCAGCTGAGGGCGAGGAGCAGCACGCTGGTGACGAGACCGCTGCCCACGAGGCCGAACCCGACGAACACGAAGTTCAGGACAGCGAGAGCGATGAGACAGCCGGGGCGTTTCGTGCTGGACATCGCCGTCGGACTCTAGCGCGAGCGGCGTGCCCCGGACACACGCCTGGACGCAGCCTACCGGCCGGCACGAAATTCTCGCGCTTGGCCACCGATCGTTGCTGTGGTCCGCGCCCAGGTGTCTTGGCCGCGGACGCGACCCTCGTGGTGAGGTACGTTATTCCGAACCACGTGCCTACGACGCGATGACGATGCTCGTGAGATCGATGGCGATATGCAGGTATTGCGACGCGGTGTATCGACACGTCCCGTTGACCAGTAGAGGCACCGCGCGCTGCAGTACCTGCGATTCGCCGCTCTATCACGCAGACGCTGATCTCGCCGCGTTGCTTGCATTGACCATCACCGCGTCGGTCGCGTTCGCGGTTGCGAACCTGTTCCCGCTGATCACGCTCAACGCGCAGGGTCGGCAGACTGCCGCCACTCTATGGGGCGCGATCGTGTCGTCGTACTATCAGGATCTGCCGCTCGTCGCCGTGGCCCTGGCCGTGACGTTGATCATCACGCCGTTGGTCGAGCTCGGGCTGTTGCTATGGGTCCTGGTTCCGCTGTACGCCGGGATGCGCCCCCCGGGCTTCGCTCTCGTCATGCGGACCATGCACGCGCTCCGGCCGTGGCGCATGGTCGAGGTGTTCTTGCTCGGGCTCATCGTCGCGGTCGTCAAGCTGTCCGGACTCGCGACCACGGCGCCGGGTTGGGGCTTGTTTGGCGTGGCGGTGATGACGCTCGCGCTGGCTGCGTTGGCATCGTACGACCGTGCGGTGCTGTGGCACCGCGCGGACGAGGTTCGTAGATGACACGCGGTGTCGACATGGGGCTCGTCGCGTGTACGGCGTGCGAGCTGGTGATGCGCGTGAGCTCTGCGGCGCACGGAACGTGCCCACGCTGCGGAGAGCCCCTCCGCCCTCGCAAACGCAACGGGACCACCCGCGCATGGGCGTTCGGGCTCGCGGCCGCGGCGCTCTACATCCCCGCCAACACGTTGCCGATCATGGTGAGCGAGCAGTTCCTGGACCATCGCAGCGACACGATCATGTCGGGCATCGCGTTTCTGTGGACGGAAGGCTCGTGGTCGCTCGCCGTGATCGTGTTCGCTGCGAGTATTCTCGTGCCGATGCTGAAGCTGATCGCACTTGCCGTACTCCTCGTGACTACGCGACGGTACTCCACGTGGCGACAGCGGGGGCGCACGCGGCTCTATCGGGTCCTCGAGGTCGTCGGCCATTGGTCGATGCTCGATGTGTTCGTGGTCGCGCTCCTCGCCGCGGTCGTCCAGCTCGGACGACTGGCGCGCGTCGACCCTGGACCTGCAGTGATCCCATTTGCCGGGGTGGTGGTACTGACGATGCTTGCATCCGCGTCTTTTGACCCGCGAACGATCTGGGACCGACGATGAGTGAACCGAGCATCGATCAACTGCCCGAACCGGTGGTCACGCGCAAGCGGGGTCGACCGTCGGCTGTCTGGCTGGTCCCGACCGTCGCGATCATCGCGGCGGCCGTACTGGGGATCCGGACGTACCTGCGGACGGGCCCGACGATCTCCATCACGTTCGACACCGCCGAAGGCATCGAAGCGGGCAAGTCCGAGGTTCGGTACAAGAACGTCACGGTCGGCAAGGTCACCGAGGTCGAGCTGCTGCCAGATCACCGGATCTCGGCGACGGTCAAGCTCACGCGCGGCGGTGCGATGGTCGCCGTCGCGGATTCTCAGTTCTGGGTCGAACGGCCGCGGATCGGGGTCGGCGGCGTCTCGGGCCTGGGCACGCTGCTATCGGGCGCCTACATCGGCGTCGACATCGGAATGGGTGACGAGGAAGAGGACACGTTTATCGGCCTCGAGAAGCGGCCTGCGGTGACCCACGATCGCATGGGCAAGCGGTTCAAGCTCACCGCCGGCGATGGTGGCTCACTCGCTCCGCAATCGCCGGTGTACCTGCGTCGCCAACCCGTCGGAACGATCACATCGCTCGAGCTCGCGGCCGACGGCAAGTCGGTCGAGATCGAGATCTTCGTCGACGCGCCGTACGATCGGTATGTCACGGACACCACGATCTTCTGGAATGCGAGCGGCCTCGACGTCACGCTGGACGCGAGCGGACTCCGCGTGAACACGCAGTCAATCGCCACGGTGATCGCCGGCGGCGTCACGTTCGGTGCGCGTGATGCCGAAAGCCCGGGCTCTCCGGCAGCCGAGAACACGAAGTTCGTGTTGTACGAAGATCGCAGCCACGCGCAGCGAAAACCCGACACCGAGGCGTTCCCTCTCGTCATGCGCTTCCACGAGCCGATCCGCGGTCTCGGCAAGGGCGTCGGCGTCAACATCGAGCTCGAGGGCCTGCACGTCGGAGATGTCACGTCGGTCGATGCCGGCTACGACACCGCGACCCGCAGCTTCTTCTTCGATGTCCACGCCTCCATCTATCCGACGCGGCTCGGCTCGGCCTATACGAGCCTCGTTGCGGAGGGTGCAAGATCGGGCAAGTCGGGTTTCGACATGCTGCAGAGCCTGGTCGGGCGCGGGTTACGCGCGCAGCTCCGCTCGGGCAACTTGTTGACCGGCTCGTTCTTCATCGCACTGGATTGGTTCCCGACCATACGCGAGAGCAAGCCGCCGCCGTTCGTGAAACCCGGGACCCTCGTCATCCCGACCGTGCCGGGCGGCGGGGAGCAGATCCAGGACCAGGTGCAGCGCGTGCTCGCGAAGATCGAAAAGATTCCGATCGAGGACATCGGGACCGGCGTTCGCGATGCAACCCGTGCCGCGAGCTCACTCCTTGGCCGGCTCGATCGCGATGTCGCCCCCCGCGCGCAGGCGTTACTCGCCAACGCAGATCTCGCGATGGCCGCGCTGCGTGACGGGCTACTGGCGTTGCGTGACAACGTCGCTGCACCGGACTCCGCGATCCAGCAGTCGACACGCGCGGCGATCGAACAGGTCGAGCGGGCGGCATTCTCGTTGCGGGGGCTGGCCGATTACATCAAGACTCACCCCGAGACGCTCCTTCGCGGGCGCACGCCGGGACCGGAGCCGAAGAGCAAGTGATCCATTCAACGCGCGCCATGCTCGTCGTGAGTCTCATCGCAGCCGCAGCGAGCTGCCGGTCCTCGCGCACGTACTATTACACGCTGGTTGCGCCGCCCGATGAGGCCGCGACCATGCCCACGGACGAGCTCCAGCTCGACGTTCTGCCCGTCGAGGTTCCGCCGGAGGTTGACCGCGCCGAGATCGTGATTCGCGAGAGTCGCGGTCAGCTGACCCCCGTCGACACGCGCGCCTGGATCTCGCCACTCCCCCGCGAGCTCCGCCGCGCGTTCTCCAACGAGCTCGCGCACGATCTCGGTGCACGCGACATCGCGGGGGTGACCCCGGCCGAGGGCACGCCGACGTATCGGGTCAAGCTCGCGGTGTTGCGGTTCGAGGCTGAGCTGGGCAAGCGGACCGTCGTCGACGCCACGTCGACGGTTCGAGAAGCCGCGGGCGCGAAGCCGACCCTCGTGTGCTCTCACCGCGTGCATGAGGTCGCGAGCGCGGGCTATGACGGGATCGCCGAGGCCTATCAGCGTGCGCTTGCAAAGATCGCGAAGCAGGTTGCCGGCTCGATACGATCGCTCCGCGCTGGCGCCGGCGCCTGCACCCCGTGATCCGAGCTCGTTAATTCTCGAGCACCGCGTTGAGCGCCTCGACCAGCGACACGAGGTCAGCGTGCAGCGCTGCCTGGTCGACATCGAGCTCGACGCTCTGCGAGGTCTCGTTGACCGCCAGACTCATCCGATCGCGAAACATCGCGAAGTCAGGATTGGCCGAGCTGGTCTGGAACCACATGGTCTCGTGCGGGGCATACAGCGTGTCGTCGCGCCATACCCACCCGTTGTGGATGAGGACCTGCTTGAGCAGCGACCAGCGTGCATCCTCCTGCATGGAGCAGGCGATTGCACGCCGTGTGCCCTAGCGATCCTTGCGACGACCTAGCAATCCCCGGATCGCGGAGCGTGCGCCCAAGCGCGGCAGTTGCGTGAGCGAGCGCGCGAGCGCGATCGCGAGCTGGATCGGCGAGTCCCCGCGGGCCTCGATCGTGGTGCGTTGACCCGTCGCCACATCCTCGATGGCGCCGCGCGCGATCGTGCGCGACCCATCACTCCTGATCTCGACGACCAGCCGCGCCACCACCGGAGGTTCGCCCTGGAGCTCGCGCGAGGGCGCCTCCACGAGCTCGGGCTTGCTGTCGCGAGTGTGGTCGGTCACGAGGCATGAAGCTTAGTACAGTGGGCCGATGCCGGCTCCTGATCTCGCCATGCTCCGCGACCAGATCGAGGCGGTCGACCGCCAGATCATCACGCTGCTCGCCGACCGCCAGGAGATCGTGAAGGGCGTGGTCGAGGCCAAGCTCGCGACGGCGAGCCCGGTGCGCGACCGGGAGCGCGAGGAGGCCCTGCTTGCTCGTCTGCGCACGATGGCCTCGGCCGCCGGCCTCGATCCGCACCAGATCGAGCGGCTCTATCGCGTGGTCATGGAGATGTCGGTCGCGCATCAGGAGCAGACGGTGCGCGAGCGCAGCGACGCGCCGCTCCGCGTCACCTACCAGGGCGTCGAGGGCAGCTACAGCCACCTCGCCGCGCAGCGACGCTACGGTGGGCGGCCGGGTGGCGCGCTGCTCACCGGTCACGACTCGTTTCGGGGTGCGGCCGAAGCGGTGCGCGCTGGCACGGCAGATCTCGCACTGCTGCCGATCGAGAACACCACCGCGGGTTCGATCAACGAGACCTACGATCTGCTGGCGGGCGGCGCGCTTCACATCACGGGCGAGGTGGTGTCGCTGATCGAGCATTGCTTGCTCGCGCTCCCCGGGGTCGGGCTCGACGAGCTGCGCGTGGTGATGTCGCATCCGCAAGCGCTCGCACAGTGCCAGGAGCTGTTCGCCACCCATCGACATCTGCAGCCGCGTCCCGAGCTCGACACCGCAGGCTCGGCGCGCCGCGTCGCGACCAGCAACGATCGCAGCCTGGCTGCGATCGCGAGTAGTGCTGCAGCCAAGACGTACGGTCTCGCGATCGTCGCACGAGGGATCCAGTCGGCGCGTGGCAACGCGACCCGCTTCGTCGAGATCGCACCCCGACCCGCGCCGGTCGCCGAGGCCGCGAACGCGAAGACCTCGCTCGTGCTCTCGCTCGCCGATCGACCCGGCGTGCTCGGCGAGATCCTGACGAGGTTCGCGGCGCACAACCTGTCGCTCACCAAGATCGAGTCGCGTCCGATCCCGGAGGCGCCGTTCACCTACCGGTTCTACATCGACGTCATGGGCCACGCGGCGAGCGCACCGTTCGTCGCGGCCCTCGACGAGCTGCGCGTGCTCACGACGGAGCTCCGGGTGCTCGGAACCTACGCCGCGGCGGGCTAGAGTCGCGGCCATGCGCGCTGTCCGTGTTCACGAGCTCACCGGTCCTTCTGCACTCCGGGTCGACGTCCTCCCCGAGCCCAAGTTTGGCGCCAGCGAGGTCCTGATCGACGTCAAGGCGTGCGGTGTGAACTTCCCCGACATCCTGATCTCGCGTGGCCTGTACCAGTTCAAGCCCACGCCGCCATTCATCCCGGGCGGCGAGGCCGCAGGCATCGTCAAGGCGGTCGGCGCCGACGTGAAACATCTCGCGATCGGCGATCGCGTCGTCGCGACGATGATGTACGGGGCATTCGCGGAGCAGATCGCGGTACCGGCCGCCTCGATGGTCAAGCTGCCCGACCCGGTCAGCTTCGAGATCGGTGCCGCCACGCTGCTGACCTACTGCACCACCTATCACGCCCTCGTCGATCGCGCGGCGTGCGCACGCGGCGAGACGCTGCTCGTGCTCGGAGCCGCCGGCGGCGTTGGCATCGCGGCGGTCGAGCTCGGAGCGCTGCTCGGCGCAAAGGTGATCGCGGCGGCCTCCACTGACGACAAGCTCGCGCTGTGTCAGCGCCGCGGTGCGCAAGAGGTCATCAATTACTCGCGCGAGGACCTGCGCGAGCGGGTGAAGCAGCTGACCGGTGGGGCAGGCGTGGACATCGTCTACGACCCGGTGGGCGGTGCGCTCGCAGAACCCGCGGTACGCGGCATGGGCTGGAACGGTCGCTACCTGGTGGTGGGTTTTGCTTCCGGCACGATCCCGAAGCTGCCGCTCAACCTCGTGCTGCTCAAGGGCTGCCAGATCGTTGGCGTATTCTGGGGAATGTTCGCGATGCGCGAACCGGCGCGCAATCGCGAGCACGCCGAGCAGATCCTGCGCTGGATCGCGGAGGGCAAGCTCGCTCCGTCGATCGACGCGGTGCTGCCGTTCTCTGCGACGGCCGAGGCGCTAATGCGCCTCGAGCAGCGCGAGGTCAAGGGTAAGCTCGTGCTGGTGCCGGACTAGTTATTCTCGCACGCAGAGAAGTCGCCCTGGTAGCCAGTCTTGAACGCCTTCGAGCGCTGCGCGGCAGAGCCGTGCGTCCAGGTCTCCGGCTGGACGCGGCCCTGGGTCCGGCGCTGGATCGTGTCGTCGCCGATCTGCGCGGCTGCATTGAGCGCCTCGTCGATGTCACCCACCTCGAGCAGCTTGCGGCTCTCGGCATCCTTGGCCCACGCACCGGCGAGGCAGTCAGCCTGCAGCTCGACCTGGATCTGATTGACCTCCCCTTTACCGAGCTTGCCCTGGAGGTTCTGGATATGGTGACCGATCTCGTGCGCGATGACGTACGCCTGCGCGAAGTCACCGGGGGCCCCGAACTGCTTGCGCAACATGTCGTAGAACGACAGGTCGATGTAGACCTTGTGATCAACCGGGCAGTAGAACGGGCCGACGGCTGCGCTGGCACCGCCACACGCGGAGTTCACCTGGCCGCGGAACAGCACCAGCTTCGTACGCTCGTAGCCCTTCAGGCGCTTCTGCCACGAGTCCTGAATGTCATCGAGCACGACGCCGACGAACTTCGATGTGTCGTCCTGCGAGCCGCCCTGCGGAGCCGGGCTGACGCCTTGCGAGGATTGACCGCCATCGCACAGCGAGGTGCCGCCGCACACTCCGCCGTAAGTCATCGCGCCGACGATCACCACGGCGACCAGGATGCCTTTCCAGCCAAACCGGCTGCCGACGGCTAACAGCGCACCGAGTGGCAGGCCTCCGCCTCCCAGTGCACCCATGCGGCCACCCGCGGCACGACGATCATCGATATCGGAGCTTTGATGGTTTCGATCCCAGCGCATGGCTGAGATGGGTGCAAACCCGTGGCCATTCGCCGAGCGTGCGCATGCGCTCGGCGCGGCTACATGCGCTTGTGCGTCCCGGCCTGCAGCTTCGCGGCAGGCTCGCGTGATCGCTGCGCGAGCCAGTCGAGGATCTCGCTCGCCTTCGCGTCATCGAGCGCCCGCCCCTCGGCCTCGTGGTTGCGGACATCGCCCTGGAAGTCCCACACTCGATCGAGCTTGCAGCTCTTCCAGTAGCTCGCGAGCTTCTTGGTGTGCACGAGGAAGTAGTTGCCGGCGCCCATCAGGAAGTACGCGCCGAGCTTGTCGGGACAGCTGCTCGTTGGTGGCTTGCGCCCACCGCCGTGGAACACGACCGCGGCAAACTTCGTCCACTCGTGCGCGTGCATCCCGATGTACGTCGCGCCTCCCGACCAGCCCGCGAGGTAGACGTGCGTGGGGTCGATCTGGATCTCGGCCGCGACGCTGTCGACCAGGCCCTCGAGCCAGCGCGGCCTGGGATTGAACATGTACCACTGGCCCATCCGGCAGGCCTTGAGTTGCGCAGGACACTGGATCCCGAGCACCGCCCAGCCGCGCGTCAGGGCGGGACCTTTCCACCGCGCGACCGCGGCCGCGGCGCTTTCGTGGTCACCGTGCATCACGACGAGCAGTGGCATCGCCGTCGTGCGCTGTGGCACATCGAGCGTACATCCAGCACACGGCGGCTTCGGGGCGTCGGCATGTGCGTGACTCGCCAGCCCGAGGCCAAGGACGATCACAAGTGCTCGCACCGACGGAGCATGCCGGAGCTGACGCGTGTTGTCGAACGACGCGTGATGATGTGCGTGCATCGCTCACCGAAAAATCGCTCGTGCGTTTCTCGACGACGACGCCATGGTTGTGGAGATGAAAAGATGGCCGCTGTTCGCCATCGCACCGCTGGTGATCGCCTGCGGTGCGGGCGCGCGTACGGTGACGACAACGACCGCAAGGTCACCGAGTGCGCAGGCCAGCGCCGAGCGCCCGCTGGTCACGCGCGAGGCCAGCGCCTGGGTGACCTGCCCCGACGCCGCGATCCGGATCGAGGCGGGCGCGGCGCGCGGGGCCATGTGTGCGGAGGAATCGGCGCGCGGCAAGCTCACCGTGATCGATCTGCAGGACGGGTGGACGCCGAGCCTGTTCGCGCCGAGCGACGGGCTGGTGCCGGGCTACCGCGCGACCTATCTCGCACTCGCGCGCGAGCACGATGCGGCAGGCAAGCCACTCGAGGACGCTGACGCGCTCGGCGAGCTGTACGGGATCGTGCCGTCGCTCGCCGTCGTACGCGAGCGGCTCCCCGACGTCGCGCGCCATGCGTGTCACGCGGAGATCGACTCGTCGCCGATCGCGACGTTGACCAAACCGTTCGGCCAGGATCACGGCCAGCTGGTGATGGCGGGGATCCGGGCACGCAAGGCGCTTGCGACCCAGCTCGAGCGCGAGCGCGTGAAGCGTGCGCTACCCGACTTCGCGGCGCTCGCCGATGTCGCGCCGAAGCGCGCGCTCTACCTGCGCTGGAAGCGGCTCGCCGACCAGCACGCCGGCATCATCGCCGCGCAGCGTCACCTCGTGTGCGAGGGCTTCCTCGAGGCGAAGTACGCCGACGGCACGGTCACGTGGCGCACCGGCAACGCGCTCGAGCTGTTCCAGCGCCGCAACTTCTTGATGCCGAACGAGCGGCTCGATGCCGAGACCCGGGTCGCGCTGGCGATCGACAGCCGCGAGCTCGACTTCCGGCTCGCGCTCAGGATCCTGCGCGAACGCGTCGTCGATGCGAGCGGGTTGGTCGAGGACGGCACCGCTGGCGACGGCCCGCTGCCGATCCTCGGGCGCCTGCTCGATCCCGCGGCGATGCGCGCCACGCGCGGGCACGGCAAGCCGCTCGCGCATGCAGCGCCCGATCTGATCGGTGCGGCGACCGAGGCCGCGGCGCGCGCGCTCGGCTGGCTCGGGCCCGACGAGCTCGCCGCGTTCCTCGCGAAGTTCCCGGTCGGCCCGCGCGTCGCGCTCGCGCTGCCAGCGCTCCCCGGCTACCACGCCGCGCACATGGACCTCGCGGCCGAGATCGATCGAGGCGACGTCTACTACGACGCGCGGCCGATCCCGCGCACGGTCGCCCGCCGGCCCAACCTGGTGCTCTACGTCGACGACCAGGGCACGCGACGCCCCCTCGTGCGATGGCCGACGACGATCGGAGGGTGGGCCGACGCGCGGACCAAGGCCGGCTCGCTGGTGCGCAAGTGGAAGGAGTCCGACGTCGGACCGCGGCTGTGGAAGGAGCTGTTCGCGTCGCCGACGTGGATGCCTCCGGCGTCGACGCCGGATCGCGAGCTCGTGCGCAACCTGTGGAACGGCAAGTTCGAGCTCAAGCGCTCGATCATGGGGCCGGGCCCGAAGGCCGCGTTCGGCATGGTGCTGTTCAAGCATCACCAGCCGGTGAAGCTCAAGAACGGCACGATCCGCTACGACGACAATGGCATCGGTACCCACGGCTCGGCGAGCGTGACGTCGATCGTCAACGGCACCAGCCACGGCTGCCATCGCATGTACAACCAGCTCGCGGTGCGGCTCGCCGACTTCGTGCTCCGCCATCGCGATCACGTCGTGAAGGGCCAGCAGAAGGAGTCGTACCGCCGCATCGTCAGACACAAGGGCACCTACGTCGCGAAGGTCGACACCCGCGGCTTTCTGTACGAGCTGACGCCGCCCGTGCCGGTCAAGGTGCTGCCGGGCACGATCAAGACGCCGCGCAAGATCCCGCCGCGCAACGCCGCGCCCGCGAGCAGCCAGTAGCCCGACCGAGCCCAGACACGACGCGACTCACGACGAAACCCTCACCGCGTCACGACTCGCGCTGGCGGTACCGCGTCGCGCCGCGCCGCAAGCTCGCCGAGCTCGGCGGACAGTGACTGTGGAACGTAGACGTCGGGTGCGACGACGACCTCGATCCCCCGGTCGGCGAGTCGCTGTGCGAACAGCAGCACGTTGCGCACGCGACTCATCCGCAACCGCAAGTACGGCCGGCGCTGGCTGCGCTTGCGGATCACGACGTCTGCCTCGACCAGCTCGACGCGCTCGAGCTCGAGCAGCGGGAGCGAGCCGGTCGGATGCACGAGCGTCTCGCGGGTGAGCGTGAACGGCGTGAAGTCCTCCCGCTCGAGCAGGCCTCCGTGCAAGCGAGCGAACATCGTGTCGAGGGCGGTCGCGACACCTCGAAACCGTTGCGAGACCACGACGCGCTGGCCGTGCCGGCCATGGAGCGCGAGCTCGCCGCCGACGAGATCGCGGTGCGCACGGCGGTTGCGATCTGCCAGCGCGACCACGATGCCGA
>JBBJLY010000399.1:0-5832 GCA_037720695.1 Kofleriaceae bacterium | reverse complement strand
AGACCACGGACTCGTTCGTGGTGAAGGCGGACCTGCCCGGCGTCTCCGAGGCCGATCTCGACGTCGCGGTCCACAACAGCATCCTGACGGTGTCGGGATCCCGCCAGGCGGAGGACCGGCGGGAGGGCGAGAGCTTCGCGCTCTACGAGCGCCAGTTCGGTTCGTTCTCGCGCAGCTTCTCGCTGCCCGACATGGCCGACCACGAGCGGATCGAGGCCAAGCTCGAGCACGGCGTGCTCACGCTATTGATCGGCAAGAAGGCCGAGGCGAAGCCCCGCAAGATCTCGCTCAAGAAGTAGTTGGCACTGCGGCCACCCGCGTGCAGGGTCGAACCGACAGTTGTCGGTCGCACCCGACAGCGGGCCTCACGCACGCCTGCGGATCGACGCACGCTGCGGCAGGGTGCGTCGCTTGCACCGCGTTCGCGACATGTCCTTCGCTTCTCGCTTCACCTTGCTCGCGATCGCGACCCTCGTCGCCTGTCAGTCACCCGCCTCCGCGCCGCTCGATGCCCAGCCGGACACACCTCCCGGCGACGCAGCGTCGATTCGCAAGCCGAACGTCGTGTTCGTCGTCGTCGACGATCTCGACACCGGCGTCTACGATCAGATGCCGCGGCTGAAGACGTTGCTCGACGACGCGGGGGCGCGGTTCGACAATCACTACCTGAACATCGCGCTGTGCTGCCCGTCACGCGCCGCGATCCTGCGCGGTCAGTACGCACACAATACGAAGATCTTCGGCAACGGTCCGCCGCACGGCGGGTTCGAGGCGTTCTTCACGAACGGCTCCGAGGCCGAGACGTTGCCGGTCTGGCTCGCGGCGGCGGGATATCGCACCACGCTGATCGGCAAGTACATGAACGGCTACCCGACCCGCGAGCAGCCGCTCTACATCCCACCCGGATGGACCGAGTGGCGGAGCCCGGTCGATGGCGGTCCGTATGGCGAGTACGACTACACGCTCAACGAGAACGGCGTGTCGGTGCCGTATGGCAACACCGACCAGGACTATCTGGTGGACGTGATCGCGGCGAAGTCGGCGGATTTCATCCAGCGCGCCGCGACCGAACGCACGCCGTTCTTCATGTACATCACGCCGTACGCCCCGCACTCGCCGGCGACACCAGCGACGCGCTACCAGGATGCGTTTCCGGGTGCCAAGGCGCCTCGCACGGCGTCGTTCAACGAGGATGCGTTCGGCGACAAGCCGGCGTGGCTGCGCGACAACCCGAAGCTCGATGCGATGCAGATCGACCAGATGGACCGGCTGTATCGCAAGCGCCTGCAGTCGATGCTGGCCGTCGAGGATCTCGTGCAGCAGCTGATCGACACGCTGACCGCGACCGGCGAGCTCGAGCACACGTACATCGTGTTCACCTCCGACAACGGCTTTCACCAGGGCCAGCACCGGATGATCTCCGGCAAGCAGACCGCGTTCGAGGAGGACATCAACGTGCCGCTGATCGTACGGGGCCCGGGGATCGCGGCTGGCAGCCGGATCGCGCAGGCGAGCGCGAACGTCGACTTCGCGCCGACGTTCCTCGACCTCGCGGGCACCCCGATCCCCGCGGGCGTCGATGGCCGGTCGCTTCGCGCATTGCTCGCCGGCACGCCGCCGGCGACGTGGCGCCAGGCGATCCTGCTCGAGCACGGCGAGGGCGTCGATCCCGAGACCGAGCGGTTCCGGTCACCTCCCGGCACGCTCGAGCCGGCCGATTCGCCGTTGGCGGGCGAGTCGCCACCGCCCTTCGAAGGGATCCGCACCACGCGCTACACGTACGTCGAGTACCCGTCCGGCGAGCGCGAGCTCTACGACAACGAGACCGATCCCGCGCAGCTCGAGAACATAGCCGCCGACGCCAGCAACCAGCTGCTCGGTCAGCTGTCGTCCGCGTTGCGCGGACTCCACGACTGTAGCGGCGAGGCCTGCCGGGTCGCCGAACAAGTCACCGTGCCTTGACGGCTCACACCAGCGGCGCGAGCAGGTCGTCGACGTCGCGCTCGGTCAACGCACCGGCCGCGACGTTGCCGTGATCGAGGATCGCGTTCGCGAGCAGCCGCTTGTGACGTTGCAGCCCGAGCATGCGCTCCTCGACCGAGCCCGCGGCGATCAGGTCGTGGACGAACACCGGCTTGGTCTGGCCGATCCGGTGCGCGCGGTCGGTCGCCTGCGCCTGCGCGGCCGGGTTCCACCACGGATCGTAGTGGATCACGGTGTCGGCCCCGGTCAGGTTCAACCCGGCGCCGCCGGCCTTGAGCGAGATCAGGAACACGTCGGCGCGCCCGTTCTGGAACGCGTCGATCGGCTTCTGGCGATCGGGGGTGTTGCCAGTCAGCATGACGTGGCGCGTCCCGCGCGCGAGCAGCGCCTCGGAGATCAGGCCGAGCATGCGCGCGAACTGCGAGAAGATCAGGATCCGGCGGCCGTCCTCGAGCTGGTGATGGATCAGGTCGAGCAGGACGTCGAGCTTCGCGCTGCCGGTCACGCCGCGCGCGGCATCGAACCCGACGAGCCGCGGATCGCAGCACACCTGGCGGAGCTTGAGCAGCGCGTCGAGGATCGCGATCTGCGAGCCCGCCAGCCCCCGCTGCCGGATCTGCTGGCGGACGTCGGCGTGCGCGGCGACCCGGATGCTCTCGTAGAGCTCGCGTTGTTCGCCACTCAGCTCGACCGCGCGGACCAGCATGGTCTTCGCGGGCAGCTCGGGCGCGACCGCGTCCTTGGTCCGGCGCAGGATGTAGGGGCGCACCCGCTCGCGCAGGGCGTCGACGCGGCCCTTGTCGCCCGTGCTCTCGATCGGCACTCGAAAATTGACCGTGAACTCGCCGCGTCCGCCGAGCAGGCCCGGGTTCAGGAACTCGAACAGCGACCACAGCTCCCCGAGGTGATTCTCGATCGGCGTCCCGGTGAGGCAGACCTTGTGTCGCGCGTCGAGCTTGCGCACCGACTCCGAAGCCTGCGCGTCGCTGTTCTTGATCGCGTGAGCCTCGTCGAGCACGAGCAGGTGGAGCGGGATCTTCGACAGCTCGTCGCGATCGCGCGCGACCAGCGGGTAGGTCGTGATCACGACGTCGTGGTTCGCCAGCTCGGCGAGGCCCGCGTGGCGATCGGGGCCGTGAAACGTCGCGACCTTGAGGGTGGGCGCGAATCGCTGGAGCTCGCGCTTCCAGTTGCCGACCAGGCTGGTCAGCGTGACGATCATCGCCGGGCGATCGAGGCGACCCTGCTCCTTCTCGAGCAGCACGTGCGCGATCGTCTGCAGCGTCTTGCCGAGGCCCATGTCGTCGGCGAGGATCCCGCCGGCTTCATGCTCGCGCAGGTGCTGGAGCCACGCGACGCCTTCGCGCTGGTACGGCCGAAGATCGGCGCACAGCCGCTCGGGCGCGGTCACGCGGGCGGTGCGCTTGGGGCCGAGCGCCAGCGCGTACGCCTGATCGCGGATCTTGGTGTCGCCGACCCAGCGGAGCGGTCGGGTCCCGTCGTGCAGCGTCGCGCACAGCTCGGCGATCAGCGGCGCGCGGATCGCGGGCACGCGGACGGTGCCGCCGTCGCGATACAGCTCGACCAGCACCTTCGCGAGCATGCGCAGCCGCGCCGGAGGGACCGGCAGCCAGCGCTTGTCGTCGACCCGGACGGCGACGCAACGCCGTGCCGGTCGGGTGAGCGTGGCGAGATCGCCGGCCTGGTCGAGCAGCTCGAGCAGCGCCGGCATCAGGTTGACGCGGTGGCCATCGACCTCGACGCCGAGCTCGAGCCCGAACCAGTCGGGGCGCTCGCGATCTGGCAACGCCTCGGCGTAGAGCGGCGCCTCGCCGCCGACGATCTGCCACGGGAACTGGTCGTCGATGTCGACCCGCCAGCCGAGGGCGCGCAGCTGCGGCACCGCATACGCGGAGAACGCGCACAGCGCGTGGACGTCGCCGTCGACCGCCACGACGTAGTCGACCCGGGTGTCGGGGGACACTGCGCAGTCATCGAGGTGTGCGAGCTCGATCGCGCCGAGCCCCTCGAGCACGCGGCACGCCTGGGCCTCGGCCTCGCGATCGCGACCGGCCATCCGCGGATCGCTGACCCGGATCTTGCGCGCGCCGTAGTGGAACTCGAGACCCAGCATCGCGGTGACGACCTCGTCACCGTGCCGGCTGCCATCCTCGACGAACAACGTATCCGAGAACACCCGCAGTCGGGGTACGCAGCGGACGGGTGCTACCTCTCCATGCACCCCGGGATCGCTCGTCATCGGCCACTGACATTGCCGAACCGGTAGATCGCCGTCCAGTTTTCAGGATCACAATGCGTGCGCGTGTCAGCGCTCGGCTCGGCCGACGGTTGACTACCGCACGAGACTGGGTGCTGGCTTCGGGCTATGGTCCGCGCCATGACTCATCCGATTCGCCGCGTCGCGGTGCTCGGAGCGGGCGTCATGGGCAGCGGCATCGCCGCCCATTGCGCAAACGCCGGCATCCCCGTCGTCCTGCTCGACATCGTGCCCAAAGATGGTCCTCGCAACGCGCTCGCCGCTGGGGCGCTCGCGAAGCTCGCGAAGGCCAAGCCCGCCGCGTTCATGCACCCGCGCAACGCCGCGCTGGTCTCGATCGGCAACTTCGATGACGACCTCGCGAAGGTCGCCGATTGTGATCTCATCATCGAGGCCGTGATCGAGCGGCTCGACATCAAGCAGGCGCTGTTCGAGAAGCTCGAGCAGCTCGCGGCGCCCCACGCGATCATCGCCTCGAACACGTCGGGGCTGCGGATCGCCGACATGCTGACCGGGCGGACCACCCAGTTCAAACAGAACTTCATGGTCACGCACTTCTTCAACCCGCCGCGCTACATGAAGCTGCTCGAGCTGGTCGCCGGCCCGGAGACCAGCGCCGAGGCCAAGTCCAGCGCCGAGAAGTTTGGCAAGGAGCTGCTCGGCAAGGGCATCGTGTGGGCGAAGGACACCCCGAACTTCATCGGCAACCGGATCGGGCTGCAGTCGATGATGACCACGATCCACCTGATGCTCGAGCGCGGGCTCCAGCCCGAGGACGTCGACGCGATCACCGGCATCGCGATGGCGCACCCGAAGAGCGCCACGTTCCGCACCGCGGACGTCGTCGGGCTCGACACCGTCGGGCACGTCGCGGCGAACTGCTTCAAGACCCTGGTCGACGACGAGGACCGCAAGGTGTTCGCGACGCCCGACTACATCACCAAGATGATCGAGAAGGGCATCCTCGGCGACAAGACCAAGGGCGGCTTCTACAAGAAGGTCGGTCCCGACCTGCAGACGCTGGACCCGCGGACGGGCGAGTATCGGCCCAAGGGCGGCGATCCGGAGATCGCGAAGGCGACCAAGGCGGTCGCGAAGATCGAGGACCCGGCGGCCCGCGTGAAGGCGCTCGCGGCGGTCTCCGGCAAGGCCGGTGAGTTCGCGTGGACCGTGCTGTCGCGCAGCCTCGCGTACGCCGCGCGCCGGATCCCGGAGATCACGGAGTCGGTCGAGGCGATCGACAACGCGATGAAGTGGGGCTATGGCTGGGAGCTCGGCCCGTTCGAGACCTGGGATGCGCTCGGCTTCCAGGCCACCTACGACCGGATGAAGGCCGACAATGTCGCGCCGGTCCCCGAGTGGGTCGACAAGATGCGCGCCGCGAACGCGACCGGGTTCTACGCCGACGGCGGTAACAAGGTGTGGGACGCGCAGCGCAACGACTACGCGCCGCGCGTGCTCGATCCGCGCGAGTCGTCATGGGACGTCGTCCGCAAGGGCGCCGCCCCGGTGCTGAAGAACAGCGGCGCCGAGGCATGGGATCTCGGCGACGGTGTGCTCGGCCTGACGTT
>JBBJLY010000398.1:0-5854 GCA_037720695.1 Kofleriaceae bacterium | reverse complement strand
TCCGGGTGTTGCGCGTACAGCGTGCCCTCCTTCTGCAGGTGGTTCGTCACGAAGTCCGGGATGATCCGGATCCCGCGTGCGTGCGCCGTGTTGACGAGCTCGCGAAGCTCCTCGGGCGTACCGAAGGCGGGCTCGATCGGCGACGCGTAGCCGAGGTCGTCGAGGTGCGTGTAGCCGGTCGCGACCGGGTGATACGAGTGGTAGCTCGCGAACCGGCGCGGATCCGACAGCTGCACGGATGGCTGCGAGCTGTGCGAGTTCAGGATCGGAGAGCTGATCCACAGCGTGTTGACGCCCATCGCGTCGAAGTAGCCGTCACGGATCTTCGCGGTGATGCCGGCGAAGTCGCCGCCCTGCCAGCGGCTGCGAGGGTCGTCGACGCGCGCGAGGTCGCCGACGGAGTTATCGAGGTTGTTGCCCGGCTTGCCGTCGAGGAACCGGTCCGTGAAGATCTGGTAGATGATCGAGTCGCGCCAGGTGAAGTCGGCGTACTTGATCCCGCTGCCGATCCACATCGGGATGAACAGCGGCCGCAGGTCCTGACCCGCGGCGGTCTTCATCCGGAACAGCAGGCTGTACTTCGATGGTGCGAGCCCGGTGCCGCGGAGCGTGAGGGTCTGGGTCGTCGGGTCGAAGTCCGCGTTGGCGTCAACCGCCGCGCCGTCCCGGCGGATGTCGCTGTCCCCGATCGCGAGCTCGCCGGCGCCGGTGTACTTGACGATCACGGTGTACGAGTCGGCCGTCGTGTCGTAGCAGTACTCGAGGTCGCCGACCGCACGTGGCGCATCGCACGATGCCGGGCAATCATCGCCCTCGCAGGGCCCGCCGTCGTCATCATCGCCGAGCCCGGGCGTGTGCGACGCCGGGCAGCCCGCCAGCGTGGACACCGCCATGACCAGGAGCGCGCGGGTGATCATCGGCTCGGAACAAAGCACGATCCGTGCTCGCGACGGGCGAACAAGCAGCCCTGGAATCGCGGGTCTGGCCAAGCCCCCGCACCGCGCGTTGCCGATCGCAACGCGGCGATCGGGTGGACGTGGCCATTGCCGCCGGACGATGATGCGGCCGTGCTGCGCCGGTGCCGCGTCGTGCTGCTCGCGAGCCTGGTCTCCTGCAGAGTGCGGACCCCCGCGCCGCTCGATGTCGCGGCGCTGGTCAACCGGCAAGGCCCGGTCGAGGCCCGGCGCTCGCTCGCGCTCCGGGTCGTCGCCGAGCCCAAGGATGTCGCGGCCCGGCTCGCGCTCGCGACGCTCGCGGATCAGCAAGGCCGGCCCAGCGAGGCGATCGAGCAGCTCGAGGCCGTGGTCGCGCTCGACGGTCCGCTCGGGATCCGCTGGCGCGCCACCGACCGCGCGCGGCTCGCACGACTCGTCGCGGCACGGGGTCGGACCCGGCTCCAGCGGGGCGCTCCTCCGCGCTCGCCGATCTGCGGCGCGCACGCGAGCTCGGATCCACCGTCACCGCCGACGAGCTCGCGCGGGCCCGACTCGCCAGTGCGATCGCCCAGCTCCGCCATGTCGATGCCGCCGAGCGCGCCGCGGGCAAGCGGACGCTAGTCGAGCTCGCCACCAACTCGCTCGCCGATCCGAGCTGGCGCGGCGCGGGGGCGACGGCGCCCCCCGGGCAGCGCGCGATGCTGGGCGAGTGGCTGTGGGGCATCGGGGCGCGCCGCGCGGCCTGGGACGAGCTGTCCGCGTGGCATGCCGCGACATCGAGCCGCCCCGTCGCGCTGCAGGGTCTCTACCTGACCGTGCGCGCGTGGTGGGTACCGGCCGATGCCGCGCCGCTCGCGACGACCGAGCTCGTCGGACCCGACCGCTGTCGCCACGCCGCTGGTGATGGTTGCGGACCACGCGCGCTGGTCCGTGCCGAGCCACGCGACGAGCTCGCGATCGCGGCGCTGGTCGCCGCACCCGCGACCCCCACCGCGGATCCCGAGGCGGCCGCAGGCTGGCTCGCGATAACGCTCCTCCAGGCGCTGCATGGCGAGCAGGCCTGGGGCCCCGAATTCGCGGCCCGCGTCGACATCGCCGCGATCCCGACCGCGGCAATGCCCGCCGCGTCGCGGCTCGCGTTCAACTTGCTGGTCGGCCGCGAGCCCGTCCCCGACGTCGAGCTCACCGCCGCGACGCCCGCGGCCGACCGACTCGTGATCGCCGCCGGCCGCGCACTGCGCGGTGCAGGCGTCCGCGACATCGAGACCGCGCTCGGCCCGCTCGCCGAGACCATCGAGGGCGTGGCGCTGCTGCGGGTCGTCGCGCAGCCGGCGCCGTCATCCGCGTCGTCGCCCGTCGTCAGCGAGGCGACGCACGTGTCGGCCGCGGTCAGCCACGCCCGCGCGCGTGTTCTCCACGGTCCCGACGCCGCGCAGCTGCGGGCGATCGTCGTCGCCTACCGTCGCGATCCAGCGATCGCCGATCGACTCGCTTCCGACCTGATCGCGCAAGCCCCCGATGCCGCGGTGGCCAGCGCCGCGGTCGGCGCGCTGTTCGACGCGCTCGCCGATCCCGCCCGCGCTCGTGCGGCGTGGCAGGCCGCCGTCACTGCGAGTCCCGAGGTCGACCACCTGCGTGGGCTCGCCGGGGCGATGGCGCGCGGCAACGATCCCGACGCCGCCCTGATCACCGCCACGACCGCCGCCGCCGCATCCGGGGATCCCGCCGTGGTCTGGCTCGCGCTCGCGCGCACGTTCGATGGCGCCGGCAAGCACGTCCACGCGCTCGAGGCCGCGCGATACGCGATCGATCTCGGCGATGCCGCGACGCTCCTGCTCGCGATTGACGTCGCGATCTCGGCGAGCCGCTCACTTGGCCGCACGCATCAGATCGACTCGCTCGCTGCCCGCCGCGCGAAGACCTTGCCTGTCGCGACCCCGCGCGCCGACGATCCGACCGACGCCACCGCGGCGCTGGCCGCCCACGTCGCCCAGCCATCGGCCAGCTCCGCCGCGCACCTGTGGATCGCCTCGCGGTGGAACCCGCGTGCGGTCGCCGCCCGCGCCGCGCTGCTCGCCGCGGTCGATCGCGATGATCCGCGCCGCCACATCCTGGTCGCGGAGCTGGTCGAGCTCGCCGCCGATCCAGATGCCGAGCTCGCGCGCGCCGCCGTCGCCGCGGTTCGCTAGCTCTGTCACGGTCGAGCGCCGCGCGCGACGCGCTAACGCCGCGGCGGCGGCCGAACGCCGCGCTGCTTGTACGCGACGTAGTCGGCGACGATCCGCGCGTGATCGAACACCAGCGAGGCGGGCAGGGCATCCGGCGTGCAGACGATGGCGCCCGCGGCGTCATCCCCGCCGACCGGGATGCCCTTCGCGCGCCCGATGAACACCGTGGACACCGTGTGCTGGCGCTGGTCGCGCGCGGGATCGGAGTAGACGTGGAACAGCTCGATCAGCTCGACGTCGAGCCCGGTCTCTTCCTTGGCCTCGCGGATCGCGGCATCGGCGATCCACTCGCCCTCGTCGACGAAGCCGCCGGGGAGCGCGAGCCCGACCGGCTCGTGCGCGCGCTCGATGAACACGAGCTCGCCGGGCCGGCCCTCGAGCTCGATCAGGACGTCGACCGTGGGCGTCGGGTTCTTGTGCTTGCCAGTCATGGGGTCAGTCATGGGGTCTCCGTGCGCGGGCGATCGAGCCACGCGCCGAGCTGGTCCTGCAAGGCCTGCTTGGTCGGCTCGGAGTCGAACACATTCTTCTTCTCGAGCGGGTCGGCCTCGAGATCGAAGATCTCCCAGCGCTTGTCGCTGATGACGTAGAACACGTGGCGCTTGCCGTCGGCCGTGATCATCGAGCGCGCGTTGTGCTTCCACGCGTCGGCGGGCAGCAGCTCGGCGAACGCGGGTTTGGGCGGCAGGGGCTTGCCCTCGATCGCGGGGACCAGGCTGCGGCCTTGCCAGCTGGCGGGCGGCTTGACGCCGAACAGCGCGGCGATCGTCGGCGCGAGATCGATCAGCTGGACGACGTCATTGGCGACGCGGCCGGTGACGTTGGGTATGCGGAAGATCAGCGGGACGTGGATCAGCTCGCGGTACAGCGTCTGGCCGTGGAAGAACATGCTCTGGCCGGCGAAGTTGTGGACGCCGAAGGCCTCGCCGTGATCGGACATCACGACAACGGTGGTGGTGCTTGCGAGCCCGGTCTTGTCGAGGGCGTCGAGCAGCTCGCCGATGTAGCGGTCGGTCACGGCGATCTCGTAGTCGTACTTCTGCATCAGCGAGGCGGTGCCACGCTCGGTGATCGGAAACCCGGGGTGCTCCATGTACGTCGAGTGCGGCTCGAACAGGTGGACGAGCATCGCGAACTTGCCGTCGGCCTTTGCGAGCTGCTCGAGCTTCGCGATCGACTTCTTGACGATGCGCGGTCCGGCGTAGTCATGATTGGAGGGCGGGATGTCGACCGCCTCGGAGTTGTCCCATTCATCCGCGCCTTGCAGCACGTTGGAGTTCAGGTACGGCGCGACGCCCGGGCAGATGCTGGGGTCGCGACGACCTTCCTTGGGCGGCAGCGGCGCGCAGAAGTAGAAGTGCGAGGTCATGCCGATGGTCTTGAAGCCGCCGCCCTTCAGGGTCTCGAACAGCAGGTCGTTGCCGGCGTCCTTGACCATCGGGTAGTCGCGCGTGTCGCGATCGACCGCGAGCTCGGACGGATAGCGTGACGCGAGGAACGACGGGACGGAGCGCGGCGTGTTGGGTGCCTGCGCGTAGGCGTGGGTGAACACGACCGCGTCCTTTGCGAGCGCGTCGAGCCGCGGCGTCAGCGACTTGCCGTCGCGCTGATAGCCGGCGTAGCCCATGCGATCGGCGCGCAGCGTATCGACGAAGATCACGAGCACGTTCTTGCCGCCGGAGATGGTGGGGGCTGCGGGCGGGCCGGCGTCGGGGATCGGGTTGTCCTGCTCGACCTTGCTGTCGCCGCCGACGCAGTTGTTGTCGATGCCGTCGGCCGCGATCTCGCGGGCCTTGGGGTTGACGTCGGCGCGCGTGTCGTCGCAGTCGTCGCCGCCGAAGAACGCGGAGAACCCGTCGCCATCGCGGTCGAACAAGCCGCGTAGCGCGGGGATCACGAGTGGGCCGACATACGATCTCTCGGTGACCGCCAGGCGCGCGCCGTCGGACGGGGCGCCCATGCCGATCACGGCGACCGCGAGCGCGACCACCGCGGCACCACCGGCGACGATGCCGCGCGCGGGGATCCGCTGGCGCAGCCCGGCGAGTGGGCCGTAGAGCAGGAGGCCGAGCACGCCGGCGATCACGAGCACCATCGCGGGCGCGATGTACTGGCCGAGGTTCAGCACCTGATAGTCGAGGCGCTTGAACACGATGAACAGACCCAGCCCGACGCCGGCGATGATCGCGCTGACGATCAGCACGACGACGCGCGACAGCGGCCCGATCGCCGGGACCGCGTGGGCGAACCAGCGCGTCACCCGATAGACCGGCAGGACGAGGATCGCGAACAGCGGGACCAGGCCGACCACCACCCCGCCGAGCAGCAGCGCGCCGACCTCCTTGCGGTTGACGTTGGCGACCAGCTTGATCGCCAGCTGGCTGACGCCGAACGCCATCACGCCGCCAACCAGGACCGCCGCGATCAGGATGCCCGCGACCGCGCGGTCGAGCGCGGGGTCCTCGCGCAGGCGGCGAACCATGCCGCGCACCCAACCCGGACCCCACGTCGCGTTGCCCGCGCCGAGCACGCAGCCGACGAGGAGCGCGAGCGGGAGCGCGATCAGCGCCCACACCCCGATCAGCGCGAGCCCGCCGCCGCCGGCGTGGACTAGATCGGCGATCGCGACGACGAGCGCGGCCGCAAGGACGAGGCCCGCGCCTGCGGCGAGCCCGGCGCCCCAGGTCGCGC
>JBBJLY010000397.1:0-5875 GCA_037720695.1 Kofleriaceae bacterium | reverse complement strand
CGTGGTCGACGTGACCGATGGTTCCGATGTTGACGTGCGGCTTGTTGCGGACGAACTTTTCCTTCGACATGGCTTCTTTCGCGGTTCCTCAGTTGGAGTTATCGAGCCGAGCCCTCTGTCAGAATTGAACTGACGACCCCCTCCTTACCAAGGAGGTGCACTGCCACTGTGCTAAGAGGGCGATTTATTTATCAGAGCGGGCGATGGGACTCGAACCCACGACAACCAGCTTGGAAGGCTGGAGCTCTACCAATTGAGCTACGCCCGCAAACGTAACAGTGGAGGGAGAAGGATTCGAACCTTCGAAGGCATGAGCCGGCAGATTTACAGTCTGCTCCCTTTGGCCGCTCGGGCATCCCTCCAGATATGTAAGCTACGTTGAGCTGGCGGTGGGACTCGAACCCGCGACCTCCTGATTACAAGTCAGGTGCTCTACCGGTTGAGCTACGCCAGCCGGAGAGACGTCTAGATAGATGAGGCGTCCTAGGCCGTCAACGGCGAAAGTGAGATTTCGAGGTCGTACGGTCAGTTCGCTGGCGTGAGGTAGCTCCCTTTCGCGTCCTTGGCCAGCATCTCCATCACCGCGACGGCCTGCTGCGCGCTGCCCTGGCTCCACGGCGTCTCGACCCCGTAGGCCTTGGCCAGCTCGACGTTCATCTTGTGGCCCTCGAGTGCCTTCTCCAGGTGCTCCCGCACCCGATCGTGGACCTCGACGACGTACTTCGGGCGGGTCGCAGCGTCGATCCGTCTGGGATACGGGGCCTTGACCGTGATCTCCCACAGCTCGACGAAGATCTGAGACATCTGGTAGCCGGCGGCGGTCGCCCAGTACGCGTGCTTGAACCCGAGGCTCTCCTTCCACCGGTCGTAGGCCTGGACCGCGAGCACCCGCTTGGCCTCGAGATCTGCCACCAGCACGTCATCCGGTAGCCGGACCGGCGCATCGGCGAACTTCCGGTGCACGAGCTCGCCCCGATAATAGTGGGCCATCGCGATGTAGTAGGGATCGTCGATCCGCGGCGCGCGGCGCCAGGCGTCGATCGATGCCGTCAGCGCGAGATCGGCTTCGTCGTAGCGCTTGAGCTCGAGCAGCGCATAGCCGCGGCGGGCGTGGGCCTCGATCCGGTCGGTGAACGTCAGGCTCGGGCGCGCGAGGGCGGCTTCGAGCGTCGCGACCGTGTCCGCCCACAGCTTGTGCTCGGCCTGGAGCGCCGCGATGTAGAGGTGGCCGTCGATCGACTCGCGCGCGGCGGGATACGTGGTGATCAGCTCGCGCAGCGTGGTGATGGTCGACCCCATGTCGCCCTGGCCGTCGTAGACCGCCGCGATGTTAAACAGTGCGACCGGCGCGAACTGCGACTCCCGAAACTCGGTGACGAGCTGGCGGTAGCGCGCGATCGCGTCTTTGTTCAGCCCAGTCCTGGCCGCTTCGTTCGCCTGGCGAAACAGGTCCGCGGTCGCGACCGAGTCGAGCTCGCGCTCGCCACCTACACCTTTGGTGGAGGCGCGGATGCGGATGATGTCGAGATCGTGCACCCGGGGATCTTTCGCTTCGAGCCCCGTAGTCTTGGGATCGACGCGCTTCGCGGAGGCCTTCACATCGGCGAGATCGTCTGCCGGAACATTCGGAGGAGATCCCTGCCGCAGCGTCGGAGAACCGGCGCGCGCGCCGCATGCGACGAGCGCGAACCACGAGGCGAGGAGGACCGTGCGCGGCAACCGCATACCTAGTTATGACGTACGACCGCACCGATCGGTGTGCGATCGCAACGCGCTACTTTCCCTTGACTGTTTGGGTGTCACACCGCTTTGCTAAGGGTTGCAACACTCATGAAGGTCGCGTTCACCCACAACTTGCGGTTGTCAGATGTCCGCGAGACCGAAAAAGAAGCCGAGTACGACAGTGCCGAGACGGTGAGCGCGGTCGCTGCTGCGATCGAGGCCGCCGGGCACGAGGTCGAGAAGGTCGAGGTCTCCGGACCCGCTTCCAACCTCCTCGAGCGGCTCGAGGCCATCGACCCGGACATCATCTTCAACACGGCCGAGGGCGACTCGACGCTGCGCGGACGCATGCGCGAAGCGTTCTACCCGGCGCTGTACGAGGAGCTCGGCATCCCGTTCACCGGCAGCGATGCCTATACCAACGCCATCACGCTCGATAAGTGGCTGACCAAGCTGCTGGTCCAGCGCGCCGGCATCGAGAGCGCGCGTGGCGTGCTGGTCACCCCGCGCAACTGGGAGTCGATCGTGGAGCGCGGGGCGGGCCTCGCGTTCCCGGTGATCGTGAAGCCCAACCACGAGGGCTCCAGCAAGGGCATCTACAACAACACGGACCTGCCGCGCGGGTCTTCGCTCGGCGGCTCGTCCGTGGTTCGCGAGCCCCGGGACCTCGCCGCCGCGCTCAAGATCGCGCTCCGCCAGTACCCGGACGGGGTGCTGGTCGAGGAGTACATCGAAGGCATCGACGTCGCCGTCGGCTTCATCGAGGGCGTCGGCCACGACAACGGCCTGCTGACGCCGGTCGAGGTGTCGATGGAGTCGAGCGGCGATCGCGCGTTCAACATCTACGACTACCGGCTGAAGAACCTCGAGCCTGGCAAGGTCCAGTACCGCTGCCCCGCCAACCTGCCGCGCGATGTCGCCGCGCGCCTGCGTCAGATCTCGCTCGAGACCATCCGTACGCTCGGCCTGCGCGACATGGCGCGCCTCGACTACCGGGTGACCGGCGAAGGTCGGATCTTTCTGCTCGAGGCCAACGCCCTGCCCGCGTTGAACTCCAGCTCCTCGCTGTTCGCCGCCACGGCACAGGTCGGCCTGACCTACAACGCCACCATCGCGTCGATCCTGAACGCCGCGGCGCTGCGGACCGGGCTCGCCACGGCCACCCAGCTCGGCTCGCGCTCCAAGCAGCGCAAGGCCCAGCCGATCCGCGTCGGTTTCACCTACAACGTCAAGCGCACCCACGACGGTGACGACGAGGCCGAGTGGGATCCGCCGGAGACCATCATCGCGATCGCCAACGCGCTCGCGCGGCAAGGCCACATCGTCGTCCATCTCGAGGCCACCCCCGACCTACCGCGGGTGCTCGCCGAGGCAGACGTCGACCTGATCTTCAACATCGCGGAAGGTGTCGAGGGTCGGAACCGCGAGGCCCAGGTGCCCGCGCTGTGCGAGCTGCTCGGGATCCCGTACACCGGCTCGGATTCGGCCACGCTCGCCATCGCGCTCGACAAGGCGCTCGGCAAGAAGGTGCTGCTCCAGCACGACATCCTGACGCCCAAGTTCCAGCTCATGGAATCGGCGCGCGAGCGGCTGTCGCCCGACATGAAGTTCCCGCTGATCGTGAAGCCCAACGCCGAGGGCTCCAGCAAGGGCATCGACTCGACGAACGTGGTCGACACCGAGGAAGAGCTTCGCGCCGCGGTCAAGATCTGCGTCGAGAAGTACCGCCAGCCCGCGCTGGTCGAGGAGTACATCGCCGGTCGCGAGTTCACGGTCGGCTTGCTCGGCGACAAGCGGCCGCGCGTGCTGCCGCCGATGGAGATCAAGTTCAAGAAGGACAACCCGCGGCCGGTCTACGACTACGGGGTCAAGCAGGAGTGGGAGGAGCACGTCTACTACGAGTGCCCTGCCAAGCTGACCGAGGCCGAGCAGAAGGCGATGGAGAAGATCGCGCGCGCCACGTTCTGGGCGCTCGATTGCCGCGATGTCGCGCGCGTCGACCTGCGCATGGATGCCGATGGCCGGATCTACGTGCTCGAGGTCAACCCGCTGCCTGGCCTGACGCCCGGCTACTCCGATCTCGTGCTGATCGCCCAGGCGGTCGGCATGGAGTACGACCAGCTGATCGCCGAGATCATGGTCGGTGGTCTGCGCCGGATGCGCGACAAGCGCCGCGAGGAGCGCGAGCTCGAGCGCGAGCGCGAGGCCAAGGACAGGGATCGCGACAAGTCAGATCGCGAGCGCGACAAGGCGGACCGCGAGAAGGACAAGGCCGACAAGCCCAACCGCCGTGTTGCCAAGCCCGAGCCGCGTGCGACCAACGGCAACGGCAACGGCAACGGCAATGGCAACGGCAACGGCAACGCCAACGCCAACGCCAACGCCAACGCCAACGCCAACGCCAACGGCATCATTGGCGGTGGTAGCGCCAGCACGCCGACCACCGGTGCGGGCACCATTGGTGCCACGACGCCTGCTGGCACCAGCGACGGAACCGTACGCGCGGTCCGCCGCGAGCGCTCCGAGCCGGTCGCGGCGACGCCTGCCATCGTCGTCAACGGCCGGCGCTCCGACGTCGCTGACGATCGCGACTCCGAGCCCGTGATGCCGGCCTCCATCGGTAGCACGACGACGCATTGATCGATCAACGGGCAGTCAGCCGAGCACCGTCCGTCAGCCCGGTGCAGCGGTGGACCGGTGCCCCGGGGTGCTGGCGTTCGTGCTGCGGAGGCGGCGGCTGCAGATCGCGGACACGTGGACGCAGAATTGCGCGTTCGCACCCGCGGGGTGTACGCCAAGCGCCTAGCCCGGTGCGCCGCTGCCGAGACCGACCTCGTGCACAGTGGCGTCGGGGTTGTCTTGAACGTCGATGTCGACTGTCTCATCGCGCGCGATACGCGCGGCTCCGTGAACGCGACGTCGACCCGACCAGGCGCCCGATCTCGAACGCCGCGATCAATGCCGCGGAGCCTGAAACCGAAGGCTCGTCGACGTGCTTGCCGGTGACACGGCACGGTTGCCGTTGAACTGGCCTCCGGCGCATTCAAGCCGATGTCCGTCCGCAGGAACCTGTAGGTGCGCGGAGCGCGAACACGCGAGATGTGCCGGACTGGCTCGCTGGGCGTCGCCCCGGACGCTCGGCGAACAACGACCGGCGCTCGCGCGAGGCCCACGAGGTATGTGCGGGCGCCGCCAATCGCCGGAGACACGAGCGCCGGAACGATCCCGCCGGCCCTGCGCTATCGCTTCGAGGCCTCGCCTCGGATGCTCGCCGAAGCACCGCCGCGCGGCGGTGCGCTCGCCGAGGCAGGCGCTCGCACGTGTCGCCGGAGTAAACGGCGGCGTTGCGCTCGCGCGTTGGCGCGGGTTCGAGCGCGAACACGCGAGAGGCGCCGAGCTGGCGCTCGCACGTGTCGCCGGCGTAACCGCGCGGCGTTGCGCTCACGCGTGTTGGCGCGGGTTCGAGCGCGAACACGTGAGAGGCGGCGGGGCGTCATGCTCGCCGGGCAGGCGCTCGCACGTGTCGCCGGAGTAACCGCGCGGCGTTGCGCTCACGCGTTGGCGCGAAAATTAAAGTGAGTGCGACTGAATTATTGCGCAACTTGCGCAATCCTGTCCGGTAACCGGACAAGTGCCGGGCTAAGTCGCTGAACAGCTGGCGGCGCGGCATGCATCGATGGGTTGGGGCATGGCGTAGATGTCGCGGTGGCCGCGAAGCATCGATGTGACGCGGTTGCAACAAGCTCGACGCCACCGAAAATTAAAGTGAGTGCGACTCTGTCGATTGATCACATCTCTTCCTTAAATTAAAGTGAGTGCGACTAGTGCGACTGAATTATTGCGCAACTTGCGCAATCCTGTCCGGTAACCGGACAAGTGCCGGGCTAAGTCGCTGAACAGCTGGCGGCGCGGCATGCATCGATGGGTTGGGGCATGGCGTAGATGTCGCGGTGGCCGAAATGCATCGATGTCGCCGCAGTTGGCAGCGAGCTCGACGCCACGACAGCAATGTCGCCGGCCACGACAGCGAGGACTCGGGAGCGAGTCGACGGCCTCGCCAGCGAGGTCGTCGGCCACGGCAGCAATGTCGCCGGCCTCCGCAGCGATCTCGTCGGCCTCTGCAGATGTCGCTGGTGGGTGGGCATGGCGAAGA
>JBBJLY010000167.1:0-19106 GCA_037720695.1 Kofleriaceae bacterium | reverse complement strand
GGGCCTCGATCAGCAGCTCTCGACCGACGACTGGTCCGACCTGCGCGACACGCTCGCCGGCGTGGTCAAGGAGGAGGACCTGAAGCGCGCGCGGCCGTGGTTCGCGATGACCCGGCTCACCGCAACCGTGTCGCCATCACCCGATCCCACGATGGACGTCGCGCTGGCGCAGCGTGCAGGCGCGCGAGGCATCCCGGTCGACGCGCTCGAGAGCTGGAGCGAGCAGCTCGCCGCACTCGCCGATGCCGTGACGGTGCGCGACCTCGCGGAGGCGATCCGCACCCGGCGGACGATGGCGTGCGAGCTCGACAAGCTGAAGATCAGCTACCTCGCCGGTGATCAGCAGACGATGCAGGACATGCTCGTCGTGCCCGCGGCGCGCAACCTGCTCGAGGCGCGCAACAAGCTGTGGCTGCCGAAGCTCGAACGCTACGCAACCGAGGGTGGCGCGTTCGTCGCGGTCGGCCTCGGCCACCTGCTCGGTGGAGGCAGCCTGATCGCGTTGCTGCAGGCCGACGGCTACACGGTGCAGCGGGTGGCGCCGTGACTACTGCTTGACCAGCCGGAATGTGAGCTCGTCCTTGACCCGGATGCTCTTGTACTTCTTGCGCGCCGGCACGAAGCCGATCTTGTCGGCCCCGAGCGACACATAGGTCCAGCCGAACACCTCGATCTTCGCCGGCGTGACCCCGACGCGCTTGCCGTCAAGCATGATCAGCGCACCGTTCGGCATCGACCGCACGGTGAGCGCGTGCTTGGGTCGCATCAGCGAGACCTCGACGGTGGTGTCATCCGCGACCTCGACCCACTTCGAGCTGGTGGCCCAGCGCGGAGACCGCACGTCGACGCGCCGCTTGGTACACGGTCCGGTCACCGTGATCGGCGCGACGCCGAGCGGTTCGTCGTCGATCTTGACGTGGGCGTACTCCGGGTGCGTCGTGACCGTGAGCTTGCAGGCGGCGGGCTCCGTCGGCGCGGTGGGCTGGATCGCCGCGGCGGCAGTCGCGGGACGGCCGGGCGGCGAGGGCAGCGAGGGCGGCGAGGGCGACGACGCGGTCGGTTCGACAGCCGGTGGCTCCGCTTGCCGCGAGGTCGCGATCGCCGCGATCCCGACGAGCCCGATCAGGATCGCGACCACGCTGCACGCGAGCCACCATTGCCGCAAGAAGCTCGTGCGTGGAGGCGCGACCGCCGCCACGCGATCGACGAGCTCGGTCACGACCAGCTCGGGTGCCGCGTAGACCTTGGGCGGAGCGAGCGCAACGACGCCGATCGCGGTCGGACGCGGTGGCCGTTGCGCGACGGCGGTCGCGGCTGCGGCGGCCAGTGCGATGACGTCGTTGTTCGGGATCGTGAGTGGTCCCTCGAAGTCGAGGTCACCAGGCCCGAGGCCTGGGTCCTCCTCGTCGACCTCCTGCAGCTGACATTCGACGAACGCGTCCAGCGAGTCGTCGTTGATGCCGGTCAGCGGATTTGCCGGCAGCACCGTGCTCGAGCCGGGTGTGCGCGTGACCGGCGGCAACGCGAGCGGCGGCATCGGTTCCGTCGGGGCGGGATGCGGCTCGAGCTCGCCCGGGATCGTGTCTCGCGGGCCTCGCGCGGTATGCGGTAGGACGAGCAGCTGGAACACCTCGAGGCTGTCGGCGGACAGCCGCTTGATGCCGAGCTGGATGCCGGGCCGGCCGAACGGGTTCTCGGACGTCGGCCACGCCGCGAGCACGACGCCGATCCCTCGCATCACCGGTGTCTGATCGACGAGCCGGATCGAGAATGCGGTCTCGACCCCGACCGGCCGCATGTTGAGGCTCGGGATGAAGCACGACGTCGGGTTGCAGAACCGCGAGAACATCGCGGTGAACTGTTCGAGATCCGTGCACCGGGTGACGATGCGGATCGCGTCGAGCTTTCTCGGCGCAGCCGGCTCGGGAGCTCCGCTCGCTAGTGCGCCACCCACGGCTCGGAGTGTAATCGGCCGATCGTGAACCGTGCCAGGGAGGTTATGTGCGTCCGGTGTGGTTCGAGGTGGGCTCGTCGAATGCCGAGGCGATCGTCGTCGGTGTGGACCCGGAGGACTCGCTCCGCTCCACGGTGGCGTGGTCTCGGCGGCGAGGCCGGCCGGTCAGTCCCCCAGCGCACCGCGGTAAGCTCGTGGTGTGCCCACGATCGAGCTCGGCGACACCACCCTCTACTACGAGGACACCGGTCCCGGCTCGTCGGGCGAGACCATCGCGTTCAGTCACGGGCTGCTGTGGAGCACGGAGCTGTTCGCACCGCAGATCGAGGCGCTGCGCGGCCGCTACCGCTGCATCGCGTGGGACCACCGCGGCCAGGGTCGGAGCGCGAGCGATCCTCGTCACACCATCCCGATCGAGCTCGTGTGGCAAGACGCGGTGGCGTTGCTCGAGCACCTCGGCACCGGGCCGGTCCACTTCTGCGGGCTGTCGATGGGCGGCTTCATTGCCTTACGGATGGCGGCGCGGCGTCCCGACCTCGTGAGGTCGCTGCTGCTGATCGAGACGTCGTCCGATCCGGAGCCGCTGCCCAACGTCGGTCGCTACCGGTTGCTGTCGCGGATCGTCAAGCTGATCGGTCCGCGCGTGGTGCGCGGCCAGATCGGGCCGATCATGCTCGGCAAGACGATCCTGGCCGATCCGGCACGGCGTGCCGAGGTCGCGCGCTACACCGCGCTGATGTCGCGACGCAAGGACATCTGGCGCGCGGTCAACGGGGTCATCGATCGTGCGGGAATCCACGAGGAGCTGGGCCGGATCGCGGTGCCGACCCTCGTGGTCGTCGGGACCGAGGACGTCGCCACCCCCCTGGCGAAGGCGGAGCGGATCGCCAGCGCGATCGGCGGTGCACGAATTGTCCAGATCACGGGCGCGGGCCACTCGTCAACCGTCGAGCAACCGGCGGCGGTCACCGCAGCAATCGAGTCCTTCCTCTTGGCGTTGTGGCCGTCGCAGGCCATGGTCTAGGGTGACCGCGGAATCCGGACCATGACCGCGATCCTGATCGTCGATGACAGCCGTACGGTCCGCATGGACCTCGCCGACACGTTCGAGGCAGTTGGCTTTCGGGTGATCTCGTGCGCGACCGCGGCCGAGGCCCGCACGGCGCTACGCACGCAGCCGATCGTGCTCGCGCTGCTCGACGTCGCGCTGCCAGATGGCAACGGTCTCGAGCTGCTCGAGCAGATCCGGCGCGATCACGTGCTGAGTGCGATGCCGGTGCTGATGCTGGGCTCGCGCGCCGAGCTCGAGCTCCGGGTCTACAAGCGCGGTGTCCACGGCGATGACTACGTCGGCAAGCCCTACGATCGGGCGACGGTGGTGTCGCGCGTGCGCGAGTTGCTCGGCAGCGCCGCCTCGTCCGGGACGATCTGGTGCTCGTGGTCGACAGCGATCCGGCGTTTCGCGCGCGACTTGCCACCACGCTCGACCACGCCGGCTTCGCGACCGCGCTCGCGCACGATGGAGCCATGGGCCTCCAGCTCGCGTCGCGCGCGCGTCCGACCGCGATCGTCGTCGACGCCACGATGCACGACATGGACGGCGCCAGCTTGATCCGGCGGATCCGGCTCGAGCCGGGGCTGCGCACGATCCCGTGCTTGCTGCTCACCACGAGCGATACCAAGGATGCCGAGGTCCGCGCCTTCGAGGCGGGTGCCGATGGGTTCGTGCGCAAGGACGACCTCGACCTGATCCTCGCGCGGACCCGCGCGCTGCTGCGCTCGGCGACCATGCACACCGGCGAGCACGCAAGCGCGCTGACGCCCAAGCGGATCCTCGCGGTCGACGACGATCCCGATTATCTCGACATCCTGTCGGCACGCCTGCGCAAGCGCGGCTACGACGTGATGCGTGCGATCTCGGGCGAGGATGCGATCGCGCTGCTCGCGACCGAGTCAGCCGACTGCATCCTGCTCGATCGATCGATGACGGGCATGGGCGGGGTCGCCGCGTGCCGGCGGCTCAAGGAGAGCAAGACGACGCGCGATATCCCATTGATCATCCTCACCGCGACCGACCAGCGCGACGCGGTGATCGAGAGCCTCGGCGCCGGCGCGGATGACTTCGTGTCCAAGGCGAGCGGGTTCGACGTGCTGTCGGCACGTGTGCAGGCGCAGATCCGCCGCAAGCAGATCGAGGACGAGCAGCGCGAGGTCAGCGCCCGCCTGTTGCGAAGCGAGCTCGAGGCCTCGGAAGCGCGCGCGGCGCGGGAGCTCGCCGAGACGCGCGCCGCGATGGCCGAGGAGCTCGCGAACGCGAACATCGAGCTCGCGCAGGCCAACCGCGAGCTGGAGGCGTTCAGTTACACCGTCTCGCATGACCTGCGTGCGCCTTTGCGCACGATCAGCGCATTCACCCACGCGCTGGCCGAGGACCTCGCCGACAGGCTCGATGATCGTTCGCAGGATCACATCCGGCGCGTGCTGGCCGCCTCGTCTCGCATGGCGGACCTGATCGAGGCGCTGCTCGAGCTGGCGCGCATCAATCGCACACCGCTCGGGCGGCACCGCGTGGATCTCTCAGCGCTCGCAGGAACGGTGATCGACGACCTGTCCCAGCGCGAACCAGCGCGCAAGGTCACTACGAAAGTCGCATCTCACTTGCTGGTCCAGGCGGACGCCAGGTTGATCCGCGTGCTGCTCGACAATCTGCTCGGCAACGCCTGGAAGTTCACCAGCCGGCAGGCGAATGCGCAGGTCGAGCTGGGCGTCGAGACCGACGGAGATGAGCCAATTTACTACGTGAAGGATGACGGCGTTGGCTTTGACATGTCGCACGCCGCGCGGCTGTTCACGCCGTTCCACCGCCTACATGCGGACGAAGAGTTCAAGGGCACCGGCATCGGGCTCGCGACCGTGCGGCGCATCGTCGAGCGGCACGGTGGTAGGATCTGGGCAGAAGCTGCGGTCGGAGCAGGCGCGAAGATCTCGTTCACGATTCCTGACACCGAGCGGTAGCGCTTCGAGTGTTCTCACGGTGACGCCGCTTGTCGGCGCACTCGCCCCCGGTCTACTCTGGGCGTATCTGCAACAATTCTGATAGGGGCTGGTAGCAAGGTGTCGTCCGTTTCCTCGAATCCGAAAGTTCCACTTCGACTCCTCGTGGTCGAGGACTCCGAGGACGACTACGAGCTGTTGCAGCGCGAGCTGCGCAAGGGCGGTTATGCGCTCACCGCGGAACGCGTCGTCTCTGCGGATGCGCTGACCGAAGCACTCCAGCGGCCGTGGGACCTGATGGTCACCGACTGGATCATGCCCGGCTTCAGCGGCAAGGCGGTCCTCGAGACCGTGCAGGCAAGTCGCATCGTGACGCCGTGCATCGTGGTATCGGGGACACCCAACGAGGAGATCGCCGTGCAGGCGTTGCGCCTCGGCGCGCTCGACTTCCTGTCAAAGGACAAGCCGCGCCGGCTCGTGCCCGCGGTCCAGCGCGCGCTTCGCGAAGCGGCCGATTACCGGGCGCGCGTCGCTGCCGAGCAGGAGCTGAAGCTCAGCGAGGAGCGCTATCGCAAGGGGTTCGAGGTCGCGCCCGAAGCGCTCCTCACGTTCGACCTCGAGCGGCGCAAGACGATCGACGCCAACGGCAACGCGCAGCGTCTGTTCCGGCGTTCGGTGGACGAGCTTCGCGCGCTCGATCTCGACCAGCTCAGTCCACCGATCCAGGCCAACGGCGGATCGTCGATTGACGCGGTGCACGACATCATCTCGCGCGCGCTCACCGGCAACGACGAGCCGTGCGCGTGGCTGTTCGAGATCGACGGTGAGACCGTGCCGACCGAGATCCAGGTCGTGCCGCTACCGACCCAGACCGGCAACCTCGCGCGCATCGGGATCACGGATCTCCGCGAGCGCATGCGGCACGAGGAGGTCAAGCGTCACAGCGCCGAGCTCGAGCTCCAGAACCGACGGATCCAGGAAGCCAACCGGCTCAAGAGCGAGTTCCTCGCAAACATGAGCCACGAGCTGCGGACGCCGCTGAACGCGATCATCGGGTTCGCGGAGCTGCTCCACGACGGCCAGGTCGAGCCGTCGTCCCCGCAGCACAAGGAGTTCCTCGGCGACATCCTCACCAGCGGACGCCATCTGCTGCAGCTGATCAACGACGTGCTCGACCTCGCGAAGGTCGAGGCGGGCAAGCTCGAGTTCCGCCCCGAGCCGATCAACCTGTCGCGCGTGTTCGCCGAGATCCTGGCGATCCTGCGCACCGGCGCTGCGCAGAAGCAGATCCGGCTCGAGCTCGAGGTCGACCGCACGCTGACCGGCATCGTGCTGGATCCGAGCCGGCTCAAGCAGGTGGCTTACAACTACCTGTCGAACGCGATCAAGTTCACGCCCATCGGGGGCCGCGTGATCGCGCGCATCCGGCCGGAGGGACGTGAAGACCTGCGGTTCGAGGTCGAGGACAACGGGACCGGCATCGCGCAGGTCGATCTACCGCGGCTGTTCTCCGAGTTCCAGCAGCTCGACACCGGCGCCAACAAGCGGCACCAGGGCACCGGGCTCGGGCTCGCGCTGACCCGGCGGCTGGTCGAGGCGCAGGGTGGCTCGGTCGGCGTACGCAGCACGCTCGGCCAGGGCACGACCTTCCACGCGATCCTGCCGCGCAAGGCGCACTCCGTCGCCGTCGCACCGGTTTCAGTCCCGCGCACCACCACGCGGAATGGCGCGCGTACGGTGCTCGTGGTCGAGGATGACGTGCGCGACCAAGCGCAGCTGGTCCAGACGCTCGCAGGTGCGGGCTACTCGGTCGAGCTCGCGACCACCGGTGCGGAGGCGTTGCGGCACTGGCGCGAGCGGTCGTTCGATGCGGTGACGATCGACCTGCTGCTCCCCGACATGAACGGGCTGGATCTGCTGGCCGCGCTTGCCGAAGGCGAGCGCAGGGACACGCCGATCATCGTCGTCACCGTGGTCCCGGACACCAAGGTCGTCGCAGGGTTCACCGTGCACGAGGTGCTCGGCAAGCCCGTCGATCGCGAGAGCTTGCTCGGCTCGCTCGAGCGTGCGGGCGTCCACGGCATCAAGCAGGAGGGTGCGTGATGCCAGCTCGCATCCTGATCGTCGACGACAACCCGACCAACTTGAAGCTCGTCAGCTACCTGGTGAAGGCCCAGGGCTACGAGGTGTTCACCGCGCTCGACGCCGAGACCGCGGTGGTCGAGATCCGGGAGCACCGGCCGCGGCTGATCCTGATGGACATCCAGCTCCCCGGCATCGACGGCCTCGAGCTGACCCGCCAGCTCAAGGCGGACCCGGTCACGCGCGACATCCTGATCGTGGCCGTCACCGCGTACGCGATGAAGGGTGATCAGGACAAGGCAACCGAGGCTGGCTGCGACGCGTACGTGACCAAGCCAATCGATACGCGCCTGCTGCCGCAGACGATCGCGAACCTGCTCGCGACGGGGGTCGCATGACGCACAAGATCATGGTCGTCGATGACAACACGGCGACCCGGCGCATGGTCCGCAACGCGCTCCAGCGGCGCGGCCACGACGTCGTCGAGGCCGCCGACGGCAAGAGCGCGCGCGAGATGATGAGTCGCGAAAAGCCGGTGCTGGTGATCCAGGACCTGATGCTTCCCGACGCCGACGGCTTCACGCTCGTCGGCGAGTTGCGAGACCTCGCGGCTGGCTCCGACGTCTCGATCCTCGCGTTCTCGGGCTTCGTGTCGGAGCTCGAGGAAGCGCGCATGTCGACGGTCGGATTCGACGACATCATCTCGAAGCCGATCGCACCGTCGCGGCTGATCCCGATCGTCGAGGCTCACCTGCCAACCCCGGTCGCGCTCAAGGAGCAGTTCGGCGCAGGGCGCCGGCTGGTGCTGGCCGATGACGATCCGATGCAGCTCAAGCTGGCCTCGTACCGGCTGACCCGGCTCGGCTTCGTGGTCGAGGCGGTCGCCGATGGCGCGGCGGTGCTCGAGGCGATCCGCCGTCACGCGCCCGACGCGATCGTGTCAGACGTCATGATGCCCGAGCTCGACGGCTTCGGGCTCGCGATGGCGGTGCGTCAGGATCCCGCACTGCGGCGCTTGCCCGTCGTGCTCGTAACCTCGAGCTACGTCGAGCCTGCGGACCGCGATCTCGCGCGACGAGCCGGCGCGACCGATCTCGTGCCGCGCACGCCGGAGCTGGTCGAGGTGCTCGAGGCGCTGCGCTCGACGTTCGCGGCCAAACCCGAGCCGCGGATCGTGCCGCCGGAAGTCTTGCCCGAGCTCGAGCGCGAGCATGGTCTGCGCGTGTTCCGCCAGCTCGAGCGCCAGGTGATGATCAACACGGGGCTCGCGAAGCGGTGCTCGGTGCTGTCGTCGGAGCTCGCCGTGCTCACCGGGATCAGCGAGGCGGTGCTCAAGCATCGCGACATCGACATCGCGCTCGACGAGGCACTCGCGGCCTGCTTCGACGCCGGCGGGATCTCGATCGGTGCGCTGTACCTGGTCGATCCCGCGAACGGCCTCCGCGTGCGGCCGATCGGCAACAGCCTGACTCCGGACATCAGCACCGATCTGGCGACGTTGTTCGGTCACGAAGAGCTGCTGCGGACGTACATCGCGGAGGGCGACACGCTGACCGTGCCGTCGCCGGTGCTCGACAAGGCGCTGGAGCAGGAGCTGCTCCGGCGGGCGCAGGCCTCGGCGATGCTGATGGTTCCGATCGTCCACCTGGAGCGCAAGCTCGGTTCGCTGCTGATGGTTGCGCGCGGTCGCGAGCTCGACCACGACGACTGGCGGACGTTCGCGCACGGCGTCGCGACGCAGATCAGTCACGTCCTCGCGCTCGCAGGTGCCTACGCGGATCGCGAGGCCGCCGAACGCCGGGCGACCGAGCACGCCGCGCTGCTCGACGCCGTCGTCGACAACGCACCGGACTTCGTCGTCCAGCTCGACCTCGATGGCACGATCCGGTTCATCAACCGAGCCGAGTCGCCATACGACGTCGCGCCGCAGATTGGAACCAACATCTTCGATTACCCGGCGGGCGATCACGCGAGCGCGATGCGCGAGGCGCTCGCCCGCGTCGCCGAGACTGGTGAACCACAGGGCTTCGAGGCCCAGCTCCTCCGCACCGGTAAGCAGGTCTGGTATTCGACGCGGCTTGGCCCGATCAAGCAGCGCGGCCAGGTGACGGGTGCCGTGCTCGTCGCGCGTGACGTCAGCGAAGGCAAGCAGACCGAGCTCCACTTGATGGTGGCGGATCGCATGGCCTCGGTCGGGACGCTCGCGGCCGGCGTCGCGCACGAGATCAACAACCCGCTCGCATCCGTGATCGCAAACCTCGACATGGCGATGCAGGATCTCGAGACGGTGGATCGCAAGTTGCTGCCCAGCGAGCTCGTCGAGGAGCTCGGCGACGCGCGCACGGCGGCCGACCGGGTCCGCGAGATCGTGCGCGATCTCAAGATCTTCTCGCGCGCCGAGGAGGAGCGCCGCGGCCCGGTCGATGTCGAGAACGTGCTCGAGTCGACCCTGCGCATGGCGTGGAACGAGCTCCGCCACCGCGCGAAGCTGGTCAAGGTGTTCAACCACGTGCCCGAGGTGGAGGCCAACGAATCTCGCCTCGGGCAAGTGTTCCTGAATCTCATCATCAATGCGGCGCACGCGATCCCCCCGGGCAACTACGAGGCGAACCAGATCAAGGTCACGACGTCGACCGACGCCCTCGGCCGCGTGGTGATCGCGATCGCGGACACGGGCACCGGGATCCCGGTCGAGGCTCGCCAGCGCCTGTTCACGCCGTTCTTCACGACCAAGCCGGTGGGCGTCGGGACCGGTCTCGGACTCGCGATCTCACATCGCATCATCACGCAGTTCGGCGGCACCATCACGTTCGAGACCGAGCTCGGCAAGGGCACCGAGTTCCGCGTCACGTTGCCGCCGTCGGGTAGCCGGTTTTACGAGCCCGCGTCGGTGCGGGCGAAGCCGACCATCCCGCCATCGCGGCGTGGCACCGTGCTCGTGATCGATGACGAGGAGCCGCTCGCGCTCGCGGTGCAGCGCTTCCTGTCCCACGAGCACCAGGTGACCGCGGTGCACAGCGCACGCGCGGCGCTCGACATGTTCGAGGCGGGTACCCGGTTCGACGTGATCCTGTGCGACCTGATGATGCCGCAGGTGACCGGCATGGAGCTCCACGCCGCGCTCGCGAAGATCGATGCGGCGCAGGCCGATCGGGTCGTGTTCATGACCGGCGGGGCGTTCACCACGTCGGCGCGCGAGTTCCTCGACCACGTCGGCAACGCGCGCGTCGAGAAGCCGTTCGACCTCAAGGAGCTGCGCAAGGTCGTCAACGACCGGGTCCGTTAGCCAAACGCACGCTCGACGAACCAGTACATGCCGGCCGCGAAGATCGCGATGCCGAGCCCGGGGACGATCAGCCGGCGCGTGCGGGGCTTCCGGTACAGCAACATCACCACCGGCGTAGTCACCAGGACGATCGCGACCTGTCCGAGCTCGACGCCGAGGTTGTAGCCGAACAACGCCTTGACGGTGTTCCCCGTGGAGAGCCCGAGCTCGGTCAGCGCGGACGCGAAGCCAAAGCCGTGGACGAGGCCAAACGCGGTGGCGATCTTCGCACGGTGACGCTCGTACCGTCCCGAGATCGCCTCGAGTGCCGCGAACGCGATCGTGAGCGCGATCAACGGCTCGACGATCCATCCCGGGACTCGGACGACGTCGAACGCCGCGAGTGCGAGTGTGATCGAGTGGCCGAGCGTGAAGCCGGTCGCGATCCCGAGCAGCCGGATCAGCGTGCCGCCGCCGAGCAGGAGCGCGAACAGGAACAGGATGTGATCGATCCCGTCGGGGAGCTTCCAGCCGCCGGCATCGCGCCACTCGCTGGGAGCCGCACCGATGTGCTCGACGCCCGACCACACGAAGCCACCGAACGAGACCGCGTGCGCGTCGCGCGCGAGGTCGAGCACCGGATTCGCGCGATCGAGGATCGTCACCAGCTCGCCGCCGAAGCCGCGCACCTTGACCAGCATGCGAAACGTCGACGGCAGGGTCGAGATCACAGGGAGCTCCCAGCGCAGCGTGGTCGCCCCGGGCGGACACATCGCGCGCCCGTGCTGGCTCGCGGTGCGCCCGACCAGGCGTGCGGTCGGGCCGTCCCATCGACATGGACCGCGGTCACTCGTGATCGGCGCGCGGAGGTAGGTTGCCTCGGCGAGCCGGGTGCCCGTGCGGACAGTCATCTGATCGAGCGTCCGCACGCCGACGAGCTGCGCCGCGACCGTGCTCTCGAGATCGAGCGTGATCGCGACCGCGCTGTCCGTGGCCTCGATCCGGAGATAGCCGATGTCGAGCGGGTGCGCGGCCACGGGCGTCGCGGCGAGCACGAGCGCGATCACCAGGTAGCACCGGTTCATCGCGCCCCCGTCACGAGCTCGCGCCAGCCCGAGCGCCCTGGATCGAGTCGATCCGCCTCGCGCCGGTACAGCGCCGCGCGAGGTGCGTTGCCGCGCAGGGTCTCGAGTCTGGCCGCGAGCTCGTAGATCTGGGCCTCGCGTGCGCCAGTCGCGAGCACGGTCTGGACCTGGTCCATCGCATCCTCGAGCTGGCCGGTCCGGGCAAGCGCGCGCGCCAGCTGGAATCGCGCGAGTGGGCTGCCGCGCTTCGCGACCTCCTCGCGGGCAAGCATGACGGCCTCGGCGAGCTGTGCCGGCCCGCCGCGATCGATCAACACCTCGACGAGATCGAGCCGGTGGCCGAGGCCACCCTCGCCGAGCTCTGCGCGGACGATCTCCTCGACCTGCGAGCGCAGGGCATCTGCTCCGGCGCGGTCACCCGCGAGCTGGCTGGCACGCGCCTGATCGATCAGGTAGCGGACCTGCCGCGACGCCACGAAGGCCTGGTCGAACAGCGCCTCGGCCTCGGCGAGCTTGCCGGTGCGAAGCGCGAGCTCGCCCTCGAGCGCCAGCGCGAGGCCGTGCGCCGGGTCAACCCGCAGGGACTCGGCGAGCACGCGGCGCGCACCAGCGAGCTCGCCGCGCGCGAGCAGGAACCGGCCCCACAGGGCACGCAGCCGTGCAGCGCCCTGGGGATCACCGTGCGCTTCGACGCGGACCGCGCGTGCGAAGTCGAAGGCGGCCTCGGCGTCGCGACCCTGGGCCTGCATCACGAGCGCGCGCATCAGGTAGCCGTTGCCGTCCGGCGTGAGCGCGACCGCCGCGTGCGCCGCCTCGGCAGCGGCGGCCGTCTCGCCGAGCGCGAGGTGCGCCGTCGCGAGGATCAGGTACCCCGCGCTGGTCGGGTTCGCCAGCATGTGCTCGCGTGCGAGCGCGATCGCGGTGCGGAAATCGTGGCGCGCGTTCGCGAGCTTCGCGAGCGTGAGCAGCGCGCCGTTTGGTTTGCGCACGAGCGCGAGCGAGCGCTGGGCCATCGCCTCGCTCGCCGCGTAGTCACGCGTGTCGCCGTCGAGCAGGGCGCGCTGGTAGTACAGCTCGGCGAGCTCGGCAGTCTCGTACATCGGAGAGGCGGTCGTCCGCAGGCGCTGCTCGAGCGCCGCGATCGTGTCCGCCTGGTCAGCGCGCGTGCTGGACGCGGCGTAGCGGTAGGTCACGCTTGCCGGATCGGGCGCGAGCGCCGTGGAGTCGTGGGACGCCGGTGCAGCACCGCGCTGCACCAGCGTGACGACCAGCACCAAGGCCACGATCAGCCCGGCCGCGCAGGCGATCAGGAGTCTCGCGTGAGCGCGTGCGGCGAGGATGATCATGTTCATGGTGCTGGCTCGTGGTCAGAGTGGAGCGGCCGAGTACGGGAACGTGTTGCTCACGTTCGGGTGCCCCTGCTGCTTGTTGTTCGGGTTGCCGAGCTGTCGACTCGACTTGTTGTTCGCCACCGTCACGTTGTCGAACGAGACACCATCGCTGACCAGCGCGCTGAACTGGGTCGGGCGCTGTTCTCGGGGCTCGCGGCGCCGTTGAGCAGGAAGTCGTACGTGACGTCGATGACGTCATCGCGCAGGAAGCGACCGCCGCACAGCAGCACCGGACCGGCACCACAGGGCGTCAGGTACGTGCTGGCGACCGCAGTGTCGACGCGCATGACGTCGGGGATGAACAACCCGAACACCGCGTCCGCATACGCTTGCGCCGCGGTGATCGAAGCCGCGGTCTGGGTCACGCCATCGGCCTCGAACACGGCGCCACCCACGGCATGGCACTCCATGCCCGCGGGGTGGAGCCCGGTCTGCGGGGTCAGCCCGGCGACGCCGTTCAGCAGGCAGGTCCCGAGGTAGAGCGCCTTCAGCACGGTCTTTGCCTCGCCGACGACGGCTTCGAGCGTCGCAGGCGGCACGCCCGCGAACGTTGGCGCGGTCGCGTTGTAGCCGGCGAGGAAGCCCTCACTGATCAGCAGCGCCTCGTTGATGCCCGGGCGAGCGAGGTGCTCGATCTGGCGGTAGGTGACACCGGTAGCCGGTCCGTCGGGATTCGTCGGTGGTGCGTCGACGCCCGAATTGGGTGAGTCGTCACCACAGGCGGTGGTCAGCGCGACAAGGATGAATAGCTTCTTCATGGTGATGTTGCCTTTCACTCCGGCACCGAGATCGTCGACCAGGTGTCGAAGATCGTGCCGCCGAGCTGGGCGATCGGGACGTTGAGGACGATGGCGGTGACGTTGAGGTCCTTCGTGAAGTCCGGGGCGCACGAGGGTGGGTTGAACAGGTTGATGACGTCGTGGTCGGCAATGCCGCCGGCCTCCTTCGCCGAGCCGAGCGCGAGGAACTCGTCACCGCGGCAGTTCGGACCGAGGCCGGCGTTGCCGTTGCCCTTGTTCGGGGCTCCGCCGCCGAAGAATCGGTCGGCGAGGAACGAGCGGACCTGGAAGAACCGGACGACGTCGAAGTGAAACGAGTCGGCGCGCTGGCCGATGAACCACTTGACGTCGATCCCGCCGATCGTCGCGGTGTTGGTGGTGATCGTGCCGGCCTTGCTGCTCGCGAAGTCGGTGGTGGTACCCGTCGAGGAGCCGAGCTCGGTCAGCGTGCCGGCGGTGTCCTTGAGCACGGTCAGCTTGACCGACTGGACGCCGGAACCGTTCGGCTCGCCGGCCTCGAACCGGAACACGTAGTCGTCCTTGCCGTTCGGTGCGTCCGCACGCGTCCCGATCTTGGTGACGTGCTGCTCGTAGCGCGCCTTCGAGCTCATCGTGTATTGCCGGCTCGGCAGCGAGCGCGGGTTGAAGTAGGTGATGATCGACATCTCGCTCGGATTGGCCGGCGACTTGAACGCGAAGTGATCCGTCAGGTTCAGTGCGCGTGCCTTGATGTCGGTCTCACCGTCGTCGTGATCCGATGCTTCACCGCGGTGGTAGGTCGTCGCGACCACCGCGACGCCCAAGAGCAGTGACACTCCTGTAGCTGCAATTGCCCTCTTCATTCGATTCTCCCTTCAATTAACAAAGCAACGAGTCGGCGTTGCGCCATGTCTGTGTCTCGAACACCTACGACCGGGACGAGCTCCCGGATCGACTCACGCGACAAAGCGCTCGTATGTCCACAGGAGGCCGAGCAGGGCGACCGTAGACGAGCCGGCCCACATCACGACCTGGTAGGCGAGCGTGCGGCGGATCCCGTACAGGATCGGCAGCACGGCGAGCACGATCGCCAGCTGGCCGAGCTCCACGCCGAGGTTGAATGCGAGCAACGAGCTGACGAGCTGATGCGACGGCAGGCCGAGGTCCAGCAGCACACTCGAGAACCCGAAGCCGTGCAGGAGGCCGAGCGCGAACGCGACCGCCCACCGCGCGTCGATCCCGCGGACCAGGTTGTTCGCGGCGGCCGCGACGACCGACGCGGCGATCGCGGTCTCGACCAGGCGAGACGGAAGTGAGACCAGCCCAACGGTCGCGATCACGAGGGTGATCGAGTGAGCGAGCGTGAAGGCGGTCACGATCTCGAGCACCTCCCGGCCGACCTCCCGCAGCGACTCCGCGGGCTGCCATCGCCCGTCGCGGCGCGGAAACACCGCGGGAAGAATCAGGCAGACCAGGAACAGGATGTGATCGAAGCCGATCCAGATGTGCCACACCCCCTCGAGCACGAACGTGCCGAACGAGGTGGTGTCGCCGAGCTCCGCACGCGCGGGCGCGCTGTCGCGGATGATCAGCGTCTGACCGGCGACGTGGACGAGGCCGCGGTGTTGCGCGTCGATGTCGAACAGCAGGCGATAGCGGAACGTCAGCGCTGCAGGTACATGCGGGCAGCGTGCGACGACCGGCAGTGCCCAGTACGCGCCATCGGACAGCTCGGTCAGCGCGGGTGCACCGAGCTGGATCGGACAGCTCGCGCCATCACCCGCGATCTCGACGCGGCTCGTCACGTAGGCCTCGATCTGTGGTGCCGCCGTGGTCAGCTCGCCCCACGTCACCGTGCCGTCGAGGTTGGCGTCGACGCCGAGCGCCCCGTCGAGGTCTCGCACGGCGATGTCGAGTCGGCCCGACAGCGTGTCGCCAGCGAGCGTGAGCCGGAGGTGCGCATCGCTCGGCTTGTGGGCATGGGCCGTTCCGCACGCGAGCAGGATGACGCCGGCGAGCAGCTGCGTGGTCCGCCTCATCGCGCCGCTCCGAGCTGCGCGAGCGAGCGATCGAGCCAGGCATCGCGCACGCCATGGCTGCGTGCCCACGCGATCACGGGCGCGGCCGCCTCTGGGTCCTGCGCGGCCACCGCGGTCTCGGCGAGCAAGCGGGCATCCGCGAGCTCGTGCTGGACCTTCCAGTTGTCGACCGCGAGTGCGAGCGCGCGCGGTGCATCGCTGTCGACCGCGAGCGCGAACATCGCTTCCTCGCGGAGGTGGACGCGATCGCCGCGCAGCGCCGCCGCCTCGATCCGATCACGCATCGCTCGCACCAGCTCGCGCTGGCGTGGTCCGTCGGCGCGGCTCTCCGCGATCGCGAGCCGGACCAGGTGGCTATCGACCGACTCGCGCCCCGAGAGCAGCGCCCGGACGTCGTGGTTGCGATGCGCCGCCAGCAGGATGTCTGCCTGCAGATTGCGGGCGTAGACGTCCTCGGGGTCGGCGGCGAGCGCGGCGTCGAGGTGCACGCCCGCGACCGCGGTCTGGCCGCGCATGATCGCGAGCTCGGCGAGCGCGGTCAGCGCCCAGCCCCGCAGCTCCGGTCGGGAGCGCCGGGCCTGCGCGAGCGTGCCAAACAGCCGGGTATAGGCCGCCTCGGCATTGCCGGCGATCCCGTCGAGCGGGGCCTCGCACGAGGCCAGGACGAGCGCATCGCGCAGGGAACCGGCCGCGAGGCAGCTCGCTCGCGCCGCGGCGTAGTCACCGGTCACCGTGGCGACCACGGCGCGCGTCAGGTGCGCCTGCGCATCCCCGGGTCGGAGCGCGATCAGGCGATCCAGATCTTCACGCGCACCCGAGAAGTCATGCAGCGCCTGACGGATCGTCGCTCGTACGAGCAACACCTCGCTCGGAGGCGCTGCGAGGTTCCACCAGCGACCGAGCGTCGCCTGTGCGCGTCCGAGATATCGCGGATCGGATTCCTCGCGATAGCGGCGGATGTCCGCGCGTGCGAGCTCGACGGCCAGCTCGACCCGCGCCGGGCTCAGCGCGAGCTGGCGGCGCGCGAGCTGCTCGCCGGCATCTCGCTGCGGCACCCGCGCCACCACCACAGCGGGGTCCCTCGGGGTGTACGTGGCCGCGGCGGCGGCGGGTCGATGCGGCGCGACGAACGCGGCCAGGGTCAGTGCGCCGGCCAGGCCCAGCCCCCCGAGACCGAGCACGACGAGCTTCCGCCTGCCCCGGCGAGCATGTCCCTTCACGCTGCATCTACGAGTGGGCAGAGCTGCCGGATCGCCGCCGGCGTGGGATACTGGTGCGGTGGCGATGCCGCACGAGTTCGACTACATCGTGATCGGCTCGGGATTTGGCGGCAGCGTGTCCGCGTGCCGCCTCGCCGAGAAGGGCTATTCGGTCGCGGTCGTCGAGATGGGCCGGCGGTGGACCGCGAAGGACTTTCCGAAGTCGACGTGGAGCCTGCGGCGCTGGATCTGGCGGCCAGGGCTGAAGCTGTTCGGCTTCTACAACATGCGCCCGTTCCGGCACGTGATGATCCTGTCGGGACACGCCGTCGGTGGCGGCTCGATCACCTATGCGAACACGATGCTCGTCCCGCCGGACTCGGTGTGGCGCGACGGCTCGTGGAAAGGACTCGCCGACTGGGAGCGCGAGATGCCGGCGCACTACGCGACCGCGCGGCGCATGCTCGGCGTGACCGAGAACCGGATCCTCGGCGAGGCCGATCACCTGCTCAAGCAGATGGCGGACGAGCAGGGCTGCGGCGACACGTTCTACAAGACGGACGTCGCCGTGTACTTCGGCGACAAGCAAGGCGAGGCCCATCCCGATCCGTACTTCGGCGGCGAGGGCCCACCGCGGTCGAGCTGCATCGGCTGCGGCGGCTGCATGGTCGGCTGCCGGTTCAACGCGAAGAACACGCTCGACAAGAACTACCTCTACTTCGCGGAGAAGCGCGGGGCGAAGGTGATCGCCGAGACCCGGGTCACCAACCTCCGGCCGCTCGGCGCCGGCGATGGCAGCGAGGGCTACGAGCTCGCCACCGAACGGTCGACCTCGTGGTTTTCGAAGCGCAAGCAGACGCTGACCGCCCGCCACGTCGTGCTCGCGGCGTCCGCGCTCGGCACGATGGATCTACTGCTGCGAATGAAACAGCGCGGTGAGCTGCCCGCGGTCTCGGAGCGTCTCGGCGACGAGGTCCGCACCAACTCGGAGTCTATCCTCGGCGTGCGGTTCCCCGGCAGGAGCTCGATCTGTCGAAGGGGATCGCGATCGGCTCGGGCATTCACATCGATCGCTTCACGCACATCGAGGCCACCCGCTATTCGCGCGGCTCGGACGCGCTCGGCCTGCTCGCCACGATGCTGGTCACCGGCAAGGGCTGGCGCCGGATCCTGGCGTGGATCGCGAGCGCGTTCCGCCACCCGATCCGGTTCTTTCGCGCCGGGTTGCCGTTCGGCTTCGCGCGCCAGACCCTCATCCTGCTCGTGATGCAGACGATCGACGCCACGCTGCGGTTCCGGCTCCGCCGGCGCTGGTTCTGGCCGTTCACGGCGCGCCTCGCGACCGAGGGTCAGCGGATCCCGACCAACATTCCAGCGGCGAACATGTTTGCCGAGCGCGCCGCTCGCGCGTTTGGCGGCATCCCGATCACGTCGACCTCCGAGATCCTGTTCGATCTGCCGATGACCGCACACTGCATCGGTGGCTGCGTGATGGGTGCGACCGCCGAGCTCGGCGTGATCGACGCGCAGCACCGCGTCTACGGCTACGACAACCTGTTCGTGATCGACGGGGCGGCGGTAGGCGCCAACCTCGGCGTCAATCCGAGCCTCACGATCACCGCACTCGCCGAGCGCGCGATGACGTTCATCCCCGACAAGCCCCGCGCCTAGTTGATGTCCTGGGTCACGGCGTCAAGACCTCGTGGGTCGCGACCGCGCCAAAGCCCTGGCGCGTCGCGCCACCTGGCACGTACAGCTTGCCGTCGATCGCGGCGGCCGCCATGCCGTGTCGTGGCGTCACCATCGGCGCGAGCGCGCTCCACGTGTTCGTGGCGGGATCGAACGATTCGACGTCCGGGAACACGCCCGTCGTCGCATCGGGGTTGCCTTCGCCACCGACGACGATCAGGCGGTCGTTGACGACTCCGCAGGCGGTGCCGCCGCGTGCGGTGGGCATCGCGGCACGCTCGACCCACGCGCCGCCCGGCGTGTACTCGAACACGGTGTCGGTGATGCTCGTGATCTGGGCCTGACGACCCCCGACGACGACCAGCTTGCCACCGGCCGCGGCGCCGCACGCGTGGTCACGCGCGGCGGGCAGGGCCGGCAACGCAGTCCACTCGTCGAGCGCAGGGTCGTAGACCCCGAAGTCGGCGATCGCGCCGCCGCGCAGTCCGCCGGCGACGTAGATCTTGCCGTCGATCGCACCGGCGACCGAGGCGCCACGCTCGGTACCATCAGGCATCGGCTGGCGCACGATCCACGCGGTGTCTGCCGGGTTCCACGACCACACGTCGCCGATCGTGGTGAACGACGCGGTCTGCATCGCACCGAGCACG
>JBBJLY010000396.1:0-5881 GCA_037720695.1 Kofleriaceae bacterium | reverse complement strand
CGTGAACCGCGCGGCGAGCACGCGATCGAAGGCCTGATGCGACGCTCTCAGCGCCTCCCGGACCTCGACATCGGTCAGCGCGACAGCGACCGCCGTACTCGAGAAGTAGCAGCCACGCGGGTTGGGCTGCCCCGCCTCGTAGAGGTCGAGCGCGCGCCCGTAGATCGTGCGCAGCGACTCCGCGACTGGACGATCGGCGGCGAGCTGCGCCGCGAGGGCCGTGCTGGTCGCCTCGCGATAGCGCTCGATCGTCTTCAGATACAGCGCGTGCTTGTCACCGAACGCCGCGTACAGGCTCGGCCGGTTCATCTCGGTCGACGCCGTCAGGTCGTCGAGCGAGGTGCCTGCGTAACCGGAGCGCCAGAACGCGAGCATCGCCGCATCGAGCGCGCGCTCGGGATCGTAGGCCCGCGGGCGCCCTGGACTCCGTTTTTGTACCATTTAGGACAAAACTCCTGGCACCGATCATACGACCATGTGTATTGTATACCGAACAGTACAAAACACGGAGGATCCGATGGAGCTCTACTTCGCCCCGCTCGCCTGTTCGCTCGCAACCCGCATCGCGCTTTACGACGCGAACATCTCCGCCACGTTCAACCAGGTAGATCTCGCGCGCCGCCGCACCGCCGACGATCGCGACTTCCTGACGCTCAACCCGCTCGGCCAGGTCCCGACCTTGCGCACCGAGAGCGGCGACATCCTGACCGAGAACGGTGCGATCCTGCAGTACGTCGCCGATTCGGCGCCCGCGTCGGGGCTCGCTCCGACCGACCGCGTGGGTCGCGCGAAACTTCACCAGTGGTTGAGCTTCCTCGGCACCGAGCTCCACAAGGGCATCTTCGCACTGCAGTTCGATCGCGCGACCACGGACGCGCTGACCGCATACGCGCGCACCAAGATCGCGAGCAGGTTCGCGATCCTCGAGCGCCACCTGACCGGTCGCGAGTTCCTGCTGGACCAGTTCACCGTCGCGGACGCCTACCTCACGACGCTCCTCAACTGGACACGCAAGACCGGCCCGAACCTCGCCGACTGGCCCGCGCTGGCGGCGTATCACCAGCGCATGCTGGCGCGCCCGTCGGTGGCGCGTGCGGTCGCGGAGGAATTCGCGCTGTACACGGCCGAGCTCGCGCACGCGAAGTAGTCGTCGCACCGGTCGCAGTGTCGCGTGGCAAACGTTCACACCGAGTCGCGCACGCCACAGCGAGAAGCGCGCGCGACGCAACGCCAGTGCGTGACAGCACCCGAATTGCGTTTTGTTGTCACGTTGGCGGCGCTCGAGGGACTAAGGCTTCATGCGCCCAACCTTGTTTCGCTGCGCCTTCGTCGCGCTCGCCCTGACCGCCTGTGCGGTCGACGAGCCAGAACTTGCCACCCGGCAGCACGGGCTCGACAGCCCACTGCTCGAGCAACTCGAGGCGTTACCCGGGGTCACGGTCACCGAGCTCCCGCCCCGACCGGATGCCGAACAGTTCCTGCTCGTCGTCACGCAGCCGGTCGATCACGCGAACCCCGACGGCGCCGTGTTCCAGCAGCGCGTGGTGATCCGCAGCCGCGGGGTGACCCGACCCACCACCCTCGCGTCGACCGGCTACGGGCTGTTCGGAGCGAACCCGCGCGACAACGAGATCTCGTTCATGCTGCAGGGCAACGCGATCACGGTCGAGCATCGCCTACGAGGGTTCGATCCGGACCCCGCCGACCCGAAGTACCTGACGATCCGCCAGGCGGCCGCCGACCATCACCACATCGTCGAGCTGCTGCGCCCGATCTTCACCGGCAACTGGATCTCGACCGGTGGCAGCAGGGCGGAATGACCTCGATCTATCACCGCCGGTTCTATCCCGATGATGTCGACGGCACGGTCGCGTACGTTGCTCCGCAGAGCTACAGCCGCAACGATCCGCGCTACGGGGTGTTTCTCGAGCAGGTCGGCTCGCCCGAATGCCGTCAGCGGATCATCGACACCCAGCGCCTGTTTCTCGATCGCCGCGCCGAGCTGCTGCCCCTCTTCGAGTCGCAAGGCTACTCGTACTCGCAGGTCGGCGGGCTACCGCTCGCGTTCGAGAACGCGGTCGAAGAGTTCCGGTTCGCGCTGTGGCAGTACTACGACGAGGCGTTCTGCGCCGAGCTCCCGACGGCCGCAGACGACGCCGAGACGATCGCGCTGTATCTCGACTTCGTGTCAGGTCCCGGCATCCTCGCCAGCGACGAGACCCTGACCGAGTTTGGCGCCTACTACTACCAGGCTGCGGCGCAGGTGGGATCCTAAGGCCCACGGTCCCTCGAGCGACTCCTGCGGTCGCGGCTCGACTACCCGAACAGCTATCGCGTCGAGCGCTACAGCCCGCTACCCGTCCCACGCTTCGACTGGCTCGCGATGCCGGACATCCAGCTGTGGCTGGCGACCCGCGGCGAGCGCATCATGTTCATCTACGGCCAGAACGACCCGTGGTCGGCCGGCGCGTTCGAGCTCGGCAGCGCCGATGACTCGTACAAGCTGGTCGTGCCAGACGGCAACCACGGCTCCTTCATTGGCGCCCTGCCCGACGCCGAGCGCCAGGCGGCGATGTCGACCGTGTACCGGTGGGGCGGTGGCGACGCGGTCGCGCCCGCGCGCAAGGCGACGCCGGATGTCCCCGAGGACTGGCGCATCGACCTCGAGCGTCGCGTCCCGCTGTGAGCTGACCTGGCACCGGTCCGTCGGCCCCGCGCCACCGCTCGTCCACTCGCTCGGACGGCTCGTCGGATCGGGGATGGTGCGACGCGGTCCCTGCCACTACAGCAGGGCATGCGATTTCTCCTGTGTCTGGTGCTCGCCGCCTGTGGTCACGCCTCCCGATCGCCGGCCGCGCCGATGCCACCCCCCGTCGCACCGAGCCCGCAGCTTGCGCCAGCAATGGCGAAGCTCGGCTTCATGCGAGGGGTCTGGCGCGGCAAGGCGTCGGGTACGCTGCCGTCGGGCGCGCGCTACGAGGTCACCCAGACCGAGCGCATGGGACCGATGCTCGGGGGTGATGTGATCGTGATCGAGGGTCGAGGCTACGCGGCCGATGGCTCGACGGGATTCAACGCGCTCGCGATCGCGTCGTGGAACGAGCACACGCGCAAGTACGAGCTGCGATCGTACGCGCAGGGTCGCGCCGGCACGTTCGAGCTCGTGCTGACCGCGAACGGGTACAGCTGGGAAGTCCCGGCCGGTCCGGAGGCGGTGATGCGGTTCACGGCGACCCTCACGGATCGGAGCTGGCACGAGATCGGAGAGTACGTCGTGGTGGGGCAACCACCCGTGCAGCGCTTCGAGATGACCCTCGAGCGCGTCGGGAACACAGACTGGCCTCTCGGTACGCCGGTCTCGGCGAGTCGTTGACGCGCTAGCCAGCGCTCCGCCACGCGGGCAGAATGGACCCAGGCTGGAGGACGTCTTGGGGGAGCGCGAAGCGAACGCAGATCAGGATCGAACGCTGTTCGACTACGTCCCCGACGGAATCCTGATCGCCGACCAGGAGAGCTACTACCTCGACGCCAACGAGAGCATGTGCCGGATGCTGGGGTACCCGCGTGCCGAGCTGATCGGCAAGCACGCCTCGGACATCGTGGTCCCCGAACTGGTCCCGCGGATCGAGTCGTCGCTGAAAGAGATCCTGACCCACGCGGAGTACACCCGCGAGTGGGAGTTTCGGCGCCAGGACGGCTCGGTGTTCGCGGCCGAGGTGCGTGTGACGATGATGGAGAACGGCAACCTGCTGGCGCTCGTGCATGACATCACGGCGCGCAAGGCTGCAGAGCGCGAGATCCACGACCGCGACGAGCTGCTGCGGCGGAACCAAGCCCTGCTCCGGATCGCTGGCCAGGCGATGCGGCTCGGCGGCTGGACGATCGAGCTCCCCGAACGCCGGGTCGTGTGGTCGGATGAGATGTGCGCGATCCACGAGGTCCCCGCCGGGACGTCGCCCACGCTCGAGGAGGCGCACGCGTACATCGCACCGGAGTTCCGCGAGCGCGCGAACGCGACGTACGGCGCCTGCATCCGCTCGGGCACTCCATTCGACCTCGAGGTCCAGCTGATCACGGCGACCAAGCGCCGGATCTGGACGCGTGCCGTCGGCAAGGCCGAGCGCGCGCCCGACGGTTCGATCCAGCGGATCCAGGGCGCACTGCAGGACATCGACGATCGGCGCACGCTCGAGGAGCAGCTCCGCCAGGCGCAGAAGATGGAAGCGGTCGGCCGGCTCGCGGGTGGGGTGGCGCACGACTTCAACAACCTGCTGTCGATCATCCTCAGCTACACCGACTTCTTGCTCGAGAGTCTGGTCGATGGCGATCCCCGGCGCGATGATCTCGAGCAGGTCCAGCGCGCCGGCCAGCGAGGAACCGAGCTGACCCGTCAGCTGCTCGCGTTCAGCCGGCGTCAGGTGTTGCAGCCGAAGGTGCTCGATCTCGCGGAGATCGTGCTCGGGATGGACAAGCTCCTGCGCAGGATGCTGAGCGAGGACATCGAGCTCGAGCTGATCGCCAGTCGCGCGGTGTGGAAGGTCTACGCGGATCCGAGCCAGATCGAGCAGATCGTGATGAACCTCGCGGTCAACGCACGCGATGCGATGCCACGCGGCGGTCGGCTCACGATCGAGCTCGATAACGCCGAGCTCGATGCCGCTGCGGCCGCCGAACATCGCGGCGTGGTCCCTGGCTGCTACGTGCGACTCGCCGTCACCGACACCGGCACCGGCATGGACCAGGCCACACGCGAGCGCGTGTTCGAGCCGTTCTTCACCACCAAGGAGCAAGGCAAGGGCACCGGGCTCGGCCTGGCGACGGTGTTCGGGCTGGTGATGCAGAGCCGCGGTCACATCTGGATCGATAGCGAGCTCGGCCGCGGCTCGACGTTCAAGATCTACCTGCCGACCACCGACCGCGCGCCGGAACGCGTCAAGCAGCCCACCGCACCGGTCACGCTGCGCGGCACGGAGACCATCCTCGTCGTGGAAGACGAGGATCAGGTGCGGATCGCGACGCTCACGATCCTCCGGCGCCGGGGCTACAACGTGCTTGCCGCGGCCAATGGCGGCGAGGCGCTCCTGATCTGTGAACAGCACACCGCCCCGATCCACCTCCTGCTCACCGACGTCGTCATGCCGCGGATGAGCGGACGGGAGCTCGCCGAACGGGTAGTCCCGACGCGTCCCGGCCTGCGCGTGCTGTACGTCTCGGGCCACACCGAGGACGAGATCATCCACCACGGCGTGCGCGACGCCGGGACCTCGTTCCTCGCAAAGCCGATCACGCCCGACGCGCTCCTGCGCAAGGTCCGCGAGATCCTCGACGCCGAGTGACGCGCTATGCGCGCGCCGTGAGGACCGCGCTGATTGCCGTGATCGCGAGCGAGTATTACGCGCCCACGGTGCCAGGTGGCACGGCGTGCACCACGGTGTGCCCGGGCGTGCAGCGCTGCGTCGATCAGATCTCGTACTCGGGTGATCGAGACCGTGCCGTGATCACCCGCGCAGGCGTTGCCTGACGTCCTCGACGATCGCCGCAGGGTACCCGGCGCGCTCGAGCAGCGCGAGCGCGTTGCTCGACGGTGCGATTCCCGGCCGCAGCTTGCGGTCGAACAATCCGGCGAGCTCGTCGAGCTCGCAGAAGTGCCCGCGCACGAACCGCGGGTCGGCCTGGCCGGCGACGTCGAGATCGTGCGTGGCCGCGAGCACGAGATCGCGCGCGGCGAGGTAGTCGAGCACCGAGACCACGATCGGCACGCGCACCGTCGGGTTGGTGCCGCTGAATGGTTCGTCGACCGCCAGCAGGGCCGGCAACGTTGCCTCCTCTCGGGACACCGCGGCGACCAGCGCGCCGCTCGCCGCGCCCGCAACCGCCGACC
>JBBJLY010000166.1:0-19110 GCA_037720695.1 Kofleriaceae bacterium | reverse complement strand
TGACCAGCTCCATCGCGAGCGATACGCGGTCCGGCGTCGGGAACGACTTCACACCGAGCCCGAAGCCGTCCGAACCGAGATCGTATCGCTTGCCGTCGAGGCCGAGCGTCAGCACGAGCGCCGGCCCGCGCTTGTCACCCGACTCGGCCTCGATCTTGCGGATGCCGGCGAGCCACGCCGGGAGCGTGCCGGTGGCCTCGACCTGATCGAGGTTGCCGGGTGCCGCGTTGAGCAACGTCGTGACGTCGGCCGGCTGGACGAGCATGAACCAGCTCTTGAACGGCGACAGGAACAGCCGCCGATCGCTGGGGACCACCTTCGACGTCCGCCGGCCGAGCATGCCGCCCCGCGCGGTCGACCACGCGATCTTCGTGGTCACGCCGAGGAAGTCCCGCAGCGCGGGCCGCGACAGCCGCGTGTGCGCGATCAGCGTGGTCGCCGTCGCGTCGAGCGGGCGCGGCGTCGAGATCACGAGGGTATCGATCTTGTCGCCGATCTTCGGATCGCTGGTGCCGAACAGGACCTGATAGTCCGGCATCGGCTGCAGCAGGCGCTCGGTCTGCACGAGCCACTCGGTGCCGCGCAGGCGATCGAAGCGGATCAGCGCGGTCACGATGTGACCCTTCGGGAAGTATCCGAGCAGGTTGGCCGCGGTCCCGGCGGTGGTCGGCGCGCCATCGAGCGCGACCTCGTCGGTCACCCCGAGCTTGCCCGACCCGGATCCCTCCTCGGTCGCGAGCGCGCCAGATCCAGCACCGCTGCCGCCGGGCCCCGACCCCGATCCAGATGACGCGGAGCCGACGGCCGGCTGATCCCAAAGATCGATCTCGGCGACGGTGATCGCGTCGTCGGTCACCCCTGCATCGTCGAGCGCATCGACCGGCGCGTCGATCCCTGCATCGTCCGCACCTGCATCTTCCGGTGCGGCATCGCGCCGGCGCCGTCGCGCGGCAGCGATCGCTGCATCGATCGCTGCGTCGATCGCTGCGTCGACCGGCGCATCGACCCCGGCGTCCGTCACGTAGTCCCCGGGGTCCGTGCTCGGTTTCAGCGGCTCCTGCGCGGCCGCCTGCTGCGCGCCGAGGCCCTGTTCCGGGGGCTTCGCACGCTCGGCCGGCAGCGCCTCGACCGGGGGCGGGGTCGGCGCGAGCTCGATGTCGACCAGCTCGACCCGAGCCTCGTCCGACGGATCGAGCGCGACATACCCGATCCCGCCGATCGCCGCGTGCAGCACGATTGACAGCGCGAGGCCGCGCCGGATCAGAGCTGGTGCGATCACAGGAGGTTGCACGATTGTCGACGACGGATCCGTATCGCAGTAGCATCCCGGAATGGCCGAGTCCAGCGAGCGCGGAGCGGCGGCCGCCTCCTATATCTCTGGCCGATGATTCCATGAAGCTGACAAAGGAACAGGTCGCCGCGGTCGTCACCGAGGCATCGCAGAAGATGAACGATGCGAACTACTCGGCCGTGATGGTCGGGGGGTTCGTGCAGTCGCAGACACCGGTCGCGCAGTTCATCAGTGCCCACGAGCGCGAGCTCGGTGGCGCCGAGTCGATCGTCACCGTGATCTTCCATTGCGCGCTCGTCGCGCATTGCTTCCAGCGCAACGGAGGGCGCGTCCGCACGCTGACGTACGAGGATCTCGACGCCGCCGCGCGTGGCGAACCGCTCGCCCGGCTCGAGGAGGCGCAGCTCCCGCTGCACGAGTTCATCAAGGCCAACATCGAGAACGAAGAGGCGCAGAAACTGGTCGCGATGATCGCACTCGCGATCGACGGCATGTCCTGACCGCTGGTGTCCCGGCCCGTGGTAAGCAACGGGCCATATGGCCAATCCGACCGCGACGTTCGAGACCTCGCTCGGTACCTTCACCGCCGAGATCTTTCAAGACCAGATGCCGACCACGGCTGGCAACTTCATCAAGCTGGTACAGAGCGGCTTCTACAACGGGCTGCACTTCCACCGCATCATCCAGAACTTCATGATCCAGTTCGGATGCGAGTTCTCGAAGGATCCCAACAGCTCGCGCTGCGGCACTGGCGGATCGCCGCTCGGTCGCGTGCAGGACGAGCATCCGGCAGCGCACAAGATCTCCAACGCGCCGGGCACCCTGTCGATGGCCAACACGGGCGCACCCAACTCGGGCGGCGCGCAGTTCTTCATCAACACCGTCGACAACAACCGACTCGACTGGTTCACGCCGGGCCCGTCCAAGCACCCGGTGTTCGGCAAGATCACGGGCGGCATGGACGTCGTCAAGAAGATCGAGACCACGCCAACCAACTCGAGCGATCGGCCCAACACGCCGGTCAAGCTGATCTCCGTAACGATCCAGGAGTAGCAACCGATCGCGGCGTACCGCGGTCGTAGTCTGGTGATGCGGGTCGTCGCGCTGCTCTTGCTGCTGCTCTCGACCGGCATCGCCGTCGGTGCGCCGCGCACCGTGCGCGGTGTCGTCACCCGCCTCGATTCCAGGCGCCCGATCGTGGGCGCCTCGGTGTTGACCGATCGCGGCGCGATCGCGGTCACCGACCTCGACGGCTTCTTCACGATCGTGGTGGCACCGGCCGATCGCGAGCTCACGATCGCTGCCAACGGCTTCATCACGCGCAGCGTGCGGATCCCGGCGGCCGACGCCCTCGTGCGGGTCGGGCTCGAGGCTGCCTCGGGTGCCGAGGTCATCGAGGTCACCGGCAAGGCTCCCGAGGAGACCAAGCCGCTGTCGTACAACCTGACGGTCGACGAGATCCGCGCGATCCCCGGCGCCGGCAACGACGTGTTGCGCGCGGCGACCGTGCTGCCCGGCGTCGCACGCATCCCGTACTCGTTCGGCGGGCTGGTGCTGCGCGGGTCGTCCCCGCGCGACACCGCGATCTACCTCGATGGCGTCGAGGTGCCGATCGCGTTTCACTTCGGCGGCGTCACCTCGTTCTATCCCGGCGGCATGCTGTCCGACCTCGCGGTCACTGCCGGCGGCTTCGACACCTCGTTCGGCCGCTCGCAGGGCGGCATCGTCACGCTGGGGACTCGCGAGCCACGGACGGATCGCTGGCGGATGGGCGGCTCGATCGGGCTGTTCGATTCGTCGATCCAGGCCGAGGGCCCGGTCAAGGGTGGCGGCGTGATCATGGGCCTGCGGCGCAGCTACTTCGATCGCATCGTCGATCCGTTCATCGAGGAGGACGCCCCGCTGCCGAGCTACTACGACGCCCAGATCCGGATGACGTTCGGCGATCCGCGCAAGCGCGGCCGGATCACGCCGATGATCTTCACGTCGATCGACCGGGTCGCGAGCAACGAGGTCTCGATCACGTCGACGTTCGTCCGCCTCGCTGCGCCCTATCTTCGTCAGTGGGGCAAGCTCGCGCTCCGCATCGTGCCGTGGATCGGCGCAAACACCCTGACGTTCTCCGAGGAGGCACAGGAGGACCAGCGCAAGGAGAGCTTCTCGCGCCCGCTGTATCCCGGTGGCGTGCGCGCCGAGGCCATCCGCGACTTCACGTGGGGCCACCTGCGCGGCGGGCTCGAGCTCGATGGCGGCTACCTCGCGCCATCGCAGTTCAACTTCAGCGAGGGTGGCGACGACGACGGCAGCGTGGTCGGCACGACGACGATCGCGTGGACCAACTTCGCCGCCTTCCTCGAGACCCGCTGGAAGATCGACGGCGAGCGGTTCGCGGTGAAGCCCGGACTACGCGTCGAGGGCTACGGCCTGACCGGTGAGATCGTGGTCGATCCGCGCCTCAACATCCATCAGCGGCTGACCGACACGCTGACGTTCCGCCAGGCGATCGGCAGGTTTCACCAGCCGCCAACCCCGGCCGACGTCGATCCCGACAACGGAAACCCGCAGCTCGACAGCTCGTACACCGACCAGTTCTCGCTTGGCTTCGATGCCGAGCTGCCCGCCCACGTCCGCGCCTCGGTCACCGGCTACTACAACGACGGCCGCGAGATCGGCGTCAAGGTGCAGAACCCCGCGCCGGGATCCGAACCGCCCGACCTGAACCTCGGCGGGCTCGGCCCGACGTTCGAGCTGCTGCTCGAGAAGCAGCTCGGCATCGCGTTCTATCGCGACAATGTCGGGCGGGCGCGCAGCTACGGGCTCGAGGTGTCGATCAAGCGCAACGTCGGCCCGTGGTTCGCGCTGCTGTCCTACACGCTGTCGAAGTCCGAGCGCGTCGATGACCCACGGCTCGCTGCCGGCTGGCGTCCGTTCGAGCTCGACCAGCGCCACAACCTCCAGCTCGCGACCAGCTACCAGTACCGGAAGTGGCGGCTCGGGGCGCGCCTCCAGCTGGTGTCCGGCAACCCGTACAGCCCGTCGCGCGTGATCGACACGGAGCAGGGTCCGCAGCCGGTCGAGGTCCCGTGGGCTGGCCAGCTGCCGCTGTTCGTCTCGATCGATCTGCGCGCGGACCGCCGGTGGCATCGCTGCTGGGGCGACATCGTGCTGTTCATCGATGTCCAGAACGCGATCAACCGGCGCAACGTCGAGGGCCGCGAGTTCGACTACGAGACGCTGAAGGACGCGGACATTCGTGGCCTGCCGATCATCCCGTTCATCGGCGTCGAGTTCCGCCCGTTGATCTGATCTACATTCGATTCATGCGCGTGCTCGTGATCGGTGCGACCGGGACCATCGGCAAGGCTGTCGCGGAGGTCCTCGCGTCACGCGGGGACGAGGTGCTGCGTGCATCGCGGTCGGGTGACATCGCCGTCGACATCGCCGACCCCGCGTCGATCCGCGCGATGTACCAGAAGATCGGCTGGGTCGATGCGGTGGTCAGCTGCGCCGGCAAGGGCAAGACCGGCCCACTCGCCGAGCTCACCGATGACGACTTCGCGCACGCGCTCGCCAGCAAGCTGATGGGCCAGGTCAACGTGGTCCGGTTCGGCATCGACCACGTGCGCGACGAGGGCGTGTTCCTCGTGACCTCCGGCATCTTCAGCCAGCGTCCGCCCGCCGGGACGTGCGCGCTCGCGATGGTCAACGGCGGGCTCGAGAGCTTCGTCCGCGCGGCGAGCAAGGATCTGCCGCGCCGGATCCGGCTCAACGCGGTCAGCCCGCCGCTGATCATCGAGACCGCGATGGCGCGTGGCCTGCCGCAGGGCAAGATCTCGGCGCGCGACAACGCGGAGCGCTATGCCGACCTGCTCGCCGGAGATCAGACCGGCCAGGTCGTGTTCACCTGATCAGTAGGTGATGTAGGGGCCGCTGGAGCCGACGACCTCGGCCTCGTCGTCCCCCTCGTCGTCGATCACTGCGGGCGAGGCGAGCGCGCCCTGCAACACGAAGATCTTCACGGCCGACGCCGAGATCCGCGCATTGGGTGCGACGCGGCGCAGGATCGAGAGGATGTTGCGCTGGATATCGTCGATCTCGGTGACGGCGGGACCGGGCTTGATGACCTTGCCGATCCACCGCTCCTTGTCCTTCTCGTCGCCGATCTCCATCACGCGGAGGAACTCCTCCGAGGTGCCGTCGAAGTACTTCTTGTCGCCAGGCTTCGAGAGAGCGAGGCCCTCGCGGAGCTTGCTGTCGATCTTGGTGGCGAAGAAGAGGGAGGTGCTCTTGTCGAGTTTCATGAACGCGTCCAGACGAACTGGCTCGGGGACTAGGATTCGAACCTAGATGAGCAGCTCCAAAGGCTGCTGTCCTGCCATTAGACGATCCCCGATCAGGACGGCCGACCATACCCCACACGGCGCGGGACCGCTAGCCATGTTAGTGATTTCCTTGGGAGGTTGCAGTGTGCGTTCCGACCGCTTGCCAGCGCTATCCGAACCCACTAGCTTCACTGCCCTCTCAGGCGGGGTAGCTCAGTGGTAGAGCAGGGGTCTCATAAGCCCTTTGTCGGCAGTTCAATCCTGCCTCCCGCCACCACGATTCACGGTCCGCACGCGGCTCGGAATAGCTCGCGAAGGCGCGCTGGTTGCCCGACACATGCGGCTACTGGAGCTTCGATTCGCAGGGCGGATCCAGATCGCGAGCACGGTGGTCGTCGTCGCGTGCACGCTGGTCACCACGTGGCTGCTGGTCCGGACACCCGAGACCGTGGTGGTCCTGGTCGATCACGCGCCGCGCCGGATCGCCTACCTGCCCGCCGGACCGTGGGCAGTTCGCGCGACGACTGCCTGCCCTGCCACCCGCGAAGCTGCGCAGCCGTATAACACCCACACCTGGGTTGATCCGTGGGGCGTGCGGGGCTCCCTTACCTGTGGCGAGCAAGCGATCGTGCGAATGCCGGGTCTCGACAAGATCGAGGGGACGGCCGATGACCTCTGTTACGAGGCGGCCACCGCCAGCTGCACGCTTGTGCCCTCATCCACCGACGGTGGCTGACACGACGAGACCCAACCGCTAACCCAGATCACCCTGTGTGACTACCCCCGGCGGCCGATACACCCGGATGTATGAAAGGCCAAAAGGGGTTCACGCTGGTCGAGGTGATGATCGCATGTGCGGTCCTCGCGATCCTCGCTGCGATCGCGATCCCGATGTTCTCGGGCCAGTCGCGCAAGGCCAAGGCCGACACCGAGGTCGTGCCGATGTTCGCCGAGCTCGCGATTCGCCAGGAGCAGTACAAGGTCGATAACTCGCGGTACCTGACCACGGCTGGATGTCCCGCGAGCCCGAGCGCCGTCGCGAGGGACGCGACCTCGTGCGTCGCCTCCGGCCAACCCTGGAACACGCTGCTCGTCCAGCTGCCGACCACCAAGCTGCGCTGCAGCTACGCGGTCACGACTGGCCTCGGCGACACCACGGTGACCAACCCCAGCAGCTTCACGTTCTCGTCTCCACCAATCCCTTGGTACTACATCATCGCTACCTGTGACATGGACGGTTCGTCGGCGGTGACGAGCATGTACTTCACGAGCAGCGTCGACAGCTCGATCCAGAAGCAGAACGAAGGCAAGTGATGAAGTCTCCCCGCGGATTCACCCTCGTCGAGCTGATGGTCGCGATCACGATCGTCGGTGTGCTCGCCGCCCTCAGCGTTGACGTCACCAGCGCGACGGCGACCCCGAGCACGTCGTCCGACAAGGTCGCCGGGATGCTGGGCTACGCGCGTATCCGCACGCTGGCGACGCGCACGATCCACCGCGTCCAGGTCGAGTCGCAAACGGTCTCGCTGTGGCGCGCGACCACGACCGGGCTCTCGACGCCGGTCGGCTGGCAGCGGCTCCAGATCGAATCGATCCCGAAGCCGACCAAGATCTGGAATGCCCAGACCTCGGTCCAGGTCACGCTGAACGGCGGCCCGGTCGAGAACCCGGCGGTGTTGCTCCCGATCGACTTCAAGCCTGACGGCACGACCACCGGTGCAACCATCTTCGTCACCGACTCGCGCAAGCGAAAGATGTATCGCGTGATGGTCTATCGCGCGACGGGTGGAACCTACATCCGAGAGGGCTGGTAGCTCATGGTGTCGCTCAAGCTCGCCGTCGTCCGTGATGTCAGCGTTCCGGTGCCGTTCTCTTGCCCGAAGTGCGACATGGCCTGCAGCCCGCACGGCCCGTGCCCGCGCTGCGGGCTGGCCGCGCATCGCATGAAGACGTTCGTCCGCCGCGAGCAGACGGTCGATGACACCCTCGCCCAGGCGTGGCACGCGGCCGTCCAAGGCTGGAACATCTCGGCGCGTCATGACGAGCTGCTGCGCCTGACCACCCGCCACGACGCGTGGGCGTGGACCGCAGCGCGCTATCGCGAGCACGCGAGCAAGGGGCTCGGCGGCGAGATGGCGACCACCCAGCTGAAGCGCCTCGAGCGCGGCATCGTGGTGTCGGCGTTTTCGCGCATCCAGGCGACCACGGACAAGTCGCCTCGGCCGTATCGCGCGGCGGTGGCGACCCTCGTGCTGCTCATCGTCGTGCTGGTGGGCGGCTTCGTGTATGGCAAGGCGGTCAAGAAGACGGGCACCAGGATGCCAACCAGCGCCGCGAAGCACGTCGGTGGTGCACGGTGACCACGACCCGCGCAGCCGAACGCGGCTTCACGATGCTCGAAGTCCTGATCGCGATCTTGCTGTCGTCGGTCGGGATGATCGGGATCGTGGCGCTGTTCCGCGTCCAGACTGCAGCGTCGAGCTTCTCGCGGCGCACGACGGAGGCCTCGGTGCTCGCGACCGACCAGCTCGAGCGTGTCCGCACGATCCCGATCCCTGCCGCAGGCAGCGGCAGCTCGCAGACCAGCCTCGACGAGAGCGGTACCGTCGTCACCGACGGCGTGTTCGCCCGCACCTGGACGGCAGTGCCGGTCACCGATTACTTCGCGGTCACCGTCACGGTGTCGTGGAAAGACAACGGCCAGCGTTCGCTGGTCCTGCGCGGCCGGAGGAACCCGTGACTCGCCAGGCTCGCGCACGCGAGCGTGGATTCACGCTGATCGAGCTCATGATCTCGCTCGTGCTGTTCGGCCTCGTGGTCGCCGGCACCTTCCAGCTCGCGATCACGATGGCGGCCGGGTTTCGCGAGCAGCAGATGACGGTCGCGGCGGAGGGCTCGGTCCGCAGCGCGATGGAGATGATGTCCGAGGCGATGCGCGGGGTCAGCCCCGGCGTGCCGGTCGGCAACATCCAGCACGTCAACACCTGTGCGACGGGGGCGCTCAGCGTCACCAACAGCGCGACGGCCCCGGACCAGGTCACTGCCGTGTTCGCGTCGGGTTCGGTCGTGACATCATCTCGCACCGCCTACGAAGCCGGGTCGTTGAGCCTCACGGTCGACAACGCGACCCAGCTCGCCGTTGGTGACACCGTGCTGATCACGAACCTCGACCAGGGCCACCTGGCGACCATCACGTCGGTCAACGCCGCCAGCGGGGTGCTCGGGCTCGCCGCGCAGAGCTGCGGCTCGCTCGCGCTGCCCGTCGCTGGCTACGGCGCGGGGTCGCTCGTCCTGCGCGCCACGCGTGCGACGTTTTCGGTCGGTACGGTGGACAGCATGCCGACGCTGATGCTCGATCCCGACGCTGAAGGCCCCGCCGCCGCGGAGCCGTTCGCGGAGGGCGTGGAAGATCTCCAGATCGCAGTTGGCATCGACACCAACGGTGATGGCGCGCTGACCGAGGTCGGTACCTCGGCGAACGACGACGAGTGGAGCTTCAACGTCGCGGGCGAGACCCTGCCCGCGGGAGCGCTGCGCGCCGTGCGCGTGACCATGGTCGCCCGTACCACCGGCAGGCGCGCCAACGCGGGCGGCTACCGCCGGCCGGCCGCCGGCGACCGGCCGGCCGCGACCGCGACCGACGGCTATCGCCGCCGCACACTCACCTCGACGGTCGAGATCCGCAACCTGGAAGGTTCCCCATGACCAGACACTCCGAGAGCGGTAGTGCGATCCTGATCGTGCTCGTCGTGATGGTCGCGTTGCTCGGCGGCGGTGCCGCGCTGGTCTCGACGCAGCTCAAGGCCACGCGCTCGACCGACCTCACGCGCACGAGTGCCGCCGCGCTGCATTGTGCCGAGGCCGGCCTCGCCGCGGCGCGCGAGGTGGTGGCCGCCAACTATGGCGGCTGGACCGCCGCGCTCGGTCAGTCGACCGAGCCGACCTGGCTTGCCGCGGTCAGCCACGACGTCGACGGCGACGGCGTGAAGGACTTCACGATCAGCCTGCGCGACAACGACGACGAGCAGGCGCCGCTGGCCAACAACACCGCGCTCGACAACGACCTCGCGATCTACGTGACCGCGACGTGCATCAAGTATCCCGAGATCCAGAAGCAGGTCTCCGAGCTCGTGCTCTACAACGGCGCCGGTGGCTGCTACGAGTCACAACTCGGCGGCTGTGGCGGCAACGGCAATAGCAACTGATTCGAGACCACCATGATGACCAACCGACTACTCCAGCTCTCGTTCACAAGCTTGCTCGCCCTCGCCCCTTCGCGAGCCGACGCCGGCACCACCAGCTGCGTCCCTGGGTTCAACCACGCGTTGTTTGGCAAGGACGAGATCAAGATGACCGGTCACTCGGTCACTAACAGCTACAACTCGGCGACCTCGACGTTCACGCTGTCGAACAGCGACGCCGATCTCGGGACGAACGGCAGCGGCTGTGCCGACATCACGCTCTCCGGCGGCGTGGTGGTCAATGGCGATATCCAGTATGGCGTTGACGGAACGTCATGCGCGATCAGCAACAACTCGTCGACGATCACGGGCACGACGGGCGCGCAGACCCAGAACGTGACGCTGCCTTCGGTCACGATCCCCACGGTCGGTACCTATCACGGAGACGTGTCGTGCAGCGGTCGCTGCGCCCAGCCGCTGGTGCTCGCCTCTGACGAGTCGTATGGCGAGGTCGCGATCTCCTCCGGCAAGGGCTTGACCCTACAGGCGGGCACGTACGTGCTCGACGGGCTGAAGCTCACGGGTGGCTCGAGCGTGATCGTCGGGACCGGCCCGATCCTCGTCTACATCACGTGTGCCGGCGGCGGCGGTCTCGATCTGACCGGTGGCAACGTGACCAACAGCACGAAGATCTCGACCAACCTGGTGTTCATGACGGGGCCCGCCTGTACCGACGTCAAGGTCGCCGGCGGCTCTGGCGCCTCGTTCGGCCTCTACGCACCCGACGCGGACGTCAAGATCTCGGGTGGCTCCGATATCTACGGCGCTGTGGTCGGCAAGAGTGTCACCGTGACCGGCGGCACCGGCATTCACTACGACCGCGCGCTCGCGAGCTTCGCCACCGGTCCGTTCTCGTGCGCCGCGGGCGAGGTCTCCCGCGCCTCGCCGGTCGTCGCCTCGATCGCCGGCACCCCGTACGTGGTCCAGGGCACCTACGAGTATCCGTTCCCGACGAAGGTGCCGCTCACCACCGCCAACGTGAACACCTGGACGTTCTCGTACATTCGCGGTCACATGCGCGCGAAGCCGGCAGCGAGCGTCACCGGGAGCGCTTCGGGATACTCGACGAGCACCAAGCTGTTCGATGCCGCGCTCAAGCTCCCTTCGATCACGACGTCCGGTTGCAACTCGCTGAGCGGGTCGTGCCGGCGGATCTTCACGACCACCCAGTCGACGCCGGCGAGTGGCCTCACGGCGCGCCCGTCGCTGGTAACGCTTCGGATTCGACGTCCTCGACGATCGGGCCCTGATCACCGCGCCCCTCTCCGGCACGTGGACCGCCGCCCACCACCAGACGATCGTGCGCGCCGTCCTGCGCGCGCCGCTCGGCGGCGTCGACCGCTCGACCGTGGCCGTCATCGAGCCCAGCACCCACGCGGCCGCCGGCACCACCCGCCCGACCATGGCCTACTTCGGAGGCACCGATGGCATGCTGCATGCCGTCTGCGTGACGACCGGTGGCACCACGGCTTCGCAGTCGAACATCTGTCCCCAGGCCGGGTCCGAGCTGTGGGCATTCCTGCCGCGGGTCCAGCTGCCGCTGATCGGCAACCTGGACACCCGCATCGACGGTTCGGTACATGTGATGGATCTATTCGGTGACTTCTCCGTCAGCTCGACCGGCACCCGCAGCTTCCGCACGATCCTCACGTTCCAGACCGGGTTCTCGAGTGAAGTGGCCAAGCCGGCCGCCTACGCGTTCGACGTCACCGATCCGGCCAGCCCGGTGCTGCTGTGGGAGCGCACCACGCCGAGCGCGCCCGGCGTGTACGACCTCGGTGCCGGCCTCCGCACCATGGTCGGTCGCAGCATCGTCGGCACCTCCGGCACTCTCTCGAACGTCGTCGTGCTCCAGACCAACAACGGTGGCTCCGGAACCGCAGGTGTCGTCGCGACCGCACTCCAGGTCGAGACCGGCGCGCGGCTGTGGCAGTTCGGCTCGATCTACCCGACGGTTGCTGCGGTCCCCGCGACCGGCATGCCAGGTGGCGCGGTCGGGGTCGATCGCAAGGGCAACGGCTATCTCACCGACGTGGTGTTCGGTGACCTCTACGGCCGACTGTGGCGTGTCGACCTGAAGACCGGCACCAGCGCATACGGGACCACCCCGGTGTTCCAGTTCTCCTCTGCGCGTCATCCGATCGGCGCCGCACCGGCCATCTACTCCAACGGCAACACGCTGTACGCCGCGTTCGCCTCGGGCGGTTATGCCGACCCGACCGGGACCAGCTGGAACGTGGCCAACCAGTACGCGATCGCCGTCAAGCTCTCCCCCACCGCGACCCCGGTCGACGAGACCACGACGGCATGTCAGGCCGGTTGCAACCTCCAGGTCAAGCAGACGATCACGGGCTCGTATGGGTCCGCCCAGGCGACCGTCATCGGGACGTCGCTCTACGTCGTCACCGACTCGAGCGACATCAGCTCGGCCACGTTTGGCAGCACGCAGACCGCGACCGGCAAGCTGACGACCATCCAGCTGTCGAGCGGTTCCGCGAGCTCGGTGGCGATCTACTCCGGCGTCGGCTCACTCGCCGTCGCAAAGACAGCGAGTGGCGCGACCCTCTACGGCGCCGGCAACGACAAGCAGCAGCAGGTCGCGGCGGACCTGTCGACCATCGGCGGCACCAAGCTCGACAACGTGGACCCGAAGATGGCCCGCAAGCTGTGGCTGCGGACCCAGTAGTCCCGCCGCGGTGACTACGTCGGGTTCTGGCCGGTCAGCTGCCGCGAGATGATGCGGCGCTGGATCTGCCCGGTGCCCTCGAAGATGTCGTAGATCTTCGCGTCGCGGTACCACTTCTCGACCGGGTGCCCGGGCTCGAGCGCCTCCTCGCCGAGCAGCACCATCGCGCGCGTGGTCACCGCCTGCGCGGTGCGCGCGCCATGCGCCTTGCCCATCGAGGCCTCGGCGACGTTCTCGCGGTGGTGGTCGGCGAGCCATGCCGAGCGGTGGACCAGTAGCCGCGACGCCTGGATCTCGATCTCCATCTCCGCCAGCTCGAACATGATGTGCTGGTGGCTGGCCATCGGCGTGCCGTGGAGCGTGCCGCCGCGCACGCGCTCGAGCAGGAACTCGTGCGCCGCACGCGCGATGCCGACCGCCTGCGCGCCGACGACCGGGCGGGTCGAGTCGAGCATCTTCTTGGTATCGGCGAGGCCGCCAGAGCGCTGTTCGCCGCCGATGCCCAGCATCATCGACTCGTGGACGCGGACGTCCTCGAAGTGGACCTGCGCGGTCTCCGACGCGCGGATGCCGAGCTTGGTCTCCTTCTTCCCGGGGACCAGCCCGGGCGTGTCGCGACCGATGATGAAGCCGCGCACGCCGGCTCGTCCCGCCGCCGGGTCGGTCTGCGCCCACACCACGTAGACCGCCGCCGACTGCCCGTTGGTGATCCACTGCTTGCTGCCGCGGATCACCCAGTGCGAGCCGTCCTTGCGCGCCGTGGTCGTCAAGCCCGAGATGTCCGAGCCCGTCGCAGGCTCCGACAGCGCCATCGCCGCGACCTTGATGTGGCCCTTGTCGTCGGCGCCGGCGAGCAGGCGCCGGAACTCCTGCTTCTGCTCCTCGGTCCCCATCCGCGCGACCGGCGAGGCCGCGAGTCCCGAGCCACCGATCGCGAGGCAGATGCCGGCGCATCCGTACGCCAGCTCCTCCGAGCCGACGACGGCGAGCCGCGCCTGGCTCTTTGGCTTCTTCGGATCCGGATCGTCGTCGAGGCCGGTCAGCTTCTTGCGGCTGTCGACGACAGAGGTCTGGGTCAAGCCGAGGTTCTGCGCTGACTTCATCAGCTCCCAGGGCATCGACTCTTCCTGATCGTGCTTGATCGCGATCGGGCGCATCGCCTGGCGCGCGAACGCGCCGAGCATCTGGCGAACCCCCTGGTACAGCGGCGCTTCGTGGAACAGGTCCATGACTACTCCTTGCCCTTGTGGGCGAGCACGCGACCGAGGCGCTCGTCGCCGTGGAGGGCCTCGAACGCGCGGGCGTCGCGCATCAACTTCTCGACCGGAAAGTCGCTGACGAAGCCATAGCCGCCGTAGATCTGCACCGCGTCGATCGTGGCGCGCGCGACCGCATCGCCGGCCAGCACGCGCGCCCGGCTCGCCAGATCGATCGCGTCGGGGCGACCAGCGTCGAGCGCCCACGCCGCATGGAGTGCGAAGATCTTGGCCGCCAGTGCGGTGGTCACCGCGTCGTCACGCAGCCGGATGATCGATTCGAACTTGCCGATCGGCTGGCCGAACTGGATCCGCTCCTTTGCGTACGCCTCCGCGTACTCCATCGCGGAGATCGCGACGCCGGCGGCGCGCGATGCGAGCGACACGCGGGCCCACGCGAGCACGAGCGCGATCGCCTCGGGATCGCGCGACACCACGAGCTCGGGCGCGATCGCATGGCGATCGAGGGTGGCGGTGGCCCAGCTCGCGGCGCGCCAGCCGCTGGGGACGATCGGATTCAGCGCCATGCCGTCGGTCGGCACGAGGAACATCACGCCGGATGTCACGACCAGCACGTGCTTCGCGGTCGCGAGCGCCGGGATCGGGCCGAGCTTGCCGGTCACCACCTCGCCGGCGAGCTCGAGCGTGCCACGGCTGTCGTGATAAAGCGTCGCGAGGCCGCCGCTCGCGAGCGAGCCGAACAGCGCCTGCTGTGCCGCCGGCGTACCCCACCGTCCGACCGCCAGCGCGGGCTCGACGTTGGTCTCCAGCACAGCGGCGAGCGCCGCACAGCCGCGACCGAGCTCGAACCCGCGGAGCGCGCGGGTCGTGTGGGAGTACGTGCCTTCGAGCAGGCCATCCGCGTCGGCCGGCACCGCATCGAGGAAGAACCCGAGCTCGCGAGCGGCGGTGGTCAGCCGGTCAGGCGCCTTGCCCTCACGATCTGCGTCCGCCGCCCACATGCGGAGGTCGCGATCGGCGAACCGCCGGATCGTCCGTACGATCATCTCTTGCTCGTCGTCGAGCTGGAAGTCCATGACCCCTAGCCTTACCCCAACGACCGCCAGCCCGATCTGTAATTTCGTTACAAGCACGGATACTGTGGACGGTGATGCTGAAGGGCTGGCTCGTGATCTGTTCGCTCGTCGCGTGTGGTAGCTCGAACCCGGGAGGCCCGGATGCGGGCGACGATGACGTCGACGCGCGCGGCGATGCGCCAGGCCCCGACGCTGACCTCTGCACCGGCGGCACGCTGTGCGGCTCGCCCGCGGCGTGCTGTCCCGCCGGCAACGAGTGCGTCGAGGACCGCTGCCTCTCGGCCTGCGAGTCGGGCTCGCGCTGCGGCGCCACGCTCGAGACCTGCTGCGACACCGGGCAGGTCTGCGTGTCGAACGCGTGCGTCGATCCGGGACCCGCGTGCGGCGATCCGTACGACTGCGACCCCGGCTACTTCTGCGAGCCAACGCTCGGCGAGTGCGTGCCGCAGCCGGATCCGCTGACCTGCCAGATCCTGCCGGCGTTCGATGACCTGACGGTCGTCGAGGAGTGGAAGTCGATCGCGGATCAGATCATCTCGATCCCGGTGGTCGCGAACCTCGATGGCGTCGGTGCGCCCGAGATCGTCGTCAACCTGTCGCAACAGGATGGCGGTGGCTATCCCGGCGGTCGAATCCAGATCCTCGACGGCGCGACCGGCGCGATCAAGGTCGCGAAGATCCCGCACAGCCCGCCGACCAGCTACGGCTCGCACGGGCGGTCGACGATCGCGGTCGGCGACGTCTCGGGTGATGGCCTGCCCGACATCATCTATGCGGCGCGCGCCGGCACGGGCAACCGCAGCTTGATCGTCGCGATCGACGGCACCGGTGCGCTGCTGTGGACGTCGCACGATGCCGGCAACGCGGCGTACGGGATCAAGGTCGAGAACGGCGCGCCGGCGCTCGCCAACTTCGATAGCGATCCGCAGGCCGAGATCGTGATCGGCGGCACCCTGATCGATCACGACGGCCTCGTGGTGTGGGACCAGGGCGGCGGCGGCAACGGCGGCTACCTCGGCACCAACGGGACGTACTCGGGTGGGATCTCCGCGGTCGCCGATCTCGACGCCGACGGCACGCCCGAGATCGTGAGCGGCAGGAACGCGTGGAAGGTGACGTGGAACACCGCGATGCCCGGCATGACGACGGTCGCGCCGTACTGGACCTATGCGGGCAACGACGGCTATCCGGGCATCGCCGATCTCGACAAGGACGGCACCCCCGAGGTCGTGCTCGTCGCGCAGGGCCGCGTGATCGTGCTCGACGGCCAGACCGGCTTCCTGTTCTGCGCGGTGGATCCGACCGACGCGCTGTGTGCGGCAACACCGGCGCTGCGGACCCAGCCGATCGCGATCCCGGGCGGCGTCAGCCAGAACATCGGCGGCCCGCCAACGATCGCGGACTTCGACGGTGACGGACGGCCCGAGATCGGCGTCGCGGGCGGTTACAGCTACTCGGTCTACGATCTCAACCGCCCGGGCGAGGACGTCTCCGGCGTCATGCCTGCCCCTGCCGAGGGCGCGCTGTTCGTGCGCTGGACCAAGGCGACGCATGATCTGTCCTCCAACGCGACCGGCTCCTCCGTGTTCGACTTCCAGGGCGATGGCTCGGCCGAGGTCATCTACCAGGACGAGTGCAACGTCTGGGTGTACAGCGGCACCGACGGCCGGACGCAGCTCAAGATCCCGAACACCACAGGCACGATCCACGAGTACCCGCTGGTGGTCGACGCCGATGGTGACGGCAACTCCGAGATCATCGTCGTCGCCAACGACTCGAACGCAGGCACCGATTGCCCGGGCCAGACGCCGCGACGTGGCCTGTTCGTCTACGGCGACGCCAACGATCGCTGGGTCCCGACGCGCAAGGTGTGGACGCAACACGGCTACCACGTCACCAACGCGACCGCGGTCGGCACCGTCCCCACGACCGAGGCGCCCAACTGGACGCAGCCCGGCCTCAACGACTACCGCAAGAACGCGCAGGGTGAGGGCGTGTTCAACGCGCCGGATCTCGCGGTCGAGCTCGCGGTCGATCTCGAGCGCTGCAACTTCGAGGAGCTCGTGCTCGACGCGCGCGTTACGAACCTCGGCGCCCTGGGCGTGTTCCCGGGCGTCGCCGTCACATTCCACCAGGGCACCAGCGCGGCGGGCCCGGTGCTGGGAACCGTCGCCACGACCACGCCGATCCTGCCGGGTGGCTCGAAGCACGTCATGCTGACGGTCCCGCTGCCGAGCATGCCGACCGACTACTTCGTGGTGGTCGACAGCGCGACCTCGGTCGTCGAGTGCAACGAGCAGAACAACGACGACAACGTCGTCGGCGCGGCCTGCATCATCGTCCAGTAGCGAGGTCCGCGCGCCACACCAGCCAGAGGTGGATCGCGCGCGAGTCGCGCCCGCGAGATCCGTCGGGGAGCGCCGCGTCACCGGCGACCAGCTTGCCGTGTGCGTACGACGCCGCGGCCGTGAGGGTGGGGCAGATCGTGTATTGCGCGCTGATCCCCGCCGCGAGCTCGTAGCGATCGGTGAAGCCGTCGAACGGTCCCTTGATCCCGGTGGCGACGCCGACCGCGAACGCGGGCGTCAGCTTGTACGCCGCGGCGAGCGGCAGGAAGAAGCGATCGAGGTTGGTGTCGCGGTGGCTGAGCCCGACGAACACGCTCGGCAGGGCGGTGAACACGAAGCGATCGACCGTATAGCGCAGCTTGGCCCCGACCTTCCCGACGTACAGCCCGGCATCGATGCCGAGCGCGTGGCTCCCGGCCAGCACCGCGATCGCCAGCGCGCCGCGACGCACGCTGTACAGGCCCTCGACGCCGCCACCATCATAGACATGGGCGCATGCGTCGGTGAGGCACAGCCCGCGGCCCGCACTGCCGCGGAACCCGGTGGTCGCGAACGTCGAGTGCACGACCGAGAGCGTGAGATCGGCGGTCACGCCGAACCCGACATCGGGCGCGATCGACGTTGGATCGGCGAACGAGCCGTTCGACGCGTTGACCTCTGCGGTCGTCACCAGCTCGAGCGTTCGCTCGGGCAACGTCAACCCTGGCGCAGGATCGGCCGAGGCCGTTCCCGACAGGAGCGCGAGCAAACATCCAAACCACCGACCCACCACACGAGCATAGCCGCAGCGGCACGCCGAGCGGCGATTTTTAGCTGGGAGCCGTCACACCGACGCGCAGCGCCTGGAACACGACCTCGTCGAACCTGGGATCGTCGTGGGTCTCGACCGTGATCCCGAGGTTGCGATGTGAGCCATCCGCGAGGCTCTCGCACACGATCGCGGTCGGCTTGCCGCCCCGCTCGGTCGCGTACTCGCTGTGCTCGAGCACGAACATCCGCGCGTAGGCACCTTGCTTGACCGCGAACCGGATCGCCCACGGCTCGCCGGTCTTCGTGACGTCCTCGAACCGCATCCACAGCAGCCTGCCGTTTGGCAGCTGCTCGATCCCGTACCGCAGCGGCGGGTGCGGTGGGTCACTCTCGTTGGTCGCCTGGAGCGCCCACGCCCACATGCGCTCGAGATACGCGGGCGCGATCCTGCCCTCGAGGTTGCCGACGAACTTCACGTGGTCGCGATGGAACTCGCGAGCGAGTGCGCGGTGCGTGAACATCCACAAGGCCGTGGGCGCCATCCAGGCATCCTACTGCACTACCCCCTCGCATCTCCCCGGCATCCCGCGTAACACTCGATCGGGGATGGCAGTCGCTCTCGGCATCGATCTCGGGACCACCAACTCCGTCGCTGCCATCGCCACGCCGACCGGCGTCGAGTTCATCCTTGGCTCGCGCACCGAGCGCGTCCACCCCTCCGTGGTCGCGTTCCCGTCCAGCGGCGGGGTCGTGGTCGGGGGCGATGCCAAGCGCTACCGGCTGAGCGAGCCGCAGCACGTGATCCACTCGGCGAAGCGGTTCATCGGCCAGAACATCCGCGCGCCACTGGTCCAGCTCGCGATGTCGGGCGTGCGCTACAAGATCGTCGAGGGGCCGAACCAGCAGCCGATCGTCGTCGTGCGCGATCGTCGAATGACGATGCCGGAGATCTCGTCGCACGTGCTGCTGCACCTCAAGCGGTCCGCCGAACGCCAGCTCGGCACGCCGGTCAAGGACGCCGTCATCACGGTGCCGGCCAACTTCACCGACGCCCAGCGCCAGGCGACCAAGGAGGCCGGTCGGCTCGCCGGGCTCGACGTGATGCGGCTGATCAACGAACCGACCGCGGCCGCGCTGGCCTACGGGTTCGGCAAGACCCAGCAGCAGACGATCGCGGTG
>JBBJLY010000395.1:0-5897 GCA_037720695.1 Kofleriaceae bacterium | reverse complement strand
GCGGGTCGCGTGTCGAGATTGCGACGGCGAGCGCTCGGCCGAGCGCATCCTCGAGCGTCACCGGCAGGTCGCGCTGGAGCTCCGGTGGTCGCGACCCGACGAGCGCCAGCGCCGCCGCGCGCACGAGCGCGAGCTCCCAGCGCTCGAGATCGTCGTCCGACACGCCGGTCTCGCGGGCGTCGTTCCAGTCGGGTGCGGGGACCGCGGCGTCGGTATCGACGAAGATCGAGCACGCCACGAGCTTTGGTTCGCGGGCGCGATCGACGAGACGGGTGCCCGCGTGAAACACGGCAAACCGCGGCGCATCCGCCAGCGCGACCGCGATCGTCCGCGCCGCCTCGTGGATCGCCAGCACCGTGAGCGAGCTGGGGCGCAGCCGGTCGACGACGGTCCGGACGTCGGGCTCCCGGTTGTAGTCGAGGACGAGCGTGCGCGGCGCCAGCGCGATCAGCTGATCGTGGCCCACGTCGGTCGCCTCGACGATCACCCGGCCCGCCGGCAGCTGGACACGCCTTCCGGGCGTCACGGTGCCGATCACCGCGAGCCCACGCAGCGTCTCGAGGTCATGCGACCCGCCGTCGGGGCTGCGCCACAAGGCGAGCCGGGTCAGCGGGCCGGACAGCGCGATCCGCAGCTCCGCGGGAAGCGCGATCGCCGCGCGAAACAGCCCGAGATAGCGCTCGAGGTGCGCGTGGTCGACGGTCACCGCGAGCGTCTCGATCGCGCGCATCACGCCGGCGCGCATCGCGAGCTCGATCCGCGCGTAGTCGAGGTTGCGGACGATGCCGCAGTAGTCCGGCTCGGGTCGCAGCTGCACGGTGTCGATCACGACCGCGAACGGGATCGCGCTGTCGAAGCCGACGCGCTCGAGCTCGCGCCCCTCGAACAGCACCACGAGCTCGCTCGCCCGCGCCTGCGCGAAGATGCAGACCTCGCCGGTCATCGCCTGGAACGACAGGTCGCCGACGCAGCTGTCGGCCACCGGGACGCCGAGCGGAACGCGAAGCAGCACCGGCTCGCGCGTCATCACCGTGGCTGCGCGACGCGCGTGACCGAAGAACCGCTCGCGCACGCGCAGCTGCTGCTTCGCCGCGCGGATCGCGCGCCGGGCCGCACGATCGTCGAACCGCCACGGGTCGACGAGGCGCACGCTCGATCTTCCCGGCGGCAGCCACAACATCTCGCCGAGCCACGGGCGCAGTGCTCGGGCAGCGGCTCGCGACCGGTGTGAGCGAGCCGCGCGCCGCGCAGCTGGCGGACGGGAACGCGCAGTCCCGTCGCATCACGCACGAGCGGCAGCGCGGCCAGCGCCTCGAGTTGTGGATCGAGCGGGCTCGCGAACGAGGGATCCACGGCGGCGAGCAACGCCAGCGCGACCGCGCGCAGCGGCTCCGGGGGCTGGTCGACCGACAGCGCGACGATCAGCTGCTGGAGCAAGCCCGGCAGGACCTCGGTGGCACGCCGCAACGCCGTCGGCATCGGATGCTCGCCGTGACGAACCAGCGAGCGCGACGCGTTGGTCGGCATGCGCGGCGCGTCGACGAACACGCGCACCGGGGCATGCCGGCGCTCGCCGCCGAGCCCGAGCTCGAGCTGACTGGTGGCGAGCACGACGCCACGCTCGGCGACGATCAGGGATGGCAGCCCCCGCGCACGATCGGGATCGATCAGCGCGACGAAGCCGTCGACGCCCGAGCCGAGCGGCTCGCGCAGCAGATCATGGCGATGGCGCGCACGACCGAGCTCGTCGGTGCCGACCCGAAGCGGCACCGCGATGTCCTCGCAAGCGGCACGCGCCACCACGAGCTCGGCTGGCGTCTCGAGCAGCGCGTAGCGGAGGACTTCTGTGCCCAGCCGGCGCCGGAGATGGACTGCCATCCCCGGCCCGGTCGCGCGCGGCGGAGCGGGCGCCGGCTCGACGGTGATCCGTTGCAGCGCGGTCGTGACGCCGGGTTGCTGGGTGTCCGACACGTCGAGGACGTCGGGCGTGTAGCGTGCGCGAACCGCGGCTCCGTCGGCCGCGATCGCGAACACGTCGACGAACGCCGGGTTCATCCCGAGCGCGCTGTTGACTGCAGCCGCGAGCAGCCGGACGTGATGGCGCTCGCCGGTGGCCTCCGGGCTGACCAGCTCGTCGAACAGCCGGGGCAGATCGGCCGCTGACCACGGTTCGCCCGTCCACGACAGCCAGAGATCATTGGCATCGCCGTGCACCGAGATCGCCTGCGCACCCGACGCGACGGCCGCGCGAATCGCCTCGAGCACCCACGCCGCGCGATTCGCCAGCTGGTACTCGCGGAGCTTCGCGATCGCACGCGCCGCATCGACGCGCAGCCGACCCGACGACAGCTGAGGTCCCGGCGGCGGTCTCACGCGACCCCCAGGCGATCGAGCGTGAGCGCGAGGAGCTGGGTCGAGCGCGCGACGTCGAGCTTGCCGTAGTGCAGCAGGATCGCGCGCGCGAGATGGCTGGCCGCGACCCGCGGATCGCCCGCGCGCGCCGTGACCACGGTCGGATGCGTCACCGACAGCACGAGCGGCAAGCGCAGCAGCTTCCCGAACGGATTCCGCAGCGCCGACGCCTGGTCGAGCACGAACACCGGGTCTGGCGTCGCGATCGAGTCTCCGACCCGATCGGCGATCACCAGCTGGTCAGCGCACGCACCGGTCAGCTTCGCGAGGCCGATCGAGGGTGGCCGGCGATACGCCCCCTCGAGGAGCTCGGAGAGCAGATCGAGGAGCGCATGGTCGGTGTCGGCGAGCGTGACAGGCGCGACCGCGGTCAGCTCCTCGTTCACCGACGCGACGTGCGCGTGGGCGCTTCGTGCCACGCGCGCTTGCAGCCACGCCTGGGACGCCGGCGACAGATGGAGCACCGGAGTCCCGCGCGCCGCGAGCACCGCGGTCAGCGGTGACGGATGCGCCGCGCCCCACGCCCGGCGCTGGAGCTCGCTCGCGCGGATCGTCGCGCGCGTCGTCGCACGGTGCTCGCTGACCAGCGGGAACACCCAGGCGTCGGCCGGCAACTCGAGCTTCGCGCGCTCGATCGCGTTGACCAGCTCGTAGTACGGCCGAAGGTCGGCCAGCTGCGCACGCACTGCCAGCTCGCGCGTCACGGCCGGGATCAGTGCTTGATCAATCAGCGCGCGCGCGTGGCTGACCGCACGCGTGTAGCGATCGTCGCGCCGCACGTTGTCGCGGCTGAGCGTGTGGCCGAGCCGTGAATCCTGGATCTTCGCGGCGACCCCGCCGAACAGCGGCTCCTCGGTCTCGTGGAGCATCAGGCCATGATTGAAGAACCCGACGGCCGGCGTGCCGGTGACCAGCCCGACGACGCACACCAGCTTGCCGTCGTCGGCCGCGTCGCGGACCTCGACCAGCGCGTGCTCGAGCGCGAGCGGGCGATCGATCCGCACGGCGACCTCGTCACCCGAACGACGGCGCGCCTCGAGCTCGATCGGGACGCTCGCGTGACGACACCACCTGACGAGGGCGGCCTCGGTGCGCTCGATGAAGTCGTCGCTCAGGTCGGGCTCCATCGCGAGCTCGAGCTCGACACTCGTCCCGCTCTGGGCGGCCGGACCGGCGTCGTACAGCTCGTACGTCAGGTCGGGATGCAGGTGCAGGGTGAGCCGCTGGCCCTGCCGCGCGGTCTGCACGATCACGAGGTTCGGCCTCGGCGCGAGCACCGACTTGAAGCCGATGCCGAACTTGCCGATCTTGGTCTCGTCGTGTTCCTTGGTCGAGCGGAACAGCACCAGCAGCTGATCCTCGACGATCTCGCGTGACATCCCGTCGCCGCGATCGCGGACCGTGACTCGCATCAGTCGCGCGGGCTCGTCGTACGCCAGCCGGACCTCGATGCTCGGCGTGCCGGCGTCGATCGAGTTCTGGATCAGCTCGCGATAGAAGGCGAGCGGGTCCGCGAACTGCGCGACGACGTCGCCGACGATCCCCTGATCGACCGGCGCCTCGGCACGCTCGTCGTGATCGACGGTGCGATACGGCACGCGCCGTATCTTGCTACAGATCGATGCCGACGATCGCGCGCACCCAGAGCTTGCCGTACGGATCGTTCACGATCGGGGCGGTGCCAAGGTTGTCGAGCCGGGCATACGCCCCGACCGACAGCCAGACCTTTTCGGCCTGGAGCAGCACCGTCGGCCCCGCATAGTGCAGCGTGCGCGTTGGTGCGTCGGTCGAGCCGGTCGCTCCGACCTGGTCCCCATCGGTGGAATCGAACCGGCCGCGGGCCCAGTACTCGGCGCCGACCTGCAGCCAGGGCGCGAGGTCGGTGCTGCCACCCACCGTCGGGTTGTAGATGTACTTCGTGTCGCTGGTCTGGAAGTAGTACTCCTGCTCGACCCACAGGTTCGCCACCATCGTGAAGCGGCCGAACGACCGCGACAGCAAGATCTTCTCCTCGAACTCGAGCTCGTCGTGGAACTCGGCGATCTCGAGGTAGATGCCGACATCGACCGGCCACTCACCAACCTCCGCGAACCGGTAGCGCGCGCGCTGCTTGATGCCCTGGAACCGCAGGAACGGCGTATCGGACGAAGCGCCCTGGCGAAACGCGAAGTAGAGGCCGACCTCGAGCCGATCAGTGATCGCGTACTCGATCTCGGTGGTCAGCTGCGAGCGGACGCTGGTCACGCCCTCGAGGGTGCCGTCGGGCAGCTCGCGCGTGACGCGCACCGGAATCAGGTCGACGTACTGCTCGAGCTCGAGGCTGCCCTCGGGGAGCGTGACGTACGGATAGCTGAACGGCAGCGGCCGCGGGTTGGCGGCAGCGGGGGTCGTCAGCACGAGCAAAACAGCGATCGCGAGGTACTTCATCGAGAGGCTCGTTCTTGCCGCGACTCTGTCATGGGAAGCACCCAGGTGTACGGCGCCAGCCCGCGCGACCTGCGCGCGAGATCGACGTCGGATCGACCAGCCGCGCGCGCGGCCTCCGTTCAGCGACGCGAAGGCGTCGGCTCGGACCTCTGGATCGCGAACGCCGCGGCGGCGAAAGTCGTCGGCGATCCAGTGGGCGAGCTCGAGGATCATGTCCGGTTGGGTCGACATCATCTTCGTCTGGTATCGAGTCAGGTAGTCGCGCGGTGCGACCACCCAGGTCCGGTGGGTCGCCGGCTCGGTGACGCGGAAATCGACCGCGCCGGCCTTCTCCATCACCATCACGTTCCACGACAGCCGGAAGCCCTCCTCGGTCCAGCACACGTCGCCCGGGTACGCGAGGTGGCGAATCGGCAGCACGAGCTGGAGCGCGAAGTACGCGCCGAGCACCCACGCGACGGCGCGGCCGGTGTCTGCAGGTGGTCGTTGTAACGTCGCTGTCACGGGGTCAGGCCCCGGCCGACGGCGCGGCCAGTCAGGCGGCAAGAACACCAGCGAGCTGGCCAGCATGATCCACGGGAACATGCCGAGGTTGAACAGCCGCATCGTGACCAGGTGGAAGATCACGACCGCGACGTAGGCGAACGCGCGAGAGCGCCGCCACAGGAGCAGCGGCACGATCGCGAGATCGAACGCGAGTCCCGCGTAGCTGAACACGTACGCGACCCAGCGCTCGTCGAACCACCCGCCGATCAGCGGGAAGTCGGTGTTCGCCGACAGCCAGATCGTCATCGGCTGGGCGTCGAACAGCCAGTCCGCCTTGAGCTTCGCGATGCCGCCGAACACGTAGACCAGGCCGATCTGCGCGCGGACCACCCACAACACCCACGCCGGCACGGTCGCACTGCGCACCCGCGGATCGCGCCGCGCATCGAGTGACCACGTCGCATGCAGCGGCAGCAGCGCCATCACGAAGCACAGGCAGATGACGAGGTAGTAGTGGTCGAGCGCCTGGCGCTCGGTATCGATGCCGTTTCTATTGCGACGGTGGTGCAGCT
>JBBJLY010000394.1:0-5897 GCA_037720695.1 Kofleriaceae bacterium | reverse complement strand
AATGTCCTCGAGCACCTCTACACCCGGGTCGAGGTCGATGCGTGCCTGCGCCGCGTCGCCGCGCACCTCGAGCCAGGGGGGGCCTTCGCGTTCGACGTCCAGCTACCGGACCTCGCGTGGCTGGTGCGCGATCCGACGAAGCGGTGGGCCAAGACCCGGTTCACCGACCCGCAGTCGGGACGCGCGATGTACTACTCGACGAACCACGACTACGACGCGGTCAGCCAGATCGTCATGATCCGGCTGTTCTACGATCCGGTCGACGGCACCCCGGGCCGGGTCGTGAAGCTGACGCAGCGAAAGTTCTTCCCGGCGGAGCTCGAGGCCCTCGTCGCCCACGCCGGATTCCGGGTCACGGCACATTTTGGTGATTTTTCTTTTCGGCCCCTCGACAGCGCGGCCGACAGCCAGGTCGTGATCTGCGAGGCCGCCGAACCTCGTCGGAAAACCGGGCGCTGAACCTCGATCCTCGTCGAGGAATTCCCGTTTCTCGTCGAGGATTTAGGATCACTGGGATCGTCGTCGAGAAACGACTTATCCACAGGGGATTTCCGACGAAGATCTGGCCCGCCGGGCGTCAGATCTGGTTCCTCGACGGAGATCTGCTCGGTCTCCGACGACGTTTTCGAGCGTTTGGGGGATCGACGAGTGTCAGAGCCTTCGTATACGGTTCGCGCACCCCACTACCCTAGGGAGGGTTCCAAATCATGGGTGAGAAGATCGCGAAGACCGGTATCAAGCGTGACAACGATTTGATGTACTACATCAAGACTGGCGACGTCTGGGCGACGCCGCGCAAGAAGCCCGGGCAGCCGAAGGGCAAGGCCGCGAAGGTCGCGGCCGCGGGCATCGAGATGGACTACAGCAAGTACCTCTACTACCTCGACGGTGACGGCGACGTCGCTCGCAAGGAGCGTCAGGTCGGCGGTAGCAAGCGGAAGACCACCAAGAAGGCCGCTCCCAAGAAGGCGGCTGCTTCGAAGGCCGCTCCGAAGAAGGCCGCCGCGAAGAAGGCGCCTGCCAAGAAGGCACCTGCGAAGAAGGCGCCTGCCAAGAAGGCAGGCGGCAAGAAGGGCAAGAAGAAGTAGTCAGCCTTCGCGCTGTCTCTTAGCGCTGTCTTTAGCTTTGACTACTCAGAACGGGCTCGTCGCAAGACGGGCCCGTTTTTCGTGATCGTACCTGTGCACATTTTGCAGGGCGCGTCCCAGCAAACCTGCCCGTTCCGCGATGATCAAGGAATGCCGACGGATCGTTGGCCGAAGCGCCTGTCAGTCGGCGATTTGCGGTAGCATTTCTCACCGAGGTGGTGATGCTTCGTCTGCTTTCTCGCGGTTGGCTCGCGTTGTTTGTGATCATCGGGGCCGTAGCCGCCCCGTCGCACGTGTTCGCCCAGGAGGGGGAAGACGAGGAAGAGGAGGATGGGGGTGGTGACGGGGGTGGCGACGGGGGTGAGGAAGACCCCGATGACGGCGAGGTCGAGGATCCCAAGGACCAGCCGAGCCTGACGGCCGGTGGCCTGTTCACCCTCAAGACCTATCCGGTCCGCGAGCTGTTCCGTCCGCTGACCATGACCCAGGGCGTGACCCAGCTCCGGCTCGGGCTCGGCAGCGACGTCAGCGACAAGACGGCGTTTCAGTTCTTCGGGTTCTCGCTCGACGGCAAGTACGGCTATCGCGACAACTTCACGATCGTCGGGTCCGTCAGCTCGGATTACAACTTCAAGGGCTTCAACATCACCGCCGGATTCGAGGGCGCGCTCGCTTACGACCTGTTCGACATCCGGCTGCAGGCGGGCATCAATCGCTCGGCGCAGATCGCGATGCTCGAGACGTCGGGTGGCACGATCGTGCCCACGGACTACAAGGCCGGCTCCGGCATCCAGTTCGCGGTCGACCTCGGGTTCCCATTCCGCTACGTCGCGCGGCCCGAGATCGCGATCGTCGCGCTCGAGACCCTGATCAGCTTCGACTTCAACTCGATCTCGCGCGGCAACGGTGGCGAGGGCAAGTTCACCTCGTGCAACGCGGTCACCGACGCGGATGGCATGGTCGATCCGCTCAACTGCACCGAGGACGGCATCAAGCCAGACCTCGCACCGTCGCTCGGCATCTCGACCAACCCGATCGCGCCGCTGTCGGTCGTGCTGTTCGCCCAGCTCCAGATCCGCGACTTCGACACCACGAACCAGTTCACGATCCCGGCCACGGCGCGCGTGCAGTTCACGCCGAGCCCGAAGCTCGATATCGGGCTCGAGTTCAAGTTCATCGACCTGAAGCCGAAGGATCCCGACGGCGACGGTGAGCTCGAGGCGCCCAAGTTCTTCGCGCAGCGGTTCCTGAATCTGTACGTCCAGGCGCGGTACTAAGGCCCCCTGTGAAGGTTTGCCCGCGCTGTTACACGCGATTTCCCGACGGCGAACGCTTCTGTCTTCACGACTCAGCGGTGCTCGTCGAGGAAGAGGACATCGCCCGGCTCGGGACGTCGATCGGTAACTATCGGCTCGACAAGATCCTCGGCCGCGGTGGCATGGGGACCGTCTACTCGGGCGAGCACGTCTACATCAAGAAGGCGGTGGCGGTGAAGGTGCTGCATCCGCAGTTCGCCCGCTACCAGGAAGCGATCCATCGCTTCCTGCGCGAGGCGCGGGCCGCCACCTCCATCAACCACGCGAATATCGTCGATGTCACCGACTTCGGGATCCTGCCCGAGGGTCCGGTGTACTTCGTGATGGAGTATCTCGAGGGCAAGAGCCTCGAAGATCTGATCGAGAAGGAGGGCGCGGTCGAGCTGCACCGCGCGCTCAACGTCGCCAACCAGATCGCGCTCGCGCTCGAGGCCGCTCACGCCGTCGGCGTGATCCATCGCGATCTCAAGCCCGACAACATCATGCTGCTGAAGAAGCCCGGTCGCCGCGATCTCGTTCGCATGGCGGCAGACCAGGCGTCGTGGATCACCGAGCGCGAGGAATCGTACGACTTCGTCAAGGTGCTCGACTTCGGGATCGCGAAGGTGCTCGTGCAGGACGAGCTGCTCGCCGAGACCGTGCAGGGGGCGGTGTTCGGCACGCCCGAGTACATGTCGCCCGAAGCCGCGCGAGGCGAGGACGTCGATCACCGTGCGGACGTCTACTCGCTCGGCGTGATCCTGTTCGACATGCTGTGCGGCCGCCCACCCTTTGAAGCCCCGCAGTCGAGCGAGGTGCTGTCGATGCACATCCACACCCAGCCGCCGTCGCCGCGCGAGTTCGCGCCGCACCGCGAGATCACCGAGATGGCCGAGGCCGTGATCCTGCGCGCGATGCAAAAGGATCCGGGCCGCCGCTACCAGAACATGACGGAGTTCCGACGCGACCTGTCCAACGCGTACGGCTCGATCTCGTACCGTCGCCATCCTGCGGCGCCGGGCCTGACCCCGCGCGGCGAAGAGGCGCGCGCACCGAAGAAGCGGCTGACCGAAGAGATCGACGAGTGGATCACGACTGACTCGTCCGGACTCTCGGTCGAGCAGGCGCGCATGCTCGCGCTCGTCGAGACGGCGGAGAAGGCATTCACGCCGACGTCGATGTCGCCGCAAGAAGCCGAGAAGCTCGCGAACGCCCTCGACCGCGCACTCGACGACGACGAGTAGCGCACGCCGAGCACCCCGGCGCGCGCCGAGTCCTACCCGTGTGCCGAACCGTTTATGATACGGTGCACTTCATGTCTGCGAATCTAGCCAACCAATCGGGGCAGTTGACCCTGCGCCGGGACGTCAAGTTCAACGGTGTAAAGGTGTTCTCGGCCACGATGGTCGCAGACCGTGATCAGCTCGGCGAGAAGGTGACCGCGTGGATGGCCCACAATGGCCACCTCAAGGTCACCAACGTGGTCGTGACGCAGTCCTCCGACGAGGCGTTCCACTGCATCGCGATCACCGTGTTCTACTGGGAAGACGTCCAGCGCCGCTGACGGCCACGCGGCGATTGCCCTCGCCGCCCTTCCCCGCCCGTCGGTCCCGCCGCCGCGTCGCCGCTCGAGCAGCTTGTTCGGCCACCGCTGCGCGCCGGTCAGACCCCGAGCAGCACGCTTGTTCGGGGTGCTCCGAACGCCGCGCCTGGAACGCCTCGCAGAACACGAGCCCGCTCGCTGGCGGCGTGGGGTGGGCCCCCTCGCTCAAGGCAAGCCACCCGATCGAGACTTCACGTCTGTGCCGGCTACGCCATCGCCGCGCCCTCGCACACCGGGCCGTGACAACTATTCGCTTCGTGAACCCACCCCACGCCGCGGCCGCTCGCTCTGCGTAGACGAGCGAGGCTCGGATCTCACAGGTCAGGTCTCGGTGTTGGTGGCCCACCTCCTGGATCCGCTGCTGGCGGTGCTTCGCGTGCGGTGAAGTGTCGAGCCCGAGATTGCGTCCGCGACGGCACGCACGAGCACGTCGCGTTCTCACGCACCGCGGCACGCGTTCGCTGAGCTTGCGGTTACAGTCTCCGAGCAAACCAGGAACGAACGCTGGCTAGCCGTTGGGCTATCCCTCGCCGGGGTCCGGCGGACCTTCGGCGCATTCTTTGACCTGCGAGCTTCCAGCCGGCTCGCAATCCCCTTCATCGCGAAGCCCGCGACCAACCCAAGCGCCCTGTGTTTTCGCGCGATGCAACGGGACATTCAGTCCTGATCAGGATGCGACAGAGTGGGAAGTGTTGTGTCCCCACGTCGTCAGGTCCGGACTCCCGCTGTGGTTCCGGCTTGCGGTAGACATGAGTGGTTCGCAGAGCGAGCGCTCGCGGCGTGGGGTGGGTTCCCGACGCGAATAGTTGTCACGGCCCGGTATGCGAGGGCGCGGCGGTGGCGTAGACGGCACAGCCGTGAAGTCTTGTCCGGGCGGTTTGCCTTGAGCAAGGGGGCCCACCCCACGCCGCAAGCGAGCGTGCTCGCACTCTGCGAGGAGCGCGCGCGACGCTCGCAGCACGGAACGAGCGCGGCACCGGCCAACGAGGGCAAGGGCGAGGCGGTGGCGTAGACGGCACCGACGTGAAGTCTCGATCGGGCGGCGTGCGTCGCTACGCCGCGCTTGCCTCGCGCACGCGCTCGGCGAACCACGTGTAGCGCTTCTTCGCGTCGGCGTTGCGGACCGCGAGCTGGATCGCGCGCCGGCTCCCCACGATGACGACCAGCCGCTTGCCGCGCGTGACCGCGGTGTAGAGCAGGCTGCGTTGCAACATCATGAAGTGCTGGGTCGCGAGCGGGATCACGACCGCCGCGTACTCGGAGCCCTGACTCTTGTGGATGCTGACCGCGTACGCGTGCGCCAGCTGGTCGAGCTCGGCGCGCTCGTAGCCGACGACACGGCCGTCGAACTCGACCCGGAGCGCGGAGCTTTCGGCGTCGATCGCCGAGATCACGCCGATGTCGCCGTTGAACACCGAGCGGTCGTAGTCGTTCTTCAGCTGCATCACCTTGTCGCCGCGACGGTAGACCCGCTCGCCGCGCGTCAGCTCCCCGCCCTCGCCCGCCGGGTTCAGCCGGTCCTGAAGCGCGCGGTTGAGCGCCGCGGTGCCGAGCTCGCCTCGGTGCATCGGGGCGAGCACCTGAACGTCGGTGATCGAATCCATCCCGAACCGCTGCGGGATGCGCTCGGCGACCAGCTCGACGATCGTATTCCGTGCGGCCTCGGGGTCCTCGCGCGCGATGAAATAGAAGTCGCTGGTCTCCGCACCCGGCGGCGGGTCGAGCTCCGGCACGAGGCCCTGGTTGATCGCATGAGCGGACACCACGATCTTGCTTGCCGCGGCCTGGCGGAAGATCTCGGTCAACCGGATCACCGTCGCGGCGCCGGAGTCGATGACGTCGGCCAGCACGGCGCCCGCGCCGATCGACGGCAGCTGATCGATGTCGCCGACGAGCACGAGCTGCGACCCC
>JBBJLY010000165.1:0-19173 GCA_037720695.1 Kofleriaceae bacterium | reverse complement strand
CAGCGCCGATTCCGGTCGAGGCACGCGACGCGATCGAGTGGACGGCGCAGCTGGCGTGGTCGCCAGTTCAGTCGCCGGCCGGCATCGGACAGCGGGCCGGCTCGGCGCATGGCGCGACGGGCTGCGTGTACACGGCCACGGCGGAGATTGCAGCAATCCCCGTCGCCGCGAACACGTAGCCGCCGTCGCTCGCATCCGGCGCCGGGATCGACACCTCGTACTTCGCGTCCGCGTGCAGCAACGTGCACCGAACCGTCCCTTCGCGTTCCCCGTTGATGTAGCGCCAGATCATCAGGATGAAGTCGCCGCCCAGCGGTGGCACGCTCTTGGTCGCCGTCTCGCCGTTGAACTGGGAGACGACGAGCTCATCTTGGCCATCGCCTTCGCGGTCGCGAGCGAGCACGCAGACCATGCCGCGCGTCATCGCGTCACCGTCGGCGCCGACCCGGAGCTCGCCCGCCGGACCCCAGCTCGCGACCCGCAGCTGGACGACAAGGCCGTCGCCTTCCTCGATCTTGATCGCACGCCAGCTCGCATCTCCGGCGGCGCTCGCCTGGTCCCCCGCGATGCTCCAGCCCGACCCCTCCCACTTCGAGGTGCTCGGATCTGCGAACGTGTGCAGTACGACGAGGTCATCGCCCGAGCTGCGGGGCAGCAGATCGCACTCGTCGCCGACACCGTCGGGGAACGCGTGGCCCTCACCTTCGGAGGTGTCGAGCTGCCGAGGATCGACAACGAGCGGGCAGACGTCGCACGAGTCGGGAAAGCCGTCGCCGTCCTCGTCATGCTTCGCCGCGTCGGGGAGACACGGCAGTGCATCGAACCCGACGAACGGCCGCGGCGCATCGCAGCCGGACGCGAGCCCCGCCAGGAGCGGCCAGCCGAGCAGCTTCGTGGACGGGCGCATCGGATGTTCAGCGTAGCATCCGACCGGGCCATGGCCGAACCGTGCGTTCGCGTGACGCTTCGGCAGCTCAGCGCGACATCGAGGGGCGGGCAATCTCCGGTGTCGCGATGCTGATGCTCAGTCACGAACGAATCGCGCGAGTGCCTCGAGTTCGCGCTTTGCCAGTGCCAACGAACGTCCTGCGAGCGCATCGACGATCCGTGACTGGCTACGCTCGACGTGTCGTCTCGACCACCACATGCCAAGCGTGAGCACGCCCGTGCCGAACGCGAGGTTCCCGATCAGCCAGGCGAGGTCGACCCGCGCGAGTGCGGCCACGCCCGTCGCCGCTTCGAACGCGATCAGTCCAGCGGGGAGCCACACCACCACACCACCCAGCACGGCCCACTTCGTCACCCGATACTCGAGCAGCGTCAGCTGTTCGAGCTCGCGCTGGATGGCTGTCACCATGCCTCGGTAATCGACGCGCAGGCTGCGCATGACCAGCACCCCGCACGCTGCCGTCATGGCGACCGCGTACGCCAGCACGCTGCCGCCGGCGATCAAGTAGCGTGGCTCTCCGACGTGGGACGCCAGGATCGGCGCAACGAGCGCGATCGCGACCACACCGAGCACCAGCTCCATGGCTCTCCAGCCGAGATAGTGCCGCAACGCGGTCCGCGCCTTCGTGGTCATCGTCTCGTGCAGTAGCTGCTTCGTGAGCGAGAGATCGCGCTCGAGGGTCGCACCGTGAGCCGCCCAGGTCGCCTTCAAATCATCGAGCTCCATGGCTGTCCTCCTTTGCGTCCGTTACGTCCATTGCAACCGATGCGCGCAGCTCGTGCTTGATCCGCGCGAGCTTGGTGCCGACGTTCGAGGTCGAGATCCCAAGAACCTCGGCGATCGCAGCGTGATCGTTGTCGTCGAGGTAGAGCAGCACCAGCGCCTTGTCGAGCGGGCGGAGACCGTCGATCACGCGCAGCAAGTGCTCCAGCGCCGGGGACGGTTCGACGGCTTCCGTGGCGAACGCGTCGGTGTCGAGCCCGACCTCGCGCGCGCCGTGCCGGTAGGTGCGGCGATAGCAAGAGATCGCGACATTCAGCGCGATGCGATAGATCCAGGTGGTCTCTCGAAACGTCGAGTCGTAGCGGTCGCGCGCACGCCACAGCTGCGCTGCAATCTCCTGGATCACATCTTCGCGCTCGGTCGGGTTACGGCAGTACGCGAATGCGATCTTGTAGATCAGCCCGCGATGCGTCCGTAACAGCTCGGTGAAGCGACCCGCGTCCATCGGTTGCCAGATGATTCGCCGCCACAGCGCCGGATATCACACCGCAGGGTCGAATTGTTCCGACTCCGCGCCCAGGCGAGCCGCCGTGTCTGGCAGACATCCACACTCGACGGAGGCTCGCTCCTACCAGGACATCTCGAGCGATGCGCTGCCGCCGTAGCCGCCCAGGCTGGGCGCCACGCTGAAGTTTGCGTGGTGCCGGTTCCACAGCCACAAGCTGGCGCCACCGGCGGCAACCGTGGCGGTGATCGAGATGATGCTCAGCTTCAGCCAGCGTTCACGGCCGTCGAACGCGCTCCCGAACGCGCCCGCTCGATCGATCTCCTGGTGTGCGCTGAACCCCGCCAACCGGGTCTGATACTCGACGAACCGGAAGTAGCTGAGCACCGTCGCGACGGCGAACGTGCCGGTCACGCCGAACCCGACATAGGCAGGCCAGCGCGCGCCGTGAGGGATCTCGTTCCTGACCTTGATGTTCTGGACGGACATCTCGACGATCGCAGCGGGGGCAGACTCCCGGGTGATCCACGTCATCGCGACTGCCTCGGCCAGGTTTGGTTGCGCACAGTCGCGATACGCACGGTTCCGGAGATCGAGGTTGAGCGGCCCCGATCCGAAGCATGTAACTTGCGAGAGTGCATGTGAGAACGCGGTTGTGGTTGCCAGCGGTTGGACCCCCGGGCCTCCGCTGATCTTCGATTTCGGACCTCCGTAGTCACGCGTGAACGTGTGGCGCGTGTCGGGGCGATCCATCACGTGGAGCTCCTTGGACTCGTTGGGGAGGCGCGTGACCGTGCCTGCGCCCTGGACGAGCCAGCCCCACGAGGGCCACTCCATCGCCCACAGCACGTACGTCTTCATCGGCCGGCCGTCCGCATCGCGCCCCGGCTCGAACGTCAGCTTGAAGGCCTCATCGAGGCAGATCTTCTCGAGACCGAAGCCGGGACGCTTCAACATCTTCAGGCGCTTCACCTTCCCGGTCTCGTCAACGTCGAGCAACAGCCATGCACGCGCCCACGCATCGCGTTTGATTGCTTCCTCGCTGTACGGCAGCGCTTTGCGTTGGTCGTCCTTTGGTTCGGGCGCGACCTTCGGCTTGGGGCGTTGTTCGTCATCGATCTGGATCACCTCGCCGCCTTCGATGTCGAGGTCGATATCGATGTCGAGGCTGGTGGTCTCAGCTTGCGTGGCCACCACGCTGCGGAACGTGTGCGCCTTCCCGATCGCGATCACCACGCTGTATCTTCCAGGCACCACGACGGTCACGGCATACCTCCCATCGCGATCCGTCGTCGTACGATAGGACTGACCGCGACCTGGGAGCACATAGACACGCATGTTCACGACCGGGCGACCGCGGACGTCTGTGACGCGGCCGGCGACAACTGTCGAACCTGGCTGCGAAGGCGACCGTGGCTCACCGGACGGCGGTGTCGTCGGAGCATCAGGCGCGGGCGCATTGTCGACCGGCGGCGGTGAACCATCGCCGGGTGGGACCGGGTCATCGGGTGCGGCTGTCCACGCGTGCAACCACGGTCCGACCCAGGTCGAGACGACGTTCTCGCTGTCGATCAAGATGTCTCCGGTGCGTTGTGCACGCGGGGCCTCGGCAGCGGCCGGTCCCGCGATCAACAGCGCGAGCAGCGTGATGACGGACCTGGCCCGCCTGCTCGAGCCAAACGCCACACCCATGCCCTGCACGACGGTTCCCACGGAATGACTCATCGCACCACCTCCTCACGATCCAGTTGTTTGCAGGCTCAGCGGCCAGGCCTGACTCCGACGTCGGACGACTTGGCATCCGCGAACCGAACACGCGCTCGCGAGGCATAGGCCGGTAGAGCAACGGACCTCCTCGCTGTGACAGCAAATCGCTCGTTACCCCCTATACGGGTGCCGCCATCGCTGGAGATCTGGACGCGCGGGGACAGCCGTAACGGGTCCCGGAGCAACGGCGCGAGCAGTGTCATGATCGGGCCTGGCGCGCATTTCAAGCGCCATTGCCCAGGCCCATGCCACGGCGCCGTGATCGAACCCTGCGACTACTCGAAGGACCCGTGTCGCAACTGTGTTTGCGGCACACCGATCTGCAGCATCCGCAGCATCTACCAGGACCTTCCGTACGACGCAGTGCCGCCATAGCCGCTGAGGCTGGGCTGGACGCTGAAGTTCGGGAGCCCGCGGTTCCACAGAAACAGCGTCGCGCCACCGACGAGGAACGTCATCGCTCCTGACGTCAGCGTCGCCTTGAGCCAGCGATTGCGCGTATCGATGTCTCGCTGGACCACACTGGTATCGGGAAGGTGCTTCCAGCCGTACTCGAGGACGCGTGTCGAGTACTTGTTGTATTGCAGAAACGAGATCAGCGTCGCGACTGCGAGCGTACCTGTCGCGCCAGCTGCGACGTAACCAGGCCACCGTGCGCCTCGCGGCTGTTCCTCGACGAGCGCGAGGTTTGGCGCGGCCATCTCCGCGACTGCGGTGGCCACGGTCGCACGGGTGATCCACGGCAGCGAGACTGCCTTGGCCATGTCCGGTGTTGAACAGTCGCGGTACGCGCGGTTGGCGAGATCTAGGTTGAGCGGACCGGATCCGAGGCACGGCACCCGTGACAGCGCATGCGGGAACGCAGTCGCGGAGGCCAGCGGCGAGAATGCGGGCCCGCCTTCGACCAGCGTCTTGCCAACGATCTCCAAGGAGCCTGGGTCAGGAGGAATATAGGTCTCTAGCGTCACGCCATGCGCGATGTTCTGCGACATGACGTGGAGGTCGTCGGATTCGCGGGGGCGGCGGACGGCGGTGCCATTGCCCTGGATGAGCCAGCCCCAGGACGGCCACTCCATCGTCCACAGCACGTAGGTCTTCATCGGCCGTCCGGCGGTGTCCTTGGCCGGGTCGAAGCGCAGCTTGAACGCTTCCTCGAGGCAGATCTTTTCGAGCCCGAAGCCGGGGCGCTTGAGTAGCTTCAACCGGCTGACAGTGCCGTGCTCGTCGACGTCTAGCAGCACCCACGCGCGTGCCCAGGCATCGCGCTCGACGGCTTCCTCGCTGTACGGCAGCGACATCCGCTCGTCTTGCTTGGGCTTCGCCTTGACGGTGGGCTCGGGGCGCTTGTGGTCCTCGATCGTGATGACCTCGCCTCCCTCGACGTCCAGATCGATGTCGATGTCGAGCGTGTTGGTCGCACCCTTGTTGGCGAGCACGGTGCGGAACGTGTGCGCCTTGCCGATCGCGATGACGACACCGTAGGTGCCGGGGTTTGCGACGTTGACGGAGTACCGGCCGTCCCGGTTGGTCTTCGTGCGGTACGGCTGGCCGCGACGCGGCAGCACGTAGACGCGCATGTTGACGACTGGCTTGCCACGCACGTCGGTGACGCGACCGGTGACGACCGTCGGTCCCTTCAAGATCGGCGTCGGGGACGGCGGTGCGGGCGCCTGCGCCGGCGCAGGTGGCGGCGGTGCAGGAGTTGGCGCAGGCGTCGTATCCGGCGGCGCCGCAGGAACCGGAACCTCATCCGCAAAGGAAGCGCCTGACCAGCTCACGACAACCAGCAACGACACGATGAAGCGACAGACCATGGCTCGGAGTCTCTATTGCGACGGCGCGCGTTGGCAAGCCGTTTCTGGAGCACGCGAGACCCCCTCGTCGACGATCGCGCGAAGCTGGTGCACGTCGAGCGGCTTGTCGCGATCGAGCGAGGGCGCGGAGTGCGAAGTAACAGTCTGCGTGCGGGAGGCCTTGGGTCCCACGAGCACACCAGGTTTCAGGGGGTTAGGGGCTGGGGACGCGATTAGATCGACGCCCCTTCGACGAGCGTTTCTAGCGCCCATGGACATTCGGTTCGGCGACCACGCATCATTTCATCGCGCAGCGGCCGGCATGGTCGGCAGCTCGCTCCTCATCGGTCTGGCGCTCCATCCCGTGACGGCGATGGCGCCGCTGGTCGGCGGGCTCGCTGGGATCGCGATCGGCGCGACGTGGGCGTACGGCCAGCCGAAGCTGCGGATGATCGCGGCGGTCCTCGCGATCATCCCCGTGATGGTGATGACGATGGGGTGGGCGGCAGGCCTCCCGCAGGCGGCGGGCTTCGTGGTCGCGGCCTCGTTCCTCGCGCTCGGACTCGCTGCCGGTGGGCCGCGCGGCGTGCGTGGCGCGCTCGGTGTCGGGCTCTCCGCGCTGACGGTGCTGGTCGCGATGTGGTGCGCGATGCGGATCGTCACCGCGCGTGAGACCATGGCGTGGCCGCTGTGGATCACCTCGGTGGCCGGTGCCGGCGCGATGGGCATGGTCGCCGTGCTCGCGCTGCTGCCGCGCCACCTGAAGATCGAGTCGGACGCGGTGCTCGCCGCGGTGCGCGCGCTGCCCGCGACGCTCGATCCGGAGGTCCGCGGCCTGTGTGATCGCTCGGTCGCGATCTGGAGCACGACCAAGGGCCAGCTCGAGAACGGCGAGCCCGGCAAGAACCTGGTGCGCGAGGGCGTGCTGAAGACGCTCGAGGTCGCGTGCAAGAGTGCCGCGGTCAAGGTCACCGGCTCGACCGAGGCCGAGCTCGACAAGCGGATGGCCGACCTCGATCAGCGGATCGCCACGTCGACCGATGCCGAGGCGAAGTCGCAGTACCAGTCCGCGCGCGGGGCGCTCGATGATCAGCGCCGCTATCGCCAGCACATCGCGAAGGGTCGCGAGCGGCTGGTCGCGCGGATGCACAATCACGTCGCCGCGCTCGAGAAGTTCCAGCTCGCGGCGACCGGGCTCCAGGCGGCACGGGTCGCGAGCGCGGGACAGGTCGCGGCGAAGCAGCTCGACGAGCTGTCGCAAGATGTGGCGGCGAGCGGTGAGGCGCTGGCCGAGCTCGAGATCGGCGAGGCGCCGGCGAAGCTCGAGACCGAGGTACCCGCGCAGGCCTGATGATCCGCTGCCCCTCGGCCAGACGGCCTCGGGGCTATCCGGTCAAGTCGCCGACGGTCGTGCAGACGGCCGCGCGAGCGATCAGGTGCTCGAGCCGTTCGGGGTCTCGTTCGCGCTCGATCCGGGCCCGCGTGGCGTCATCGATCACGAAGCCGCGGGCTGCAAGGACTCCGAGCACCGCCGCGACCATGCCGGCCGTGCGGCCACTCCGGTGACCTTGTTCACGGCCTTCCTGACGGCCTTGTTCCCGGCCTTGTTCCCGGCCTTCCTGACGGCCTTGTTCCCGGCCGCGTTCATGCCCGAGCGTCCTGGCTGTCTGGATCTCGGCCACGATCACGGGCTGGTGGCGAGCCAGGAGCGCGTGCGCGACCGCGTCGTCTGCACGAGTCACGTGCAGCAGGGCTTCGATCGGGATTGGCAGCACGAACGCGTGATCCTCGATCGACGTCCCGGAATCCAGCATCGACCACGTCCCGAGGGTGCCGGACCACTCGAGCACGCGCGTGCGTTCGAGATCGATCGCGAACACGCGGCGCACACCCCGCCCGATCAGCTTCCCGGCCTTGCGCCCCGCGTCGGCGAGCGACTGCGTGCTCGCGATCTCGAACGCGAGCCACTCGAGCTGGCGCCCCCCGGTCTCGGGATGGGGCAAGCGAGGATAGACGCTGGCATCCGGCGCGATGTCGTCGATCCGTGACGTGCGCGTCAGCATGTCGACCGCGACCTCGAGCTCGGGCACGACGTGCGCGCGGAGCAACCACGCCAGGTTCGCGTTGCAGATCGCGTGCGGAGGATCGGCTGGCGGCACGTAGACGAGCTTCCCGTCGTCGCATTCGAATCGGCTCCCCGGGGCGACGATGCGCTCGTCGATCGCGGGAAGCGGCTGATCCGCGTTGCTGCCGGGTGACGACATGCCCTTCAGCATACTCCTCGACCCGACACGGAACAGGGCTTCGATCGGAGCGCGAACATGCTCGGGTCGCGAAGCAACGACCGGACCACGCGCATCCGTGCGAAAGCGATGACTCGCGTGTCCGAGCCGTCCGTTTGCCGGACCTCGCGTCCGCGACCCGCTCGCACGACGCCGTGGGGCGATGCGCCTCACAGCTCCGTGAGATCACCCGGGCGTACCCGTGTAACCGCAGGCGAGCGCTGCGGCACTCTGATAGGCTGAACGCCTCAGGAGGACTCATGCGATCGCTCGTCCGGATCTTGTTCGTCGCGCTGTGCGCGCTCTCGGTGCCCCGTGTCGCCTACGCGGAGGACGCCGACGCGCTGTACAAGGCCGGCCTGTCGTACAAGAACAGCGGCAAGACCGAGGAGGCCATCAAGTCCCTCGAGGCCGCGGTCGGCAAGAATCCCAACCACGGCATGGCCTGGGCTTCACTGGGCTCGCTGTACAAGGCGAAGCAGGACATCCCGAAGGCGGTCGGTGCGTACGAGCGCGCGACCGGCCTGATCAAGAAGGACAAGGTCCTGTGGGCCAACCTCGGGATGGCCTACTACCGCAACAAGCAGATCGATCAGGCGATCACCGCGCTCGTCACCGCGTGCCGGCTCGACCCGAAGGACCCCGAGATCCGCGGCAACCTCGGCACCGTGCGCCGCCAGAAGGGCGACATCAAGGGGGCGATCGTCGACCTCGAGATGGCGGTCAAGCTGAAGCCGACCGAGGCCAGCTACCACAACAACCTCGGCGTCGCGTACCGCCACGACAAGCGGCTCGACGACGCGGTGAAGTCGTTCAACACCGCGATCGGGCTCGCGCCCAACGACCCCAGCTACCACTTCAACCTCGGCGCGTCGCTGCGCCGCCAGGAGAAGTACGAGGAGGCGCAGGTCGCGTACGAGAAGGCGGTCGGCCTCGATCCCGGCAACGCCGAAGCCTGGTTCGACCTCGGCTTCATCTACAAGCAGAATCACTACAACGACAAGGCGATCGAGGCGTTCAACAAGTACCTCGAGATCAACAAGAACAAGGATCCTGCCGGTGCCAAGCGCATCCAGGACGAGCTCGACACGCTTGGTGCGAAGAAGCCGGCGGGCAAGAAGCCCGCGCCGAAGAAGAAGTAGTCACGCGTAGCGCCGGCGGTAGGCGCCGGGGCTGGTCGCGAGTGACTTCGCGAATGCCCGCGTGAAGTGACTCTGGTCGACGAAGCCGCAGGTCGCCGCGATCTCGGCAAGCGGCAACGCGGTGGTCCGTACCAGCACCGCGGCGCGCTCCACCCGGCAGCGCCGCACGTACGCCGCCGGCGTGCAGCCAAAGTACCGGCGGAACGCGCGCGCGAGGTAGACCGGATGGACGCCTGCGTGATCGGCGACCTCGCGCATCGTCGGCTCGTCGCACGCGCGGTCGTGCAGCAGCTCGCGCACGGTGGCGAGCCAGGCGGGTGGACTGCGGTCGTGGCGCGCGTGGCTGAAGCACCCGACGAGCTCGAGACACAACGCCTCGAACGCGAGATCCGGCGCGTCGTGCGCGGTCGCGTGCGCGAGCCGATGAGCGAGATCGAGCGCGACCGGATCCCAGATCCGGAACGCACCACCTTCGGGCACCAGCTCGGGCTGCGAGATCGAGATCCCGACGAACCGGCCGCAGCGCTCGGGGAACGTGTCCTGGTGCGTGGTGCCCGGTGGGTTGTAGATCAGCGCGGGCTCGGCGTGCAGGTGGCCGGCGCCGCGTGCGGTCGACAGGTAATGACCGTCGAGCAGCAGGATGAAGTGCGCGTCGTCGTGCGTGTGGCGCTCGACGCTGCGGTGTGGATCGGCGCTGCTGATCGACAGCGCGAACCCCGCGAGCTGCCGCGTCATCTCGCGGGTGCCAAAGAACTCGCCGTGGCTCAGCCGGTCAGACATCGATCAGCTGAGCCGCTCGCGCACGCGTTCCTGCTTCGGGCGCAGGCGCGTGGCGAGCTCTTGGCGGCCGCGCGCGGTCGCCCGCTGCGCACCGACGCCGAGCCAGCGCACCGCATGGCTGACCGACCCGGCGGCGAGAAACGCACGGCTCGCCGTCAGCGCGACCGCGACATCCCCGCGATCCTCGTCGTGCCGGCGCTCGAACAGCGCCTCGGCGTCCTCGAGTCGACCCGCGCTGACATAGTAGTCGGCGAGCCCATCGCGGACCGCGCCGATCCGTTCGGGTCCGCCGGGCACGCCGGGCAACGCGGCCTCGTACGCGGCGACGAAGTTCTCGTAGGCGCGGACGGTGCGATCGGTCTCGGCCTGGAGGTGCATCGCCATCAGCTCGAGGAACGGCGCGTAGAACACGAGCTTGTCGATCTCGCACGCGAGCACGCCGAGGATCTGATCGAGCCCGAGCATCTCGCCCTCGTGCGCCGCGGCAGCGAGCGTCGCGGCCTCGATCGCGATCGGGGTGCCAGTGAACCGGGCATACGCCGCGTCGAGGCCGCGCTCGCGGACCACCTCCGACACCCGCTCGGCACGCGCGACGTGCTCCGTGATGGCGGCCCAGTCGTCGGGCGGGATCCCGGCGGGCAGGGGAGGGACGGCGAACTCGGGGGTGAAGTGGTCGTTCCACGACCGGCCGCCGGCGGTGAGCGTCTCCCGGGCCGCCGCGATCTGTTCGGCGGTCAACCAGCTGATCCGCATCGCTCCAGCCTAGCATCCATCGCGGCGACCCGGCGCACGAGGTTTCGTGCGTACAAGACGGGGCGCTGGGAGATCTGCGATAGCCAGCACATGCGCAGTCTCGCACTCGTCATCACCATTGCCGCCTGCGGCGGCTCGAAACCGCTCGCCGGGCTCGCACCGGCGCTCGCACGCGGCGATGCGCCCGACACCACGAGCGTGCTCGTTCGCCGCGGCGGGGCGACGGTCTTCGAACGTTACTTCGAAGGCGCGACGGCGGACACGCTCCACGACACGCGCTCGGCGACCAAGTCGCTGACCGCGCTCGCCGTCGCGATCGCGATCGATCACGAGCTCCTGCGCCTCGACGACCAGGCGTTCGCGCTGCTCGCCGATGTGACGCCCGCCGGCGCCAACGATCCGCTGAAGGCCGCGATCACGATCGAAGATCTGCTGACGATGTCCTCCGCGCTCGACTGCAACGACGACGATCCGCAGAGCCCGGGCAACGAGGAGAACATGTACCCGAAGCCCGTGTGGGTGCGGTGGGCGGCAGACATCCCGGTGGCCGCCGGCTACACGCGAGATGCGACCGGGCGCGGCAGGTTCTCGTACTGCACCGCAGGCACGTTCCTGCTCGGCCAGATCGTGCAACGCGTCGCGAAGCAACCGGTCGACACCTTCATGGCGACGCACCTGTTCGCGCCACTCGGCATCACGAAGTGGGAGTTCTCGCGATCACCCGCGAACGAGCCGATGACCGGCGGCGGGCTGCGCCTGCGCTCGCGCGATCTGGCGACGCTCGCCGAGCTCGTCCTGCATGCGGGCAAGCACGGCACGCGACAGGTGGTGTCCGCCGAGCTGATCGCGCGCGCGACCACTGTCCAGCGCAAGCCGTTTCCCGACCAGCACTACGGCTATCTGTTCTGGTATCGCGACTACAAGACGCCGTGCGGGACCACGCCTGGCTGGTACATGGGCGGTAACGGCGGCAACGCGATCGTGATCCTGCGCGAGCTCGACGCGGTCGCCGTGGTCACCCGCACGCACTACAACACGCGGGGCATGCACCAGGAGACGACGCGCTTGATCGAGCACCAGATCCTCCCCGCGCTCGCCTGCAAGCGGTGACAGACCCGCGTGCTACGACCTCGTGCGATGGCGAAGGTCAAGGCACTCAAGCAGCGCAGCAGTTACTGCTGCTCCAGCTGCGGGCACATGGAGCTCAAGTGGCTCGGCCGCTGCCCCACGTGCCACGAGTGGAGCACCATGGTGGAGGAGGTCGGCGGCGAGAGCGAGGCCACCACCCGCCCCAGCGCCTCCGGGGTCAGCGACGGCCACGCCCCGCAACCCATCACGCGGGTCGAGGAGATCAACGCCAAGATCGGCTCGCCACCGGCATCGGTGAGCTGGACCGCGTGCTCGGCGGTGGGCTGGTCGCCGGCTGTCTCGTGCTGCTCGGCGGAGATCCCGGCATCGGCAAGTCCACGCTCCTCATCCAGGCGCTCGCCGGGCTCGCCGGCACGCGGCGCACCGTGCTCTACGCCACCGGCGAAGAATCGGTGGCGCAGACCGCCATGCGCGCCCGCCGCGTCGGCGCTGCCAGTGACCGGCTGTCGGTCGTCGCGGAGACCAATGTCGAGCGCATCCTCGCCCACGCGGCTGCCTCGCCGACGGGCATCCTCGCGGTGGACTCCATCCAGACCGTCTACACGCCGCAGCTGGACTCCATCCCGGGCTCGCTCGCGCAGGTCCGCGAGTGCGCGAGCCGGCTCATGCAGTATGCAAAGACGTCTGGCGTGCCGACCATCCTGGTCGGCCACGTGACCAAGGATGGCGGCCTCGCCGGTCCCAAGACGCTCGAGCACCTGGTCGACGTCGTGCTCCAGCTCGAGGGCGATGGCGGCCCGTACCGGACCCTGCGCGCGCTCAAGAACCGCTTCGGCTCGACGCAGGAGATCGGCGTGTTCGAGATGCGCGGCGTCGGCATGGCCGAGGTCTCCAACCCCTCGGCCCACCTGCTCGCGGAGCGGCCGATCGGCGCGCCCGGCTCCGTCGTCGTCGCGTCCGCCGACGGCGCCCGCCCGCTGCTGGTCGAGATCCAGGCACTCGTCGCCCCGGCCTCCGCCGGCGTCGGCCGTCGCACCGCCGCGGGCGTCGACTCCAACCGGGTCGCGCTCCTGCTCGCCGTGCTCGCCCAGCGCGCCAACTGCGACGTGCTCGATCGAGACATCTTCGTCAACGTCGCCGGTGGCGTCCGGCTCGCGGAGCCCGCGATCGATCTCGGCATCGCGTGCGCCATCGCGTCGTCCGCCCGTGGCCGCGCCATCGATCCCACCACCGTCATGTTCGGCGAGGTCGGCCTCGCCGGCGAGATCCGCGCGGTCCCTCTATGCGAGCACCGGCTCGCCGAAGCCGCCCGCCTCGGCTTCAAGCGCGCCCTGATCCCGATCCAGAACAAGGCGCGCCTCGAGCGCAATCACGGCCTCGAGCTGGTGCCGGTAGATCGCCTGCTCAACGCGATCGCCGAGCTCTGATCCGGATCATGGCGCGTCGCGCACGATCGACTCGATGTCACTGATGCACGGCCCGCCCAGCTGGGCCTCGTGCGGCGGCCCGCGGCGCTCGCCAGGGGCGTTGTCGCGAGCGCAACTACCGACGGCGGCGGCGCTGGAGCACCAGGCCAAGGAACGTCAGACCCGCGAGCAGGCCGGCGCCGGTCGGCGAGCCGCCCGCGCTGCAGCAGCCCGATTCTTCCTCGACCGTGACGTTGATGGTCTGCATGGCAACCTGGTTGCGGCGATCGGTCGCGACGAGCCTTAGCTCGTGCGGACCTTCGACCAGCTCCATCGCGTCGAAGTTGAACGGTCCGGCGGGGCCGACCGTCGAGTGGAGCACGCCGTCGATGAACAGCTCCACCTTGGTGAGATCGGCGTCGATCACCGAGGTCTCGATCGCGAACGTGGGCAACAAGGTCGCGCCATCCGACGGCAGGTTGATCATCGCCATCGGCGACAGGTTGGGGATCGGCTTGCCGTAGACGAGCTCGGCGCCCTTCGCATCGATCGTCGTGAACGCGAGATCCTGCGACGTCCCGTTGCACTGCGGGTAGTGCATGATCGAGTTCGAGTCGTACTCGGTCAACGTCCGGTACTCGGTGCCTTCATCGCAGGCCCCCGACTCGGGGCGGACGTGCTCGTGACGGAATCCGAGGACATGGCCGAGCTCGTGGCCGATGATGTTCGCGAGTGGCCAGGGCGGACTGGCCACCAGTGCGGTCGCATCGACGAGCACGTTGGAGGCCGCTCGACCTGCACCCTGGTCACCCGGGGGCGGGAAGAACGCTCGCGCGAGGAACGATCCGACGTTGACGCGGTTCACGTCGAACAGCACGTTCGTGTTGGTGTTCGTGCAGTTCGCGTCTTGATCGGGGCGATGGACGAAATCGATGTCCGCGAACTTCTCCCAGCCATCGGCGGTCGCCTGTTCGAAGGCCGCCTTGACCTTCGCGTGCTCGGCGGCGCTGAAGCCCATCGAGTTGATGCAGTAGGTCAGCTGGATCTTCTGCGTCTCCGACCACCGGTTGTCCGCGCCACCGATCGTGGAGATGGTCAGCGCGCCCCGCTGGCCGGGGCCCTGCGCCCAGTACTGGTACAGCGCTTCCTCGCCGCGAATCGCGATGTCCCAGTCGACGATGTACGCGCCGCTTGGATCACGCGTCTTCTCGGCTTCGGCCTTGAACTCCTCGTACGAGATGCTAGCGGTGGTGCCCAGGTCCGGCGCCTCGGTACACCCGAACAGAGCAGCCGCACCGAGCGCCGTGGCAACGAGCGTCGTTTTCATCGGGCGTCACGGTGGCATAAAATGCCGCACGCCTCGCGAAAATTCGCAGGAAACCCGCCCGACGCGATGCGCCGTGGCGGGAGCTTGGAAACGCTCAGAACGCGAGGACGAGCCGCGACTGGATGGTGTGAGAGGTCTTGGCGTCGCCGACGTTGGAACCGAGGATCGCGTCCTCGCCATAGCCGAACGTGCCGCCCGCCATGGTGCTGTCCGACGGGTGAGACATCGCGCTGAACGGAAACAGCACGCCGTACGAGACGCCGGCGAACAGCCCACCCGAGGAGTAGCCGATGTCGGCGTTGAACTCGGTGCCGTACATCCGGCCGTTGCCCGGCGTGGCGACCGGCTTCAGTGCGAACGAGGTGATGTTCGAGACCTTGAACCCGATCGACTTGGTGAGCTCGTACGACAGGTACGGCTTGGCATAGGCCGCGTTGGTCACCGCACCGATCAGGTGGCGGAACAGGATCATGTCGACCTTGTAGTCGCGGTTGAAGATGAACTGCGTCAGGCGATCGTCGCCGGGACCACCGAGCGGGTTCGAGTACGCGATGTGCGTGTTGCCCTGCGGGGTGTTGTCCCACTGATCGCCGGAGGCCGCGCCGCCCTCGACACCGATGTGCAGCTTGTTCTCCATGCCGCGCCAGGCGAAGCGGCCGGTGCCGCCGAACTTGCGGATCTTTGCGGGGACGAAGTTCTCGAACTCGCTGACCCGGCGGATGTTGCCGAGCTGCGCGATGCCCTCGACCTCGAGGGTGACGGGGCCGACGCCGAGCTTGGCCCAGACGTCGGGCGAGTAGGTCTTGATCTCACGGGCGCGGTAGTAGTTGGCGGCGTCGAACGTGCCGCCCTGCGTGAAGCCGGTCAGATCGTTGTCCCAGCTCTGGGTGCGGTACTCGAAGTAGACGCCGTAGTTGAACGCGACGTCGCCGCGGTCGACCTTGTCCTTGAACTCCTGCGGGGTATCCATCCGCGAGATCACGCCGACCCACGCGTTGGCGTCGTCCTCGTCGTCGAGATCCCACGGGTGGCCTTCGCGACCCTTGTTGGCGGAGGTCTGGTTCGAGACCAGGCGCGTGAGCACCCAGTCCGACGCGATCATGCCGCGCAGGTTGGTGCCCGGGATGATCGCGGAGAAGCTCACGCGATCGACGGTGTCGCCGTAGTCGGCGTCGTAGTCCTGGTCGCCCGAGATCGGATCGAACCCGCCGCTGTTGAACACCATCCCCATGCCCCAGTGGTTGGGCTGGCGTCCGAACTTGAGGATGCCGAGCGGCACGGCCACCTCGGCCCAGGCGCGCTTGATCTGGATCGCGTCGCGATCGCTGTTGACGCCCGCGACCGGGACGCCCTGCGAGTTGCCGAAACCGCCGAGCGGCGCGGGGTTCCCGGCCGCCGAGTCATAGCCGCCGGTCAGCGACTCGCCATACGGCGTCGAGCCGAGGACGAGGCCGTCCAGCACGTCCGCCTGGATGTGGATCGACGTGCCTTCGTCGAGGTTGATGGTGGGCTCGAGCCGGAGCCGCATGTTCGTGCTCGACAGCGAGTCCTCACACGGGTGACCGAGCACCGTGGACCGACAGCCGAGGGCGAGCGGGAACGGCGCGCCGCCGAGTGCCGGATCGTCGACGAACCCCTGGGAGAAGTTCTTGAACCAGTCGGTGCGCATCCGGAAGTAGCCGTCGATCTCGAGCAGCTTCCACCGCTTCCGTCGGCCCTTCTGAGGCGGCAAGGCGGGCGTCGTCGGGAGGAGACCGGTCTTGGGCGCGGCCTCGGCCACGCCCTCCTTCTTCTCCTCCGTTTGAGAGCCAGCGGGGTTGCCGGGGCCGCCCATGCCACCACCGGGAGAAATCTGCGCGTGAGCCGGTTCGACGGAGATGCCGGTGACGAGCGCCGCGATGCCGAGGAAAAGCCGGGATGTGGAATAAGGCATAGAAAGCACGAAGGATTTGGGCAGCGCCAAACGCGGCGGACTATAGACAGGCCAATTCGGCTGGGTCAAACCTGTCGGGCAACGATTCACCGATTGGCTCGGTCGAGATCCGGCAGGTTATGTTGCGTTCGATGCCTACTGACCCGGTTCGCGGCGCGTGCGTTGCCTGGTTCGCGCTGCTCGTGGGCTGTGGACCGACGGTTCGCCCCGGTGGGCCCGCAGACGAGCCCACGCCGGTCCTGAAGACGCATCGGCCACGGCCGGCGAGCGCAGGAGGCCGCCAGGTGATGATCGGCGAGCTCTGCCCGCAGGGCGCGGCAGGGCGTCCCGCGGTGATGCCCCTGATGATCCGTACAGTCGCCTGGACCGACAAACCCGAGGAGGTGGCCAACGTGGTCGAGCGCGGCGCGGTCCCGCGGTTCTCGGTCTACGGCGTTGACGGCAAGGTCGCTGGTCGGTTCGACACGCTCGGCACCGCCGACATCGGGCTCTCGCAACCGGTGGCCTCGGGCACCTACGTCGGCGCGCTGCCGTGCACCGCCGATGCGGGCAAGGGCGCGCGCACCGAGGATCCCCGCTGCGTCCCGGCCACCGCCGGGTGCGGACTCGCGCTGTCCGAGCTCGCGCAGTCGGACGATCCCGTGACGTCCGCGTCGTTCGTGACCGGCGGCGCCTGCGTCTCGGGCGATGCGCTGGCGATCGATGTCGATGGCGATGGCGTGATGGAGTCGTTCCCGCTCGCCGCGGTGCTCGACGGTACGCGCGAGCCCGCCGAGGAGTGGAGCGCGGCCCCAACCGCCGGCGCCGCCTGCAAGCCGACGTTTCAGGTCTACGACATCAAGCTCGCCGCACCGGCCGACGGCAACAAGCCGCCCGATCCCAAGCAGGTGGTGAAGCTGGTCGTGCTGGGCGTGGTCGATGTCGACAGCGATGGCCGGCTCGAGCTCGTCCTCGCATTCGAGTTCCCGACCGTGCGCACGATCGTCGTCTACAGCGCCAACAGCTCGTCGCTACGTCTCGAGCTCGCCGGCGAGAGCACCTCGTTTCCGAGGTAGTGTCACGCGGTGCGAGACGACCTCGGTCAGCTGCTCTGGATCGGATTTCACGGCACGCGCGCCCCCGCCGCGGTCCGGGATCGGATCGCCGCCGGCGCGGTCGGCGCCACGATCCTGTTCAAGCGCAACCTGGTGATCGACGATCAGGGCTGTGATCTCGACGCGCTGGTGGCGCTCGACCACGAGCTCCATGGTGCCGCGCCCGATGGCACCCCCGCCCTGATCGCGATCGATCAGGAGGGCGGCACGGTCCAGCGCGTCCGCGCGCCCGCCACCGTGTGGCCGCCGATGTTCGCGCACGACACCGTCGCCGATGACGAAGCCACCGCCGCGGCTGTTGGCCTCGCGATGGGCCGCGAGCTCCGCGCGCTGGGGCTCGACATCGACTTCGCGCCGGTCCTCGACATCCACACCAATGCCGCGAACCCGGTCATCGGCCAGCGCGCGTTTGGCACCACGCCTGACACGGTGTCCCGTCGCGCACTCGCGTACGCACGTGGCCTCGACGAGGCCGGCATCCTCGCCTGCGGCAAACATTTCCCCGGCCACGGCGACACCACGACCGACAGCCACCTCGAGCTGCCGCGGATCGACCACGCGTGGGAGCGCCTCGAATCGGTCGAGCTCGCGCCGTTCGCCCGCGCGGCAGAGGCCAGGCTCCCGATGCTGATGACCGCCCACGTCGTGTTCGCCGTGCTCGACGAAGCGCGGCCCGCCACGCTGTCCGAAGCGGTAATCACCGGCTTGCTTCGCCAGCGCCTCGGCTACGAAGGCGTCATCGTCAGTGACGATCTCGACATGAAGGCGCTCGCCGGCCTCGGCACCGACCAGACCGCGGTCGCCGCGATCCGCGCCGGCTGCGACGTCCTCCTGCTCTGCGAAGATGAGGCGAACCAGGCCACCGCCGAGGAAGCGCTGATCCGCGCCGCCGAAACCGACTCCACGCTGCGCGCCCGGATCTCCGAGTCCGCGGCTCGCGTGCGCGCGATGAAGCGCGCCCACGCCGAAAATCAGCGCCGCAATCCCGTCCCACCGCGCGCCATCGTCGGCAGTGCCGAACATCGCGCGCTCGCCGAGCGCCTGCGCGCCGGCCACTGAAACCGCCAACCTACCAACCTACAACGCCAGAACCATCTCGCGCCGATCACGTTGCCGCGTGTCGACGCCGCACCGCCCAACCAACAACCTGCAACGCCAGAAACCGTCGCCTACGTTGCTGCGCGCTTGCGCGCATTCGCGAGGAACCCCTTCAGCCGGATCCGCCGCGACGACACCATCCGGTTGAACGCGGTCGCGATCGCATCGTCGTAGCGCGCGAGCTCCAGCCGACGCGACAGCACGTGTGCCGTCTGCACGTCGAGCTGCGAGAACGCTTGCCCGATCTCCTGCTCGCGCACCGCATAGCCCGCGGTGTGCCCGGCCGTCAGATCGATCGGCCGCGTGAGCAACGACAGCAAGCTCGCCTCGAGCTCCCGCGACAGCCGCCCCGGCTCGCGCGTCTGCTGCAGCACCTCGCTGGTCGTGGGCGCCTTGGCCCCGACCATCATCATGGGCTCCCAGATCGACACGTCGGTGGGCAGAGCCATCGACTTCGCAGGGGCGCGCTCCACCGTCCCGTTCGCGATCAGGTGCGTGCGGCGATTCGCCATTCCGGAGCCCCCCGTCGGCA
>JBBJLY010000393.1:0-5927 GCA_037720695.1 Kofleriaceae bacterium | reverse complement strand
CGCCGAGCGAGTACCCGACGACGAGCTCGTCAGCGCGCAGCATCGCCGCGACCTGTTCGAGCTCGCTCGCGTCGAGGCCGACCACGGCATCCAGCTCCCGGTCGACCTCGCCGCGCTTTCCCGCGCGATCGCCAGCCACACCTGGCCGGTGCCAGTCGAGGTCGTCGCCTGCTCGGCCGCGGTCGTCAACGGCCGCAAGGGCCAGCTCGCGGCCGCACTCGAGAACCTGGTCGCCAATGCGACCGCGTTCGCTGCCGCCGGCACCACCGTCCGCATCCAGGTGACCGGGCGCCGCGTCACGGTCGCCAACCGCGGCCCAACGCTGTCGGCCGCCGCGCAGCGCAAGGTCTGGGACCGATTCTACTCGACGCGCACCGCGTCAGGTGGCACCGGGCTCGGCCTGTCAATCGTGCGGTCGGTCGCGATCGCGCACGGCGGCTCGGTGGGCGTCCACTGCGCGGACGGCGAGACCGCGTTCTGGATCGAGCTCGCGGCCTGAGCTCAGGGATCGACGGTCTGGATCCAGCCGACACTCTTCGTTGTGCCGCAATAGCCGCCCAGCAGGCCCTGATAGCGACCGACGATCGACAGCTGGCCGGTCGGCCCGCCTGCCATCGCGAAGAACTGATCGCCGTTCGCGCCGCAGCCGATCGCCTGGCGGAAGAGCGTGTAGCTCGTGCTACCTGTCGGCGACAGCTTCTTCAAGGTGAAGCCGTGGTCATTGAACTCTTCCTGCGCGCGGATCCAGGCGACGTCGGTGCTCCATGGGGAGACCAGTGACGCCAGGCGACGGCTCGAGGCGGACATCGTGCCGAGCTGGTAGGCGATCGCACCACCAACTGGACTGACCTGCACGTACGCTTCTCGGTTCGACATCAGGCCGACGTAGCGACCGGTGGCGTCGAGAGCGAGCTGACCGAGCACGTCGCCGTTGGCGCCCGACGAGATGATCGGTGAGACCTCGACAACGTTCGCCAGTGGCGTCCCGGTCGCCGTGTAACGTGCGGTGTCGAACCACGACTGGTCCGCGCTATTGCGCGGCACCGGGATGTGGATCCCGCTCGCAGCATCGATCACGAAGTCGTCGACCGAGCGCGCGACCGTCCATTGCTGCACACCACCACTGTCGTACACGGTGAGGTTGCCGTCAGCGGCGATGACAATGTTGCCGTTGGGGCTCGCCGAGATCGCAGTGACGGCGCCATATGGTTTGGTCCACACCGTGCCGCCGGAGGCGTCAAGCTTCGTCACGCTGGTCGCGCCCGCAACGTAGACGACATCCGCCACGCCGACGGAGAGCTCGAGGACGGCCAGCGGCTTCGACCACACCAGCCCGCCCGCGAGATCGAGCTTGATCACGCGATTGCTCGACCCTGCGATCACATTGCCCGCGCTGTCGAGATCGGTCGCGATGAATCGCTCGTCGAGATCCCCGAGGAACGTCCAGCGCTCCTTTGGCGCCTTGCTGAACGTCGCGGTGACCACCGAGGTTCCGGTGGGCGCCGTGAAGTTGCAGGTATCTGGAAAGTTGGTGCTCGTCGCGCAGGCACCCGAGATGCCAGTGAGCGTCGAAGGCGTGGCCGCGAACACGGTGACGGTCTCGCCCGGGCTGTACGGGACGTTGCACGCGCTCGTGCACACGGTGACCGTGCCACCTGCGTCGACGCCGACCTCGCCCCGAGCGGTTCCCGCGAACGCGACGGTCACCACTGCCGGGCCCTGCGAGAGCGTGAAAATCGCGGTCACCGTGCGCGGGTCGGTGCCGGGCGGCACGTTGCAGGTCGTCGTCGTGCAGCCGGCCTCCGACCAGCCGGAGAACACGGAGCCCGTCGCCGGTGTGGCGGTGAGTGCTGCGTTCCCCTCGAACAGGCCGCTACAGGTCGCGCCACAGTCGATCACCGTCGGAAACGCCGTTACGGTGCCCATGCCGGTGCCAGCGCGGACCACGGTCACCCGGCGCCCGCCGAGCCCAGACAGCCCCTTCGACAGGGTGGTGCCCTCGGCGGTGACGACGAGGGTGCCGGATCGCGCGCCTTGCGCGGTGGGCGCGAACGCGACCGTGATCTCGCACGAGCTCGAGCCTGCGAGTGTGCTGCCACAGGTCGAGCTCTGCTTGGTGAACGTGGTGCCGGTGACCGTGATGCTCGCGAGCTCGGCGGTTGCCGTCCCGTCATTGACGAGTGTGACGACCGTGGTCGCGATCGTCCCGATCTCGACTCGCTGGAAGTCGATGGTGGCGGGGGTCAATCGGAGCGTCGCGACGCCACCGGCGCCGAGTAGCATCGCCGTGTGGTCGATACCGTCCGCGGTGACCACCAGCATCCCGTTCGCGGCGCCGACCGTCGATGGCGTGAACGTGACATCGATCGAGCACGTGTCGCCCGCCGGCAACGTCGTCGAACAGGTCGATCCTGTCATCGCGAAGCCACCACCAGTCACCGCGATGGCACCGAGCGGCGCGTCGACCATGGAGTCGTTGACCACCGCGATCGTTGCCGTGGCGGTGCTCCCGAGCGTGACGACCGCGAAGTCGAGCGTCGTCGGATCCAGATGCAGCTGGCCAACCAGCCCTTCACCGACCAGCGCGACGCGCGTGCTGCCGCCTGGATTGCTGGTGATCCCGAGGCTCGCCGCTCGCGGACCGGCAGCTGCCGGGGTGAACGACAGCGTGATGTCACAGGACGCGGCCGGTGCGAGGACTGCGCCGACGCAGGTCGTTGACTGGGTCACGAGCGAGAACTCGGCCGCCGCATCGCCATCGATCGTCAGCGCGATCACGCCGGTCGGGGCCGTCCCACGATTGTGGAGCCGCAGGTTCGCGAGCGAGTTGCTCCCGATCGCAGTGGCGGGGAGCTCGGTCGTCGTCACGAGCTGTCCGCGGTCATCCGTCGCGACCACCTCGGCATCGGGAGGCGGGTCGATCGGGCCGTCGTCTCCACATGCCGAGACGACGAACAACATCCACAAGCTGACTGCGCGCATCGAACCCATCATGGCCTGAAACCAGCGGTTCGATCATGAGATCGTCTGCCAGCGTGCCTGCGACAAACCATGACAGGCGGGCGGCCTTGATCGCCCGCGTCCTGTTGCCCGTGGTGGACGTGCTGACCGAGCGTACGCGGCTGACAGTCGATCGCGCCGGCGGGTAGCGTGTTCTAGACACTCCCTACCTGCGGGCCTACAATTTCGCGGAGGGACGACGTGCCACGGGTCTGGCCATTTTTCGTGCTCGCGGCCGCTGGCTGCGTCGAGGGCTTTCGCGGATCGAACGTCCAGGTCGACCTGTCGCCCGCGATGCCCGTGCAGGCCTCGCCGGGGGTGGTGCCGGGGCCGGGCGAGCTCCCGGCAAACGTCCACTTCCGGCTGTACGCGATCGACGAGATCGACGGTACCGATCAGCTGTTCGAGATCCAGCGCTTCGAGGTCCATCGCATCGTCGACACCGCGTCGCCGTGCTTCATCGATGCCGGAGAGCACGTGCCGTACCCCGGCCTCCACGTCGCCGACTTCGGGGACATGGTCGCGTTCGACACCGGCATCGCCGACCCGACGATGCCACCACCCGGCGCGAGCGAGGCAGATCGGATCGAGGCCGCGACGGCGCAGCAGCGGATGATGAACGTGGCAGCGCTCGGCGGGGCGGCCGGGATCAAGGTCGTGTCGTCGGCGTCGGAGACCGCATATCCAGCGGTGGACGCGACCTGCGACGGCGCGGGCATCCCGCCGCCCGGCTGCATCGAACCGGCGCACAACGCGCGCCGCCTGGCCACGTGCCAGGCCTTCTGGGACGCCAACCCGGATCACTTCGAGGGCACCGACCGCGTGCTGACCTCGCCGCTCAACGGCACGACGTTCGGCATGGTGGTCGGCGTCAACCCGATCAGTCCGGCGCCTCTCGGCGGCGCGCAGTTCTTCGTCGACGCATCCCTCGCCGAGATCGACGCGTACGCGATCTACTACCAGACTGATGGCGTCGAGGAGCCCGGCACGTTGCTGCTCAGCGGGCGACCGGTCAGCAAGGCGCGCGGCGTGCTGCACGTCGCGATGTCCAGCCCCCCGTTCCCCAACCTCGGCCCCGCCGACCTCGCTATCTGCGTCGATCTGGGCGAGGACGACGTTCACTTCTGAGGATCCATGCGGACAGTCTTCCTCCTCGGTGCGTTGTTCGGATTCTCGTCATGCGACAGCGTGGAGTGTGGTGACGGCACGATCGAGCGCGACGGGAAGTGTGTCCCGGCGAACGTCGTCGTCGATAACGCGACATGCGGTCCGTTCACCGAGCTCGAGGGCACGGTCTGCGTGCCGGAGCTGCCGCCGACGCTGTGCGACGGCGAGACCACGGAGGAGAACATCGATCCGGAGACTGGGGTCATCACGTGCGTCGGGACCGGCGCGGGTGGCTGCACTGCGCCGTTCCCGTGCGGCACCCCGGTGGCTGGCAAGCAGTCGATCTGTGGCCAGCTCTACGACCTCGAGACCAACCAGAAGCTGAGCAAGGCCGATGCGACTGGCGCGCCGTGCACCGCGAGCGAGGCCACCGGGCCGTGCGCGATCGGGATCCGCGCGTATGACGCGATCGCCTTTGGCAGCGATCCGGGGAGCGCGATGCCGCTCGCTGTCGAGGAGATCACGATCGACGACTGCGGTCGGTACGGCGTGAAGGGCATCACCGTGCCGGCCGGCCCGTTCATCGGGCTCGGGATCGACGACGCCAATCCGGCGAACCAGGGCCCGCTCGGCATCACCAACACCGTCGGCGTGACCACCCTCAAGGCCCCTGGCACGGCGACCCAGAAGTTCGAGGCCTTCGTCGTCGCCAAGTCCGTGACGGACATGTGGACGGCGAGCGGCGGCCCGCCGCTGTCGGGCGGCCTGTTCGTCCCGATCTTCCGCGCGGCGCGGACCGGGCTCGCGAACCAGGAGAACGTGGTGGTCACGCGCAACGGCGCGGTGATCCCGGACGACGATCACTACTTCGTCGACCAGACGGGGCACACCACGATCGATCCCGCGGCCACCGCAACCAGCACCAACGGCACGGCCATCATCACCAACGCTGCGGTCACCGAGAGCACGGCGTACAGCGCCCAGGTCGGGCCGCTGCCAGCGCAGTGCGTGTGGGAGAAGCGGGCAGGCGCGTCGCTGCCGTTCATCGTGTTCGTCTCCGTGTTCCGACCAGCCAACGCGCTCGGCATGACGTGCCCCCTGTGATCCGCAGCCTCGCGACCCTCGTCGCGGCAGTTGTAGCCGCTGGGACGACGGCCCGCGCCGACGTCACGAGTGGCATCGACAGCGCGCTGTTCCGCAGCTCGTACGACGCGAACGGCGTGTTCGCGGTCGAGGGTGCGCGCCTGATGCCGAAGCGCGATCTGTCGATGAAGCTGCTGGTCGGCTATGCGCGGTCCCCGATCGATCTCGCGGTCCCGGGCATCGGGGATGGCTCGTCGGATCGCATCCTCGATTACCTGGTCACCGTCGATATGGCCTTCGGGATCACGCTCGCCAATCGGATCGCGATCGGGATCGACGTCGGCGCCTACCGGACCCGCACGGCGCCGGGCTACGGCGTGCGCGGTCGCTACGACGATGGCGACCGCAGGTCGACCGGCCTGATCGCGCTACGGCCGCTATCGAACATCGACCCGTCGGCCGATCCCGACGATCCTGCGGCGTACCTCGGGGATGGCCTCGCAGGCCCGCTCGACGCGCGCGCGGGCGTGAAGCTCGCGCTGGTCGAGCGTCCGACCCTGGCGATCACGGCGATCGGCTCGGTGACGTTGCCGTTCGGCGAGGACGAGATGCTGCTCGGCGATCGGGATCTCGTGTTCGAGCCGATGCTCGCCGCCGAGGTCCGGCCGGATCGAGTTCGCGCGACGCGCGCGGTCGCCAACGTCGGGGCCAGGTTTCGCAGGCGCGCGGTGCTCGAG
>JBBJLY010000164.1:0-19294 GCA_037720695.1 Kofleriaceae bacterium | reverse complement strand
GTCAGCCTGATCGCGATGACGCACGTGCACAGCGCGGCGCGCGCGGCCGCGTTCGACGGGTGCCTCGATCTCGGGTTCGCCGCGCGAGGTGAGCTCCCGCATGTCGCGACCAAGCTGGTGCGACCACCCATCCCCGTGCATTCGATTCGACGGCTTGGCATGGTCTGCGTCGCGAACGCGCTCGCGAACGAACACGGCCGGAGCGCGCCGATCGAGCGGCCGATCGACGCCGCGACCCTGCGCGTCCTCGACGAGGCCTCGCGCTATCGCGAGTGCCTACGGTTTCGCCGCGGCGCGACCACCGATTCACTGGAACAGGTGTTGGCGCTGCTTGCCGTGATCGAACGGCGCGACGTGCGCGCTGCGGCGGTGCCCGAGCTCATCGCCGCCTACCTCGCCCGGCTTCGGCGCGACTACGCCGCGCTGCTTGCCGCGATCCGTGCGGCGGGCCAGATCGCCGAGCACCAGGAGAGGGTGCTTCTTGCGGTGGCCGCAGATCTCGGCTCGACGTCCCGGCAGGGTTAGCGTGCTCGACTGATGGATCGTCGATACCTGGCGTCCTTCAGCGAGAGCGCGGTGTGCGAGCCCGGCTCGGAGCGCCGCTGATTCATCGAATGCGAGCGCTAAGTGTGTGCGGCTCCTACAGATTCGAGATCACCGCCGGAGCGCCCGCTGGCCTTGCACTTCGAATGCGGGGAGACTGCGCTCCAGCATGACCGCAGGCGTTACCACGGACACCATGCCCGCCTCGCACGTGCGAGCCGGGTTCGCCGTGGGTGGGAGGATGGCCGCGCTCATCCAGTCGATGGATTGGTCGACCACGACGCTCGGTCCGACCGAGTCGTGGCCTGCCGCCTTGCGCACCACGATCGGCCTCGCCATGGGATCGACGTTTCCGATCGCGATCATCTGGGGCCACGGTCACGTGCAGATCTACAACGACGGCTACTGGCCGATCTGCGGAGCCAAGCATCCGGCCTCGATGGGACAGGACTTCCGGGACTGCTGGGCCCCGGCGTTCCCGAGCATCGGGGCTGCATATGACCGCGCGTGGTCCGGCGAGGCCGACTACCTCGAGAACCAGCGAGTGTTCATCGACCGGCACGGTTTCCTCGAAGAGGCGTTCTTCACGTTCTCCTTCAGCCCGATTCGTGACGAGGCGGGGCGTGTTGCAGGGCTGTTCCACCCGGTAACCGAGACCACGGCGCAGGTGCTCAGCGAGCGACGGACGCGTTGCTTGCGCGATCTTGCTGCCCACGCCGGGCACGCAAAGGACGTCGACGAGGCGTGCGCCTTGGTCGTTCGCAGCCTCTCCGAGTTCGATCTCGATCTCCCGTTCGTGCGGCTTTATCGGCTGTCCGGCCAGGGTAGTGGGATCGAGCTCGCAGCATCGTCGCGGCCGCGTCCTGAGTCGGAGCCCGTGACCGAGCTCGAGGACGGCGTGGCTGCGGCCGATCACGCCTGGCCGTTTGCCGCTGCACTGGAGTCCCGGAACGGCATCGAGGTCACCGGCCTCGATCGCAGCACGGGCGCGCTCGCGTGCGGGCCGTATCCGGAACCACCGCGAGCAGCGTTCGTCCTCCCGCTCCGGTTTGCGGGGGTCGATGAACCGTTCGGGATCGTGGTCGCGGGTGTCAGTCCCAGGCTGCCGATCGATCGCAGCTATCGAGATTTTTTCGACCTGCTGGGCAACGCCATCGCGGTCGCGATTGGAAACGCCCGCGCCTACGGGGAAGAGCGCAAGCGGGCCGAGTCCCTCGCCGCGCTCGATCACGCCAAGACAACATTCTTCTCGAGCATCAGCCACGAGTTTCGGACACCCCTCACGCTCCTGTTGGGCCCGCTGCAGAACGCGCTGAACTCGCCGGATGCGTCGCTCGCAGGCGCCGACCTCGAGACCGCACATCGGAATGCCCAGCGCCTGCTGAAACTCGTGAACCAGCTGCTCGATTATTCGAGGATCGAAGCTGGCCGGGCCGAGCCGAACCGTCGACCGACCGACCTCTCCGCGCTGACCGCGGACCTCGCGAGCGCGTTCCGGTCCGCCGTCGAGCACGGGGGCCTCGAGCTCAACGTCGCCTGTCCGCCCCTCTCCCGCCCGATCGATGTCGATCCGGACATGTGGGAGAAGATCGTTCTGAACCTCATCTCCAACGCGTTCAAGTTCACGTTCGTCGGATCGATCGACGTCACGCTGACGGAGCATGCGGACCGAGTCGAGCTGACGGTGCGCGATACCGGGGTGGGGATCGCCGCGGACCAGCTCTCGAAGGTGTTCGAGAGGTTCCATCGGATCGTCGGGGCACGTGCCCGCACGCACGAGGGTACGGGCATCGGTCTGGCGCTGGTCCGCGATCTCGTCGTCATCCATGGTGGTGCAATCGACGTGATCAGCGAGCCCGACCGCGGGACCACGTTCACGGTGACGCTCCCCCGGGTCCCGACCGGCAGCACGCGGGTCGCCGTCGCCGCTGCGAGCGGGCAGGAGGAGGCGTTCGTCGCCGAGGCGTTGCGGTGGCTGCCGATGCCAGCGGTTGTCGAGGCTTCGGCGGCACCCGCGATCTCCGCCGAACGCATCCTGCTCGCCGACGACAACGCAGACATGCGGGACTACCTCCGGCGGCTGCTCGGAGAACGCTGGTCGGTAGAGGTCGTCGCGAACGGCGAGCAAGCGCTTACCGCTGTGCGCGCGGGCTCGTTCGACCTCGTGATCGCCGACGTGATGATGCCGATCCTGGACGGCTTCGGCCTGCTCGCGGCGCTTCGCAACGACGAACGAACCGCCTCCCTTCCGATCATCCTGTTGTCGGCACGCGCCGGTGAGGAGTCGATCGCGGAGGGGCTGCGCGCGGGTGCCGACGACTACATCGTCAAACCGTTCGCCGCCGGCGCGCTGATGACCCGCGTCGAGACCTTGCTCTCCGCGAGCCGTGCGAGACTTGCGACACACCAGACCGCGACGGCCGCGCGGCGGCGCCTGCATTCGCTGTTGATGGATGCTCCCGCCGCGGTGTGTTCGCTCCGAGGTCCAGACATGATCATCGAGCTCGCGAACGCGAAGCTGCTCGACCTGTGGGGCCGGGATGAATCGGTGATCGGTATGAGACTGCTCGACGCCACCCCCGAGGTCGCCGATCAGCCGTTTCCGCACCTGCTGCACGAGGTCATGTGGACCGGCGTAGCGTTTGTCGCGAACGAGTTTTTGGCACGCGTCGACACGAAGCGAAATGGCGTGCTCTCGGACATCTACCTCGACTTCATCTACGCCCCGAGTCGAGAGGACGACGGAACGACCTCGGGTGTCCTCGTGTTCGCCGTGGACGTGACACAGAAGGTCGTCATTCGCCACCAGCTCGAGGCCGCACTGGGACTCGCCCGCGACGCGAACCGTGCCAAGGACGACTTCCTGGCACTCCTGGGCCACGAGCTACGAAACCCGCTGGCGCCGATCACGACGGCACTCGAGATAATCGAGCTGCGTGGCTTCTCGGGGGTCGAGAACGAAGTCGCGGTCATCGGTCGCCAGACCGAGCACCTCTCGCACCTGGTTGACGACCTCCTTGACGTGTCTCGGATCACCAGCGGGAAGGTCGACCTCGATCGCCAAGCTATCGACGTGGCGACGATCATGTCCACGAGCGTCGAGCTGGCCAGCCCGCTGTTCGAGCAGAAGCAGCATCACCTCGCGATCGACGTTGCTCCGGGCATCATCGTCTGCGTCGACACGATGCGACTCGCGCAGGTGCTCTCGAATCTGTTGACCAACGCGGCGAAGTACACCAATCCCGGCGGCTCGATCGCCTTGTCCGCTCGCGTGGAGGGCGAACAGGCCGTGATCTGCGTCAGCGACAATGGGATCGGAATCGAACCCGACATGTTGCCGCACGTGTTCGACATGTTCATGCAGGAGCGGCGATCCGTGACGCAGGCGCGTGGCGGCCTCGGGCTCGGGCTGACGATCGTCAAGAATCTGGTCGCCCAGCATGGCGGGTCCGTGTCGGCGCACAGCGAAGGTCGCGGCACAGGATCCAGGTTCGAGGTTCGGCTTCCGCTCACGCACGAGCTCGTGGCGCCACGCCCGCGTCTGCCGCAGGGCATCACCGCGACCACCGCGCATCGCGTCTTGATCGTCGATGACAACCAGGATGCTGCGCGAATGCTCGCCGACGCCATCGGGTTGCTCGGCCACGAGACTCGTGTCGCATACGACGGCCCAACCGCGTTGAAGATCGCCAGGACCTTCGAGCCCGACCTGGCCCTCCTTGATCTGGGTCTCCCGGCGATGGATGGCTACGAGCTCGCCCGCCGCCTGAGGGAGATCGATGCACTCAGCGCGCTGCGCCTGATCGCTGTGACGGGGTACGGGCAGCCGTCCGATCGGAGACGCACGCAGGAGGCGGGTTTCGCTGCGCACCTGGTCAAGCCGGTCGACATGCGGGCCCTGGCTTCGCTGATCGACCAGCTTCTGCGCGTGTGACGCTCTCAAGCACGAGATGATGTGTGCTTGGAAGCGTGAGGCAGCTGGCACAACACGCAGGTAACCAGCTGTCACGTCTGCCTTGTGTTCTCGTGCGCCGTGTCCGCCACGCACGCCCTCGTCCGTGGCTCGGACGAAGCCGGACAAGCGCTCGAGGAACTGCGAGCACTTGCGCCTGGCGTCAGATTTGAACTCGCGAGGGGACCCATGAGCCGAGAGTCACCGCGCTTCGTGCCTGCCGGATCGCTCGTCGAGATCACGGCGCGCACGATCGGGGGGCGCTACTTGGTCGCGCCGGGTAAGGAGCTCAATGCGGGCATCTGGACGATCCTTGGCCGTGCGTTGTCGATGTATCCGCTCGAGTTGCACGCGGTCGCATTCATGTCCAATCATTGGCACGCGCTGGTATCGGTCGCCGACGGGGAAGCCTTGGCTCGGTTCGTCCAGTACGTGCACTCGAACGTTGCCCGGTTGGTTCATCGGCTTCGAGGAACCGACGGCTCGGTGTTCGCGAAGGCCGCGTACATCATGGTCGGCGCCGCATCCGAGGAGGAGCGGCTGAGTTACGTGCTGTCGCAAGGCGTGAAGGAAGGGCTGGTACGGCGTTGTGTCGATTGGCCGGGCGTCCACAGCGCTCGGGCACTGCTGCTCGAACAGGTGTGCACCGGTCGATGGCAGGATCGTCGTCGTGCGCACACACTTCGCGCCGGCGGTGGACGCGGCGGCGGACGCGAGCCGCTGCGGGGTGAGATCGAGGTCGTCTACCCGGTCGACTTCGCTCCGCTACCGACGTGGCGCGGCCTCGACACCGCTGAACGGCAACAGCGACTGAAGGCGATCGTCGATGACATCGAGCGCACCGCACGGTCGACGTATCCGAGCGTGCTCGGCGTCGCCGGCGTGCTCGCCGTCGATCCGTCGACCAAGCCAGCGCAGCGCAAGCGGGGATCCGCGCCCCCGATTCACACCATCAACGAGGATGAGCGGGCGCGGTTCACCGACCGACAGATCGCATTCATATCGATGTTCCAGCTGGCTCGCTCGGACTTGCGAGGCCAAGGCTTCGCAAGGTTGCCGGCGGGATGCTTCGCGCCGATCCCACCGTTCTCCGAAGCGTCCACCATGCTGTGGCTGATCCGGCGGCAAGGTGTCGAGCGCGGACGCCGAGCTCCCGGTTCTCGAAATTCACGGGAAGGAGGGCAGCTTTCGCGAGTGCTGTGGAGACCGAGCTCATCGAGCACGCGGTAGGCCCGACCCCGATACGAGTCGCGCACGCAGGTCCGATCCTCGCGCGGCGATGTGTCCGCTCGCGAACAAGCCGCGAACCCTGTGAGGATGTCGAGCATCTCGCGTCGCTCGCGTGTTCGACGATTTCGAGAAGAAACCCGATGACACGTACGCGTGTTGTGAGCAGGCTGCACCACAGATGGTGGCTCGCCGCCAGCGGACCGTCGCCGGATGCGACCAGCCAACAGCTGTTCTCGTAGGGATGCCCCGACGCTCCCATCCGCTGACCGATCGCGGTCTCGAACCGCCTCAGCCGTCCTCGACCGCGTGCTCCACCACAGCCATGTCCTGGTCATCCAGGGCGACAGCTTCCGACTACGACAGAAGAACCGGGCCGGGCTTCTCGGTTCGAACAAGTCCAACCACTGAACACATGGATGGGGTCAGTTTTAGTGGCGCGCGGGGCTCAGTTCTTAATGTCGTTTGACAGGCCCGTTGAAATGTCACGCCTGACCTTCGTTCCACGCAACGGCAGCCCGGACCCAAGTTGCAAGGTTTCTCAGCGACCCGTCGCGCTCCCGCGTCGCCGTCGTACGAACAGTGTCAGCGCGAGCAGACCGACCATGTACGCAGAGCCGCTCTCGGCCGCGCTGCATCCGCCATCCTCGGTCTGCGGTACGCACGTGCGCAGTTCATCCGCGCCGCTCTCGTCGCGGTGAGGCTCGCACTCGTAGCCGACTGGGCACGCCTGAGAATCGGAGCACGATGGCGCGCAGCTGCCGATGTCGCCCGGTTCGTCGAGCCCGGCGCACGCCCATGCACAGATGCCGGCCGTGTCTGCATCGCACTCCCAGCCGAGGCTGCCAGGTGACTTTCCGGCATACACGCAAACGTACTCGTCCCCGCGTGACTGACACTCCATCTGGATTCCCGCGAGCCCTACCGGGCACTCGCTTGCCGCCGGATCACACGCTGGCGAGCAGTACGCCATCTCCGCGTCATCCAGCGCGGGCGTGCACGTGATTCCTTGCATGCAGGGATAAATGCCGCCCTCCCGGCTGCAACGCTCGCCGACCTCCCGCACGTACGACGGCTGAATGCGCGCGGCCTCGGCCGCCGTCAGGCCAACGCGCTCGAGCCACGCTCCGAGCGCAGGTCCCAGTTCCACGTCGACCGCGAGCTCGCGCACGTACGCGTTGTTCGATGACGCCGCAACGCGTGCGACCAATGCCGCCCCGCCATGCGTCTCGACGAGGTGCGCCATCGCGCAGCGCACGCCGCGGTCATCGATGAAGTACGGAGTCTGCGCAGCGAAGTCGAGGTTGCGCGGAAACATCCCGCGCTCGCGATACCGGGCGAGCTCGGCGATCAGCGCGGCCCTTCGCACGCGCTGCTCGTTCGTGAGTCCACTCACGTCGGCCGCCCTCAGCTCGTGGTCCACGATCGTGAAGTGCTGGCGGAGTCGCTCCACCTCGGCGTCACCGCCGGCGGTGGCCGAGCCGGTCAGGGCCGTCAGCACGAACAACATGAAGATCCAGCAATCACGCAGCATCCCTGTTCGTGCGCCTGGCCGGCCCGATCCGTCACGCGATTCGCTGGTTCTTCCGGACCCTCGTCCAAACTCCGCACAACATCTATGCGACCAGGCACCCGCAGTCACCGTCACGAGGTGATGCGGACGATCGCGAACCCTGATTTCGATCCCTACGCCTCGCGCGCGTCGATCAGGCGGCGACGGCGGAGCCGCATCAGGCCGGCGTGGACACAGCCCTTGTCGACCCGCAGCAGCTTCGCCAGGAGCTCCGCGCGCGACGGCACGAGGTCGTCCTCGTGCTGCGGCTCCGGCACGACGAGGCCCTCACGCAGCTGCGCGAGCAGCCGCGTGTCGAGCTCGATGTCCTGCAGGAGACCGCGTGCGATCGACTCGACGATCGTGACGGCGCTCGCTGCGGCGGTCTCGTGGTAGCCGCCGCCGGTCGAGATCGAGAGCCGCTTGAACGAGGAGGCGAGCAGCGCATCGCCCGCGCGCATCGCGAGCGCGTGGACGAACACGCCCTCGGTCTCGAGAATGTTCGCCATGTCGTCGAGCGTGTTGCCCGTCGGGTCGACCGGCAGCGAGTCACCCGCGCACCCGACACCGTGCGGCGGCGCATCGCCGACGAGCAGCACGACGCGGTAGCTGCCCGGCGCGAAGTCGAGCGCGAGGCACGCGACGAGGCCGGTGTAGACCGCTTCGGGCGCATCGCCACCGCCGCTGACCGTGAGCTTCGCGATCGACTTGGTGACGCGATCGAGATCGGGCGTGAGCGGGTAGACCTCGAGCAGCTTGTCGCCATCGCAGTGGTCGCGATAGCCGACGATCGCGACCCGCAGGCCGCCCTCGAGCTGCGCCGCGAACGCGGCGAGCACCTGCGCCATGTGGCGCTTCGCGGCCTCGAGGAAGCCAGACATGCTGGCGGTGAGGTCGACACAGAACACGAGATCGAGCTTCGACAGGACGCTCATCGGTCCCCCATTTTCCGGAGTCTCGGGTCTTCGGCCAGACGGCGTCGGACTCCTTGGCTCATTGCACCCGCAGACCGACCCCGCGGGACCGGCGCGGAGGTGCACGATCTCAGAGGTCGACGGTCGCCGTGGCCGGTGGGCCGCGGAACCTACCGACGCCGAAACTCCGGCGTCCGCTTGGTGGTGGAGATAAGGGGGATCGAACCCCTGACCTCGTGAATGCCATTCACGCGCTCTCCCAGCTGAGCTATATCCCCGTGACGGGACGGTTTCTACCGGTGAGCGCGATGACTGTCAAGCCTCGCCATCGTCCGGAGGCTTGGCCGGCACGTCATCCGGGTGCATGTAATCGGTCAGATCGTCGTCATCCTCGAATGAGATCCCGCCCTTGCTATGGGGATTTCGCGGCATCACAGGCCCAGGCCGCGGGCGGCGTGGCGGGGCAGTGTCGGCCGGGGCCGGCGGTTCGACCGGCGGCCGCCAGACGCGGGGCGCGGCAGGCGACGATCGTCCCGGCGGCGTCCAGCGCGAGGCCGAGACCGTGCCATCGTCTCGATCTCGATCGTCGAACCGGCTGCGGTGGGGTGCGCGCGCGACGTCGGCGGGCTGATCGGCCTCAGCTTCGTCGAGCTCGTCGAGCCGGCGGACCAGGGCCTTCGCTTCGGGGAGCTCTGCGAGGTCGATCTCGCCGCGGCGGATCAGATCGAGGACCAGCTCGCCGAGCTCGGCAAGGGCATCGGCGCGGCGGCGCAGCGCCCCGGCCTCGTCGCGCCGAGACCGGCCCTCGCGGGCACCGCGCTCGAGCACGTCGCGCGCGGCATCGCGCACCACGCCGGCCTGCTGGAGGGTGGTTCTCAGCAGCGTACCGAGCGTGCCGCGAAGCTCCGGGGGGCGGAGTCCGCCGCGTCGTTGTCGAGCCATGGCGGCAGATTATCACCTGCTTTCGGCGGGGGGCATGATGGGCTACCGTCGCCCCGTGCTCGCCCGAACCCTGGTCGCCGGCGTGCTCGTGGCGGCGATCGGGTGCAAGCCAGCGGAGCCGCCGAAGGCACCGATTCCACCCGTGTCGACCGGCAAGGTCCGGGTACGCGTGTTCACCGAACCGTCGCCCGTGCGCCGGATCGCGGTCGCGGGTCGCTTCATCTTCGTCGGGACCGATCGCGACCTCGGGCGCTGGGATGACGGCGGCGGCGTGCTCGCGCTGTCGGCGAAACATGGCCTGTCGGGCAATCAGATCGTGGCGCTCGCGACCGACGTCGACCGACGCTGGGTGTGGATCCTGACCGAGGGCGGACTCGGTCACTACGACGCCGCGCGCGAGGTCTACGAGGAGCTGCCACCACCACCGGTGACGGTCGGGGTCGACTACGTGGTGCTGGCCAAGGAGGGTGCGACGGTCGCGCCGGCGAGCGACGGCGGCGCGTGGCTCGGGACAGCGCGCGGCCTCGTGTATGCGAGCCCGAAGGGCGGCTGGACCGCGACCGCGATCAAGGAGCCGATCTCGGGACTCACCCGGGATCGCAGCGGGTGGCTGTGGGTCGCGACGAAGAGCGGCTTGATCGCGCGCCGGCCGACTGGCGAGACGCTGCGGATCGGAACCGCCGAGGGCTGCGACATCGTCGAGCCGCGGATGATGGTCGAGTTGCCGGGCGACCGGATGCTCGTGATCGGCGCGGATGATAGTGGGCGCGATCGGATCGCATTCGGCAAGCAGCTCCAGTGGCAGACGTATCGTGCGCTGCCCGAGGTGAAGTGGGATGCGGTCGCGCGACGCGGCAACGGCGCGGTCGTGATGGCGGGCGATCGGGTGTACCGGATCGCGCAGTACGACAAGGCGCTGGTGCGACCACTCGCGCGCGACGGCATGCGGCTGGTGCCGGTCCGCAGTGGTCGAGTGTCGGAGTGGATGATCGATCCGGTGGATCTCGTGGTGCCACCCGGTGCGATGTCGCTCGGGTCGCTCGACGATCAGCTGCTGATCGGGACGCGCGACCTCGGGACGGCGATGTATCGGGACGGCGACGTGCGGCCGCGCGACTGGCTGCGGCGGCGACAGATGTTTCACGACGCGACGCACCTGTCGGTCGCATGCTCGAAGCGCGACGACTGCTGGATCGCCACCGGCGCGCAGCAGGCGTGGCACTGGGCGAACGATCGGTTCGAGCCCGGCGGGCCGGAGCAGATCGTGCTCGCCGTGATCCGCGATCCGGCGGGCCCGCTGTACGCGCTGTATCGCGCCGGCGGAGAGACCGCGATCCGGCTCGCGCGGATCGACGGTACGCCGACGTGGAGCCCGCTGCCGCGGGTGCAACTGACCACGCCGGGGCCGGATCCGGAGATCAGCTTCGCGCGGTTCGCGGAGTCGGGCTCGCTGTGGGTCGGGCTGCGGTATCGCGATGGCATCGAGATGCGGCCGTGGGGCATCGCGATCGTCGATCTCGCGGCGGGCAAGGTCGCTTATCACCGGACCGAAAGCGCGCTGCCAAAGCCTTCGGCGAAGCCGCTCGAGCGCATGCTGCCGATCCCGATCGGGGTGGTCGACGCCGACGTGCGCGGCGACACCGCCTGGTTCGCGACCAACGAAGGCGTGGCCCGGCTGTCCAGCGGCAAGATCGACCTGTGGACCGAGGCCGACGGCCTGCGTTCCGAGCTCGCGCGTGCGGTCGCGATCGCATCGGATGGCGGCGTGATCGTGGCGACCGGCGCGGGTGCGGCACGCTGGGATGGCAAGGCGTGGTCGTTCCCGGCCGCGCTGCGGTTCGAGATCAACGACCTCGTCGCGACGCGCAACGGCCAGGTGTGGATGGCCACCGAACGCGGCATCGCGGCGTGGGATGGGCTCAAGGTTCGCCGCGTCGACACGCGCCGCGGGCTCGCGGAGAACTCGATCATCGACGTCGCGGCGGATCAGTTCGATCGCGTATGGGCGCGCGGCGCCGGCTCGCTGACACTGATCTCGCAGTAGCGATCAGCGGCCGACGATGACCTCGACGTGGTGGGACAGACCGCGGCCCCACGCGATCTCGAGCGTGCCGATCACCTGCCACTCGATCGGACCGACGGTCGGCGTGATCGCCGAGCGTGATTGGCTCTAGAACCGGGGCGACAGGTGGGCGATCGCATCCGTCGCATCCGCCGCGACGCAGGTCTGCGCACGCGCCCGACGCAGCGCTGGAAGCGCACGCGCGTCGGTGTCGCGCAGCTTCGCGATCACGTCGCGCCGGGCCTCGCAGCCCGTGAGCTGCGCGAGATCGAGCGACCAGCTCGCGACGCGATCGATCTTGCCCGCGAACCCGTCGCGTTCGGCGATCGCGGTGGCGCGCCGGCGCAGCTCGAGGTGCTTGTGGGTCGACGCCTGCGCCGCGATCGCATCGTGCAGCGCGAGCTTTGCGAGCAGCTCGAGTGCCAGTGCACCAGCTACCGTGTCCTTGCTCTCGAGGATGATCGAGAGATTCGTGCGCAGCTGCGCGTCGGCGCCCAGGGCAGGAGACAGCACGAGCGCGCGCTCGTAGGCGCCGATCGCATCGACGCGCCGCGAGGCCTTGGTGCGCGCGTGGCCGAGCACGAGCTGGCCCTCGGCATCCTCGGGCGAGCTCGCGAGGCCGCGCTCGAGGTGATCGATCGCCGCGCTGGCATTGCCAGCCGCGACGAGATCGCGGCCGTGGCGCGCCAGCGCGGAGCGGGCAGGTGCGAGCGTCGGCTTCGAGGCGGCCTGCGGCGCGATCGGGTCATCACTCGCCGCGGACGCGATGCAGATGATCGCGAACACGAGGAAGCCCGCCCCACCGAGCACGAGGTTGCGCTTGCGATCCGGCGATCCGGGCGCCGCGCGCCACTCGACATATGGCCCACCAGCCACCGACGCAGCACCCGGCCCGCTCGACGGAGGCCGCGTCGGTAGTGGTGGAAACGGAAGGGTTGGCTCGCGGACGATCGGCGCGACCGGCGGTACTTCGAGCGACTGGATCGCCGCATCGAGCGCGTTCGTCATGTCAGCCGCGGATGCGAACCGGTGCGCCGGATCAGTTGCGAGCGCCTCGGACGTCAGGTACTCGAGCGCGGGGGTGAACGTGCGATCGGGCGCCGCGTTCGCAAGTGACATCTGGTGGTATGGCCGGCCGGTCAGCAGCTCGAAGGCGATCGCACCGATCGAGTACAGATCGGTGCGCGCATCGATCTGGCCGAACGCGACCTCGGGCGCCGGGTAGCGCGCGCTGCCGATCACCTCGACCCCGGTCCGCGTCAGCTTGCTCTCCTCGAGCACCGCGGCGGTGTCGGTCGCGAGCTTCGCGAAGCCAAAGTCGGTCAGCTTCACGAGCTCGCCGGTCCCGGTCTCGTTACCGCCATCGACCAGCATGATCGTCTCGGGCTCGAGGTCGCGATGGATCACACCGAGCTGATGCGCGTGGCCGACCGCATCGAGGATCTGACGGACGAGCTCGAGGGCGCGACCCGGCTCGACCAGGCCATCGAGCATGAGGTCGCGGAGCGTGACGCCGCGGACGAGCTCGGTCGCGAGGAACCGGAGGTCGGCGTCCCCGTAGTCGACGAACGCGACGATGTTGCGGTGCGCGAGGAGCTGCAGCGTCTTGGCCTCGCGGGCGAACCGCGCGGCGAGCTCGGCATCGAGGCCGGCATGCATGATCTTGACGCTGACCCGGCGCGAGGTCTGGAGGTCGTGCGCCTCGTAGAGGACGCCGAGTGCGGTGGTCCCACGCACCTGCTCGATCCGGTAGCGCGCTGCGAGGACGGTCCCGACTCGGTGATCCACAGTGGAGATCCGAGCAACGCGCGCGCCAGCGCAAGCGCTCGTGATCACGTGCCCCGGATCCCCGTTGCTGGAGCCCGACGGCGCCGCGGAGCCATCCGGCTCCGGCTACTGGATGGTGGTGTCGCCGCGGACCGTGATGCTGGTGGCGAACGCCTGGGCGGCGCTGTTGGGCAGCGAGCTGTTGCTGGTGATCGTCAGATCGCCGCCGACCTCCGCGAACGCGCCGAGGCCGGCGAAGCTGGCGAGCGCGTTGTTGCCCGTGATCACGAAGCTTCCAGACACCCGCTCCAGCGCACCGAGTCCGGCGAAGCTCGCGAGGGCGGTGGTCTGGAGGACGCTGAGGTCGCCACCGATCGACGACAGCAACGGGAATCCGGTGAAGTTGCGCAGGCCGCTCTGTCGGACGAGCAGGTTGCCACCGAGCGACAGCAGCGAGCCAAAGTCGATGCTGGCCAGCGCCGGCGTGCTCGCGAGCTCGAGGTGCGAGGTGATGAAGCTGAGGTTCGGCAGGCTGATCGTCTGCAGCGACGTCGAGTTGCGGATCAGCAAGCTGTTGATCGTCAGCAGATCGGGCAGCGCGAACGAGGTCAGGTTCGCGTTGCCGTTCAGGCTCAGGAAGTCGCCCACCGTGGCGAGCGCGGGAGCGTCGAGCGTGGTCAGCGCGGTGTTGTTGTCGATGATCAGGCGAACATCGACCTTCTCGAGCGCCGGCAAGCGCAGCTCCTGCAGCGCGACGTTGCCGCTGACCTCGAGCAGGTTGACCGAGCGCAGCCCGCCGAGTGCCGTGGTGTCGGTCAGCTTGCGGTTGGTCTTGATCACCAGCAGCTCGGTCGTCGAGCGCAGCGACTCGAACCCCGACAGTGACGTCAGCTCGCCGTTGTTGGTGATGTTGATGTTGATCCGCGTGTCGATGAAGCCCTCGAGACCGCGGAGATCGGTGAGCCCGTCGTTGCCGATCACGGTGAGCGAGAACGCGCGCTCGAGCTTGCCGAGCGATCCCAGATCGCCGAGCGCGGGGTTACCCTGGATCAACACGCGGCGCCCGACGTGGCGCATCGAGGCGCGGCCGGCGAGCGTCGCCAGCTGCGGATTGCCCGCGACGACGAGGTCGCCGGTCACGATCTCGAGCGAGTCGAGCGGTAGCTCGCTGGCGTCGACGCCGGCGATCAGCACGTCACCGTCGACACAGTTGACGCCCGCGAGCTGCGAGAGCTCCGACGCATCTGCGATCACGACGGTGCCCTCGACCACCACGCCGCCGGCACACGCGACCGGGCTGACGCCATTGCAGACGTACTGCGTGGTCACGATCTCCTCGTCGTCGAGGTAGGTGTCGCCGTCGAGATCCAGGCCGGTCTGGATCGCGACGCCGCCATCCTCGCAATGGACCCCTTCGGGCTCGGGATCGACGCGGACCAGGGTGTTGGGCCCGCCGAGCGCGACGTCGTGGCCGCAGCTGGCAAGCAGGGCAAGCAAGATCAGGCGCGCAGTCATGGCGACTCCTCGAGGCGTTCGACGAGCGAACGCACGCGACGGACGAGCGGGGAGCTGGGGAAGCGTTCGAGGAACGAGCGTGCCTGGTCGCGGGCATCCGCCTTGCGTCCGGCCTGGATCAGCGCCTCGAGCCGCACGACCTCGGCCTCGGCGACCAGCGCACCCTCGGCGAACTCGCGACGATGCTCGTCGAGCACGGTGAGCGCCGCCGCCGGATCGCGACCCTTCAACGCAGCGCGCGCGCGATCGAGCACCGCGACCTCGGCCGCGAGCCGGCGGGCGTCGATCGGCGCGGGCACTGTCGGCGCGGGCACTGTCGGCGCGGGCACTGGCGGAGCAGGTGGCTCGATCGCAGGCGCGGGCTCCACCGGCGCTTCGATCGGGCGCGCGATCTTGCGCGTGGGCTTCACGGCGGCCTGCGGTACGGGCTCGACCGGTGCGCGCTCGACCGGTGCGGGCTCGAGCGCTTCGGGCACGGGTGCAGGCGGCGCGACCACCACGGTCGGCGTCACGGGCGCCATCAGCTTTGCGCGATCCGTTGCGGCCGAGCCGGCGAGATTGCTCGAACCGACGACCACGGCCGTGCCGATGATGCCGCCGATCACGGCGACCACGAGCCCGGCCTTCCACCACAGCGCGCCGGCGATCGCTGTCGTGGCCTTGCCACCACCGGCGAGCGTGATCGCGGCGATGCCGAGCCTGCGGGCTGCGGCCGCGCGGTTGTGCTCGCTCGGGCCGTCATCGGCGGCAGATCCGAGCAGGTCGCGCGCGATCCCGGAGGTCTCGGGATCGTCGAGCAGGCGGCGTGGATCAGCCATGGCGGGACCCCGTTCCGGCCGCGATCCGCGCGACCAAACTGGAAAACACCTCGCGGGCCCGGCGCAGCCGCGATGCGACCGTCCCGGGGGCCAGGTCGAGCGCGACGGCGATCTCCGCCATCGTCAGGCTCTCGAGCTCGTAGAGGACGAACACACCTCGCACGTCGTCGGGCATGCTCGCGATCACGGCGTCGAGCTGCGCCCGTGCGCGCTTGCGATCGAGCAGGTCCTCGGGGCTCGGCGCGCCATCGACGAGGATCTCGAGCTCGATCTCGGCGGGCTTGCCGCGGCGGTGCTGGGCGCGCCGCGCATCCGACGCGACGCGCATCGCGATCCCGTAGAGGAACGCGCGCTCCTTGCCGGGCTCGATCACATCGAGCTTGCGCGACACGATGACGAACACCTCCTGCGCGGCGTCGTCGACCGCGGCGGGCGGGACACCGAGCCGGCGCACGGTGCGCCACACCAGGTCGAAGTGATCGTGAAACAGGGTCGCCAGCCGGTTGGCTGTGGTCAGTTCAGGCATCGCAGGCTTCGCGCTCGCAGGTCCGGACTCCGCGAGCGCTCGCATCGAGACAGACAGACGTCGGGCCGCGCTCACCATCTACATCCCGAGCAATGGCCGGGCCGGCGCGCGCTGATCATCGAAAGCGCATCCCGACGCCGATCCCGAGCCACGCGGTGACCGCGGTGGTCTCGTGGATCACCATCCCGGGGTTGAACCGATAGCGATCGCGGAGGAACGGGATCGACAGGCCGAGCTGCAACTGCACGAAACCACGGGCAGATAGCGGCCAGCGCGCCTCGCCATGGACGCCGGCAGCGGCCCACAGCCGGTTCAGCACGCGGCCGTTGACGATGTCGACGCCGGTCGCCCGGACCAGCCCGACCTCGACGTGGCCACAGCCCGCCACCTCGAGCTCGCGCCGCCTGGCGACGCACAGCGCCGGGCGCGCCGCGAACCAGCTGAACCGCGCGGTGCCCTGCTCGGTCTCCGTCGCGTCTCGACCGGCTAGCACGCCGAGCTCGATCGCGATCCGGTCCCAGCTCGCACGCGCCTGGGCCAGTCCGGCGAGCAGCGGATCCGGCGTGACCCCGCTGTCGACCAGTGCGCCGACCGCCAGATCGGGGGTCCATGCGCGTGGGCTCGGCCGGCGGACCGGTGCCGCCACGATCGTCGGGACCACCGGATCGGGCGGCGGGGGCGGTGGTGCCGTTCCAGCGGAGGGATCGATCGCGAGCGCCGTCACCAGTGCCAGCGCGGTCACCAGATCATCGCATCGCACGGCCGACAGCTGCTTGTCAGCGGTCGCATCGACGAGCAGCGTTCCAGCGAACCCATCGGGTGTCGCGGTGATCGAGACGGCGAACGTCCGCGATGCGCGGTCCGCGAGCTCGACCGCCGGCGCGCGCTCCACGATCTGCGTGACGAAAGCCGCACGATCCGGACATCCGGCTGGTGCCGTGTAGTCGAGCCTCACGATCTCGACGTCGGCTGCCGCCGTGCGAGCCAGCACGCAGGTCGCCGCGATCACAACGCCACGAAGCATCACCGCCACCATGACCGGATCGGCGCGGAGCCGTCAACCTGCGAAATGGACCGCAGCGAGCACGCGGATCATCGCAGCTTGTGCCGGCGGATCAGGCGCTCGAGTGATTTGCGATGGACCTCGGCGATCCGCGCCGCTTCATCGAGATTGCCCTCGGTCGCCCGCAGCAGATCTGTCAGGTACTCGCGCTCGCGCTCGGTCTTGGCCGCGCGCAGCGTCATCTGCTTGTGCACCGCCTTCTCGATCGATCGTTGGAGCTCGCCGGCCGCGGCGTCCATCGCCTCGGCGCGCAACAGTTTCGGATCGGCGAGGATCGCCGCGCGCTCGACCACGTTGCGCAGCTCGCGCACGTTGCCGGGCCAGTCGTGTCGCGTCAGCTCGCCGAACATGACGTCGAGGGTCTCGGCCGGGATCGCCGACGGCGCGTCGCGCAGCGCCTGCCGCATGAAGAAGCCGGCGAGCAGCGGGATGTCCTCGCGGCGCTCGCGCAGCGAAGGCACCACGAGCCGGATCACCGCGAGCCGGTAGAACAGATCGGCGCGAAACCGGTTCTCCGTGATCATGCGCGGCAGGTCCCGGTTGGTCGCCGCGATCGCGCGAAAGTCGACCTCGATCGGCTTCTCGCCGCCGACGCGCGTGATCACCCCGGTCTCGAGGCAGCGCAGCAGCTTCGGCTGGAGCTCGATCGCGAGCTCGCCGAGCTCGTCGAGAAACACCGTGCCGCCTTCCGCGCGCTCGAACACGCCCGTTCGCGTCGCGGTCGCGCCGGTGAACGAACCCTTCTCGTGCCCGAACAGCTCGCTCTCGATCAGGTTGGGCGGGATCGCCGCACAGTCGAGCACGACGAACGGCTTGTCCTGCCGCAACGACCGGCGGTGGATCGCCCGCGCGACCAGATCCTTGCCGGTCCCGGTCTCGCCCTGGATGATCACGGGCGCATCGGTCGGCGCGACGCGCGCGCACAACGCGAACAGCTCGCGCATCGCGACCGAGTTCCCGAGCAGGCCCTCGAACTTGTCCTCCTGCGCGAGCTGGATCTCGAACGGCTCGTCGACCAGCTTGAACACGAGCTTGGTGCCGCCGACGTCGATCTCGGCGCCGTCGTCGAGACACACCGCGCGGATCCGGACGCCGTTGATCCGGGTGCCATTCGTCGATCCGAGATCGCGCAGCACGCAGTCGTCGGCCTCGACATCGAGCCGCGCGTGCAGCCGCGACACCAGCGGATCCTCCAGCACCACGTCCGCCGACGCGTGTGTGCCGATCAGCAGGCTCCGCTTGTCGCCGCGGATCGTCGTGCCCGCCCTCGGACCGCTCTGGATCACGAGTGCGAAGCCGCGGATCTGGATCGCGATCGGCCGGTCGGCGACACGCATCAGCGTCGTCGCGAGATAGCGCTCCGAACCCATTTGCCACCCGGATTGTACAGGTACAGTCGCGCGACGTGCCCGATCCGAAGGTCGACTCCACCATGTCGCGCCCGCTCGCGGACCCGGTCGGGCAGACGGTCGCGGGGGGGCATCGCATCGATCGCCTGCTCGGCCGCGGCGGGGTCGGCGCTGTCTACGAGGCGGTCCACCTCGCCACCCAGACCCCGCGCGCGATCAAGATGCTGCTGCCCGGACTCGCCAACGCCGCCGAGGTCGCCGAACGACTCAAGCGCGAGGCCGCCGCGACGCGTCTCCTCGATCACCCCAACATCGTCCAGATCATCGATCTCGTCGCCGAGGGCCCCGACCTCTACCTCGTGATGGAGCTGCTGCGTGGCCGGTCCGTCGGTGGCGTGCTCGAGGACGGCGCACTCCAGCCGCGCCGGGCCCTGGTGATCGCGCGCCAGGTCCTCGAGGCGCTCGCCCATGCGCACGACCACGGCCTCGTCCACCGCGACCTCAAGCCCGCCAACATCATGCTCGTCATGCATGGCGCGCCCGGCGCCGAGTACGAGCGCGTCAAGCTGCTCGACTTCGGCCTGGTCAAGCTCGTGGGTGCCACGGCCGCCCGGCTCGGCGACGAATCCCTCACCCAGACAGGCGTCGTGTTCGGAACGCCCGCCTACCTGTCCCCCGAGCAGGCGCTCGGCCGCGACGTCGATGCCCGCAGTGACCTCTACTCGCTCGGCATCGTCCTGTTCGAGATGCTGACCGGCCGCCCGCCGTTTCGCAGCCCCGATCCGGTGACGCTCACCCGCATGCACGCCGCCGCACCGGTGCCGACCCTGTCCAGCATCGCGTCCGGCCGCCCGTGGTGCACGCCCGCGGTCGAGTCCCTGATCGCGCGCGCGCTCGCGAAGCAACCCGCCGATCGGTTCGCCACCGCGGCCGACATGATCGCCGCGCTGGACGTCGCGTTCGGCTCGCTCGATCACCTCTAGTTGTCGTCGGGCCACCCCGGCCAGTCGCTGCGAGCGCGGCAGGGTCAGGCCCCGTCAGACCCCGTTTCATTTCGGTGGGCG
>JBBJLY010000392.1:0-5977 GCA_037720695.1 Kofleriaceae bacterium | reverse complement strand
TCGCTGGCCTGTTGCCGCAGTTCCCGCAGACGTCGGGCACCGTGTTGATCGATGGCAAGACGATCCATGGACCCGGGCCCGATCGCGGCATGGTGTTCCAGGACTACACCTCGTTCGACAACCGTACCGTGATCCAGAACGTCGCGTTCGGGCTCGAGTGCCGTGGCGTCGAGCGCGTGATCGCGACCGACGGTGCCGTGCGCAAGGACGGCCTGGCCGCATTCACCACGACCACACCCCACGGGTTCAAGCGCGGGACCGAGGTGACGATCGAGGGCGTCGCGGACGGAAGCTTCAACGGCAAGGTGAAGATCGCCGCCGCCAGCGACCCGAAGACGTTCAAGGTCGAGATGACCGGGCCCGCGGCGTCCAGCAGTGGCGGCGTCGCGCGAATCCCGAAGCTGGCGCGCGGGGATCGGCTCGACCGCGCGCGCCACTGGATCGACAAGGTCGGTCTCTCGGTTGACAAGGACGCCGACAAGTTCCCGCACCAGCTGTCCGGCGGCATGCGCCAGCGCGTCGCGATCGCGCGCACGCTGATCCTCGAGCCGCGCGTGATCCTGATGGACGAACCGTTCGGCGCGCTCGACCCGCCGACCCGCTCGCGCATGCAGGACAACCTGGTCGCGCTGTGGCGCGAGCAATCACCGACGATCTTCTTCATCACGCACTCGATCGAGGAAGCGGTGTTCCTCGGCGATCACGTGCTGATGTTCTCCAACTCGCCGGGAACGGTCTTGAAGGAGCTGCGCATCCCGCCGCCCGATCGCCCGTCGATCGAGATGCAGCGCGATCCCAAGTTCATCGAGGTCGTGATGGGGATCCGCGAGACCATCGATCGTCTCGAGACCTCGAACCGAGCTGGAGACTAACCGTGGCCGAGCCGAAGAAAGCCGGACTGTTTCGCTACCTGAAGGAAGCGTTCACGTTCCGCTGGAATCTGTTGCTGCTCGGAGGCGCGGCCGCGGCGGCCGTCGTCTCGGGGCACGCCGACATCGCGCTGCCGATCGTCGCGGCGGCCGAGGTCACCTACCTCGCCGGGCTGGTCAGCCTGCCTCGCTTCCAGGGCGCGATCGATGCGAAGTCTCGCGCCGAGGAGCGCCAGCTCGGCCCGGGGTCGGTGAGCACGCGGAACCGGCCCACCGAATCGGCGCGCGACAAGATCCTCGAGGTCCTGAAGTCGCTCTCCGAAGACCGGCGCTCACGCTTCCTCCGGCTGCGCGCGCGCTGCGTGGAGATGTCGCGGATCGCGAACGCGGTGCGCGGCGAGACCCGCGACTCGAGTGGCGCGTCCACCGAGCTGCGGACCCCGGCGCTCGATCGCCTGCTGTGGGTGTTCCTCCGCCTGCTGCTGTCCGATCAGGCGATCGCCCGGTTCCTCCAGGCGGCCGATCAGGCTGGCATCGAGAAGACCGTCGGCGAGCTCAAGGTCCGGCGCAAGAAGCGGGCAGATTCGGTCGGCGAGGCCAATCAGGCGGACGACAAGATCGTCCGCTCGCTCGACGACAGCATCGCGACCGCGGAGCTGCGGCGCGAGAACGTCGAGAAGGCGAAGACCAACGCCGAGTTCGTCCAGGCCGAGCTCGACCGGCTCGAGAACAAGATCCAGGCGGTGACCGAGATGGCGGTCAGCCACGCCGACCCCGACGAGATGTCGAGCCGGATCGATGCCATCTCCGATGGCATCTCGCAGACCGAGGAGACGATCCGCGAGCTCCAGACCATCACCGGCGTCACCGATGCCGAGACCACGCCGTCGATCCTCGACACCGACCTGACACCGGCACGTGTGACGGAGGGTAGATGACGGACGCCGATGCGAAGACGCTCGCCGGAACCGAGGGTGTCACTCGGTCCACCCAGCTGCCGCCCCACTTCCCGGCCTGGGCCGGCAAGCTCGCCGAGCTGTACTTCTCCGGCACGACCTCGATGTTCGTCGTGCACGGCAACACGTTCGACGTTGTCCGCGCGGGGCCAGATCGCTGGGTCGGCCTGTCGGACTTCCTCGCCGAGCAGCTGTTCGGGCGCTGGGACCTCGTCATCCACTACGATCTCGCGCGCGGCCTGCGCTGCATGGCGGGCTCCAACAGCAAGCGGCTGCAGGAGATGGTCGCCGTCGCGGGCAAGTGGATCGGCGATCTACGCCAGCTGCCTCGCGATCCCACCAAGGGCCTCGCGGCGCTCGATCTGCTGGTGCAGAAGAACGTGATGGCCGATCCGGACGCGCGCCTGCGCACCGCGATCCTCATCGATCACGCCGGCTATGTCGCGCCGAGCGGCGACCGGCTCGGGCTCACCGAACAGACCCACCTGGTGACGCTGCTCAACTGGGCCTCGTCCCCGTACGTCAAGCGGCTCAACATCGCGTTCGTCCTGATCGACCCGCGGCTGTCGAGCATCGCCGAGCGGATCGCAAACAATCCGCACGTCGCCTCGCTCGAGGTGCCGCTTCCCGACGTCGCCGAGCGCTCCGCGTTCCTCGAGGCGCAGGTCAAGGCACACGGCAAGCCGATCGAATCGTTCTCCGACTACACCCTCGCCGAGCTTGGCAAGCTGACCGCCGGCATCGGGCTCACCGATCTCGAGGTCCTCGTGCGCTCCGCGATCGAGGGCAACCGCCGGCTCGACCGCGGCTACTTCCGCGAGCTCAAGAAGCGCCTGATCGAACGCCAGGCGCAGGGCATGCTCGAGTTCGTCGAGCCCAAGTGGGGCATCGACACCGTCGTCGGTCACGAGGCGGCCAAGCAGCGGTTGCTCGACGACGCCGAGCTGGTCAAGCGTGGCGAGCTCGAGACCGTGCCGATGGGCTACCTGTTCTGCGGCCCGGTCGGCACCGGCAAGAGCTTTCTCGCGACCTGCGTCGCCGGCTCGATCGGCATCCCGGCCGTCGTGCTGAAGAACTTCCGCAGCAAGTATGTCGGCGAGTCGGAGGGCAACCTGGAGCGCGTGCTCGGCGTCCTGCGCTCGATGGGACCTGTCGTCGTGATCGTCGACGAGGCCGACGCGATGCTCGGCGATCGCGATCAGGGCGGCGACTCCGGGGTCGGCGCGCGGATCTTCGGCATGATCGCGTCGCAGATGGGCGACACGCAGTACCGCGGCAAGATCATGTGGATGTTGCTGACCGCGCGACCCGACCTGCTGCCGATCGATCTCAAGCGCCAGGGTCGCGCCGAGATCCACATCCCGCTGTTCTATCCGGAGTCCGACGCCGAGCTCCGGACCATGATCTCCGTGCTCGCGAAGAAGTCCGGCACCACGGTCGCCGACGCCGACCTGCCCGACAAGATCGCGCACAAGGGCAACCTGTCGGGCGCTGACATCGAGGGCATCGTCGGCCGCGCGTTCCGGACCTCGCTGCTCGGCGGCTCGCGCGCGATCACCAAGGAATCCCTCCAGCTCGCGCTGGATGGCTTCATGCCGTCGACCCAGACGCTCGAGCGTGAGGCGCAAGAGCTCGCCGCGATCATCGAGTGCACCGACATCGAGTTCCTGCCGCCCAGCAAGAAGGAGCGGATGGACAAGTTCGGTGGGCGCGAGAAGCTGCAAGAACGATTGACCGCGATCAAACAGATCCTGGAAGAACGCTGAACACAAGGAGTCATCATGGCGCGCGTAAGCTGGATCAACGACGACACCACCCCCGACCTCGACTCCCACGTGGGACAGCTCGAGCACTTCGCCGCGTCGCTCGCCGATGGCACGATCGACGCGCAGGAGCTCAAGACCCAGGAGCAGAACCTGGTCACCGCGATGAAGGCGGTCGAGGGCTCGCTGAGCGACGAGCAGCACGAGAAGATCACCCGGCTGCTCGCCGAGCTCACCGCGTACAGCGTCATGCGCACCCTGCACGAGATGGCGCAGGCCCGCGTCCAGAGCGCCGTCGCGCCAAAGGCTTGATGCCCGATCCGGCCCGCATGCGTGAGGTGTTCGATCGCCTCGAACCCCTGATCGAGCGCCGCTGGGGCATCCCGGTGATCGTGAGCGACGTCCCGCACCCGTTCACCGGGGACCTCGACGGCCAGCAGATCCTCGTCGATCACGACCTCGACATCGACGAGGCGCTGTTCATTTTGGTTCACCTGTTCGGCCACACGGTGCAGTGGAACGTGTCCGAGGAGGCGCGCGCGATCGGCTCGGTCAAGCGCGACCAGTGGACCGACACGGAGCTTGCCGCGCTGATGGCGTACGAAGAGCAGGCCTGCGCGTACAGCATGCAGCTCATGCACGACGCGGGGATCCACGATCTCGATCAATGGATCTCTGACTTCGCGGCCTGCGATCAGGCGTACCTGATGCACTTCTATAAGACAGGCGACAAGAAGCCGTTCCGCGCGTTCTGGCGCGACAACGCGAAGCTCGTCGCGCCGCTGTCCATCCCCGACTTCCATCCGACGCGCTGGATCAGCCGCTACGACGGAACTGTCGTCTGACCGTCGGGCACGTTACGCTTGTCCGGGGTGCTGGCTCGTCGGATCATCGCCGTGTCCGCGGACAAGGCGCTTGGCAGGCAACTCGCGGTGGCGCTGCGCGCCGCGGGTGGGACAGTCGACGCGCACGCGACCGTTGACGCGCTTGGCACCGACGAGATCCAGGCCGCGCTCGTCGTGGTCGATGTCGCGGACGAGGCCGCCGCGACCGCGACCCGTGCCCTGATCGACCGGCTGACCGGTGACACGCGGCTGATCGCGATCCTGCCACGCTCCGACCTGGTCGCGGTGGTCGACCTCATGCAGGCCTTCCGATCGCGTGGCCGGCATCCTGGTGGCCGAGGGCCTGTCGCCACCCCAGCTGTCCGCGATGGCGACCCGCGTGCTCGCCGGCGACATCTTCGGGCTCGAGAAGCTCGTGCCGTGGGGCACCCAGATCCACACCACGCTGGTCGGCGACTACCAGGAGAAGTCGGCCTGCATCGCCGCGGTCTCCGAGCTCGCGACGTCGCTCGGCATCCGCGGCAAGTACCGCCAACGGATCGAGCAATGCCTCGACGAGATGCTGATGAACGCGCTGTACGACGCCCCGGTCGACGAGCAGGGGCGCCAGATCTTCGCCGAGATCCCGACCAGGACCCGGATCTCGCTGCAGCTCGAGCACAAGGCTGTCGTCCAGTACGCGTGCGACGGCAGGCGCTTCACGGTCGCCGTGCGCGACGCGTTCGGCGGACTCGAGCGCGAGACGGTGTTCCGCTACCTGCACAAGTGCCTGCACGCCGAGCAGCAGATCGACCGCAAGATCGGAGGTGCCGGGCTCGGGCTCTACCTGATCGCGAGCTCGTCGACCGAGCTCTACTTCAACGTGCTCCGCGGCGTCGCGACCGAGGCGGTGTGCGTGTTCGACCTCGAGCAGCCGACGCTCCAGCTAACCGGCTGCGGGTTCTTCAGTGAGAAGGTCGATGCCTCGGGACGGCTCGCCGCAAACGAGGTCCGCAGCGCGCCCCCGCACCCCGTCGAGCGACGCGCTCCCCGCGAGCACGGCCGGCGCGAGCTCGTCGCGTTGCTGGTCGCGATGATCGTGGTCACCCTGGCGCTGGTCGCGGTCGCCGCCTGGCGGCGGTGAACCGCGATCGCAATGCCGTGCGGATAAGCCGCTCGGGGGAGGACGGCATCAGCAGCGGCGGCAGCCGCATCGGCAGCGGCATCGGCAGGGGCATCAGCATCAGCATCAGCAGCGGCAACCGCAGCGGCAACCGCAGCGGCAACCGCAGCAGCGACGGCGACGGCGGGTAGCTGGCCTCGGTCTGGCGCTCTCTCGCGAGCGTCCTGCCAGGCGCATCGCCTCCCCGCGGGTGGATGATCTCAGGTCGCCTGTGGCTTCGCCCCGTTGCGCCTGACAGGTTGCAACTTGGGCGAGCTTGTCAGCCTCCACAGCAGCGCGAGCAGGCGATCGACGAGCGCGCGTTCCTCGGTTGCGTGCTCGACGTATCCCCACGCCTCCGCCACGTCGAGCGCGGCCTTGACCTCGTGCGCGCTGCCCTGCG
>JBBJLY010000391.1:0-5983 GCA_037720695.1 Kofleriaceae bacterium | reverse complement strand
CGACGCCCTCGCCGTAGAGCTGCTTGATCATGCCGCGCAGCTGCTTGGTCATGTTCTTGGGCTGGCGGAATGACATCATGTTCATCGGGATCGACATCACCTGCTCGGCGGTCGACTTGATCCGCGTGAACTCGCGGATCCCCTCGTCTCCGTGAATGCGGCCAAATCCGGAATCACCGACGCCACCGAACGGCAGCGATGGGATCCCGGCGAAGCCCATCACCGAGTTGATCGACGTCATGCCCGCGCGCAGCTTGCCCGCGACCGCGCGCGCGCCCTTGCCCGCGAACACGGAAGAGCCGAGACCGAAGGACGTGTCGTTCGCGAGCTTCACGGCCTCGTCGAGTGAGGCGACGCGCTGGATCGGGATCACCGGGCCGAACGTCTCGTCGTTCATCACCTTCATCCGGTGATCGACGTTGGACAGCACGGTCGGCTGGATGTAGTTGCCGCTGATCGCATCCGGTCCGCCGGTGTGGACCTTCGCGCCCTTCGCGACCGCGTCCTCGAGGTGATCCTTCACGATCGCGACCTGGGCCGTGCTGGTCATCGCCCCGAGGTGACCGTCATCGCCGCCGACCTTGAGCTTGCGGACCTGCTCGACGACGGCGTCGACGAACGAGTCGTGCAGCGCATCGGCGACATACACCCGCTCGACCGAGATGCACGCTTGCCCCGTGTTGGTCAGCGCGCCGTAGACGCAGGCCTCCGCGGCCTTGTCGAGGTCCGCGTCGTCGGCGACGATCATCGGATCCTTGCCACCGAGCTCGAGCAGCACCGGGGTCAGGCGCTCGGCCGCGGCGATCATCACGCGCTTGCCGGTTGCCGCCGAGCCGGTGAACGCGACCTTGTCGATCGCGGACTTCGCGAGCGCGGCGCCCGTCGCACCGGCACCGGTCACGACCTGCAGCAGATCCGGTAGCGCGAACGTCCGCGCCGCGATCTCGGCGACGCGCACCGCGACGAGCGGCGTCAGCTCGCTGGGCTTCCACGGACGGCGTTGCCTGCCGCGAGGGCGTACGCGATCGAGCCCATCGGGGTGTACAGCGGGTAGTTCCACGGGCCGATCACGCCGACGACGCCGAGCGGGTGATAGCTGATGGTGGCGCGGTAGTTCGCGAGCAGTCCGGCCGACACGCGGCGCGGCTGCATCGCGGTCTCGGCGCGCGACGCCGCGTGCTGCACGTGGCCGAGCGCCATCATCACCTCGGTCAGCGCCTCGAGCTCGGGCTTGCCGTTCTCGCGATGGATCAGATCCGCCAGCTCGTCCGCATGTGCAGCGAGTGCCTTGCGAAACGCGACCAGCTCCTCCGCTCGCGCCTCGAACGATCGGGTCCCCCACGTCTGCGCCGCGACGCGCGCGCGAGCGACGGTGGCGTCGACCTCGCTCGTGGTGTGAATCGGCACGCTGGCGATCAGATCGCCGGTGGCCGGGTTGAAGCTCGAGAGCCGCTCGGTCGTGGGTTCGGTCGCGACGGTCGCCATCCGCGCACCATGGCACCCGCCCTGGCAGCCCTCAAGCAGGAACGAAAGTGGATGCCGTTCAGCCCGTCGAGCCGATCACGACCGCCGTGATCGCTGCCGCGACCGCGAGCACCAGCAGGATCGCGAAGATCGACCAGCCCGTGCTCGCCTCGGCTGGCGTGCTGTCGTTCGTGACTCGTGTCGCACCGCCGGCCTCGAGCAGGTCTCCGCGGCGATTCGACACCGACGTGTCCCACCCGAGCTTGGGATCGTCGACCAGCGGCTGGGCACCGACCTCGCTGACGTCGTCGACCAGGGACGCGACCGACGGCAACCGCATGGGCGGGCCGGGAGTGGCGCCCTCGATCCCCAGCCCATGTGCGGTGCGCTGCTCGCCGGGCCACGCGGGCGGATCGCTGATCTCGGTGCGATCGCTGGCCGCCTCGGCCGGCCGCGCCGGGTCGATCCACGGCTCGGCCCGCGCTCCGAACAGCTGGGCCATGAACCGGGCGAGCGCGGTGTTCGCGCCGGTGAGCTTCTCGCGCACCGCGAACGCATCGAGCGCCTCGATCAACGCCTGTGCGGTCTGGAACCGGGCTTCTGGTTCGCCGGCCAGCGCGGTCATCACGATCGCCTCGAGCGCGGGCGGATACCCCGCGACCACGGCAGAAGGCCGCGCCAGATCGCCGCCGACGATCCGCTTCATGGTCTCGAAGTCGTCGGCACCCTTGAACGCGCGCCGCAGCGTCGTCAGCTCGTAGAGCACGATGCCGAGCGCGAAGATGTCGCTGCGGCGATCGAGCGGCTTGCCCTTGCACTGCTCGGGCGACATGTAGCCGTACTTGCCCTTGATCGTGCCACCGACGGTCTTGGTGGCGCGCTCTTCGGCCTTCGCGATGCCGAAGTCGAGCACCTTGATGCTGCCGTCGTAGCCGACCATGATGTTGCCGGGCGACACGTCGCGATGGACGATGTTGAGCGGCGCGCCAGTCTTGGTGTGGCGCTCGTGAGCGTGATGGGCCCGCCGCGGCGCCACTGACGATCATCACCGCGAGCTCGAGCGGGACGGACCAGCCGCGCCGCAGCGTGGCCTCGATGATCGCGCGACCGTTCTCGCCGTGCACGTACTCCATCGCCATGAAGTACGCGCCGTCGGCATGGTCGACCTCGTAGACCTGCGCGACGTTGTGATGGTTGAGCGTCGCGGCGAGCTTTGCCTCATCGAGGAACATCGTCACGAACTGGTTGTCGGCCGAGCGCTCGCGAAGGATCGTCTTCAGCACCACGTGGCGCTCGAACGAGCCGAGCCCGGTCTGCCGCGCGAGGAGGATCTGCGCCATGCCGCCGGTCGCGAGGTGACTGACCACCTCGTAGCGTCCGATGCGGTCAGGCACGCTGGGCGGGGGGTCGCGCAGCGCCACGAGAAAAGCATCAGCTGCTTGTCCGAGCGTGTCAAGCAAGCCCTCGACGCCATCCCGCCACGCATCGATACTCGAGCCGGTGACGCTCACCCAGGTCCAGATCGCGCTGTCGGGTGCGATCCCGGCCCTGGTCGCGATGTGGATCGTCGATCGACTCGATCACAAGCGTCCCGAGCCCGCCCGCACGCGCCGGCTCGCGGCGCTGTTCGGGATGCTCTCCGTGATCCCCGCGATCGTGGTGGAGCTCTCGCTGTCGCACACGCTCGGCAAGCAGATCGGCTCGCAGCTGACGTACCAGGGCGCGAGCGTCAACGCGTTCATCAGCGCGGCGGCCGTCGAGGAGGCATGCAAGTTCTTCGCGATCTACTGGTTCCTGTGGCGCCGCCCCGAGCTCGACGAACGGATGGACGGCATCATCTACGCGTGCCGCGCGGGTCTCGGGTTCGCGCTGGTCGAGAACGTGATGTACCTGATGTGGCAGCCATCGCTGTCTGGACAGCTGACGACCTGGGCGCTGCGCGCGGTGCTCGCGGTGCCCGGCCACGCGATGTGGAGCGGGATGATCGGCGCGCTCGCCGCGCGTCGCCGGTTCGACGGCAAGGGACTCGGCCTGTTGTGGGGCTACCTGCTCGCGGTCGCATTCCACGGGCTCTATGACCTCGCGATCTTCGTCCAGCAGCCCATGATGCTCGAGGGTCACGGCGGCTATGCGCGCTGGCTGTTACTCGTCCCTCTGATGCTCACCGTGCTCGCGTTCTTCGTGCTGCGCGCGATGGCGCGCAGTGCGCTGCATCTCGACGATGTCGATGCCGCGACCAACGCCGCCGCGTCCGCGTCGCGCGTGATCGCGGTGTCCTAGCGCCGGCGCACGGTCAGGATCGCGGCGGCGAGGCCAAACACGATCGCGACACCGAACAGCGGGATTCCCCGCCCGATCGAAACGCCATCGACGCCGGGAAACTTCGCGACGAACAGCGCGCCGACGAGCATCGCCGTGACGAGTGCGCTGATCCCGATCTTCGCGATCAGGCGCGGCGCCTTGCCGGCGGCGATCGCCGCCGACATCACGACGAGGATCGCCATCGACAGCAGACCTGCCGCCCAGATCGCCATGCCGAGTCGCATCCAGCCTTCGCCCGCGCCGATCCAGCTGAGGCCGGTGCGACCGCACTCGTCGGCAAAGCAGCGCCGTGATCCGAACGGCCCGATCTCGACGTTCAGCACCACCCACCAGCGACCACCTTGTACCGACAGCGCGAACGCTGAGGCCGCGATCAGCGCGAGTGCGACGATTACCCAGCGAGATCTCACGATTCGCGCACCTTACGACAACCTGTCAGTGACTCACAACGAGGCGAAAAGCCGCACGCCTACATTGACCGATCGACGAGCGAACGCGAAAACGAGGGGCGGTCGATGATCCCTTCGATGAGTCGCGCAATCGTCCTTCCTGCGGTGGTTCTGGTGCTGATGTCGGCGCACGTGCGCCCGGCACCTGCGGCACCGCTCGCGCTCTTGATGCCGCCCATCGTCGCCGCAGCGATCGAGCCGACGGACTCCGAGCTCGTGCAGCTCGCCCAGCTCGTGACGTCGCGCCTCGCGCCGATGCCGCGCGCACTGGTCGAGCCGCTGGTCCGCTGGCGCCGCGATCTGCGCGACAGCATCCACGCCCGGCTCTCGGCGGATGCACAGGTCGTCGTGCCAGATCTAACCGTGCTTGCGACCGAGCCGGTGGTCGACCGCCAGTCCTCCGGCTTTGGCTGGCGCTCAGATCCGATCGGCGGCCATCGCAAGTTTCACAAGGGCAGTGACGTCCGCGGCGATCGCGGGACGCCGGTCCTCGCCGCCGGCGACGGCATCGTGATCCGAGCGGAGCGCCAGAACGGTTACGGCAACGTCGTGTTCGTCGATCATGGTGGTGGTCTGATCACGCGCTACGCGCACCTCAAGCAGCTCGACATCACACGCGACACCGTCGTCATTGCGGGCGAGCAGATCGGTCGCATCGGCTCGACCGGACGGACGACCGGACCACATCTTCACTTCGAAGTGCGGCTCGATGGTCGCGCGATCGATCCAGTCACCGCCTTGACGGTCGGAGAGCTACAGCGCATGGCACCGCTCGCGGGACGGCTCGCCGCGCTCGCACTGGCGCCCCGCGTCCAGGAGCACGTGTCCTCGGACCGCGACAAGCTGGACAAGAAACAGTCACGACCCGAGCGACGTGGTCGCGCCAAGCGCGTGCGGCCGACCTCGTAGTCTGCCACTGTTGCGACGGTGCAACTCTCGGATCGTCACGCGGAGCGCGCGTATCGTTACGTCGAGTGGATCCGCCGGAGATCGATCGCGATCATCATCGGTCACCTGGTGGCCGTCGCGGTCGCGATCTACCTGATCATCAACTACCTGCCGCTGCGCGCAGACTTCTCGTATCTCCTGCCGCAAGACGCGCCTGCCGTCCGCGACCTGCGCAAGCTCGAGGCGCGCGTCAAGGCCAGCGACACGGTGCTGGTCGTCGTCGAGGCGCCGAGCCCGGAGATCCGCGAGCGCGCCGTTCGCGAGCTGGCCGCCGGGATAGCGCAGATCACGAATACGCTGGTCGAGCACGTCGAGAGCGATGACACGGAGACGCGCGAGTACTTCAAGGCGCGCCGTCATCTGTTCGTCCCGCTCGCCGAGCTCGAGCGCGCGCGCGACGCGCTCGCGCGCAAGATCAAGCAGGCCAAGCTCGCGGCGAACCCGCTCTATATCGATCTCGACGAGCCCGACCCCGCGCAGCTCGAGAAGGACAAGCGCGAGCTCGAGGACCTGCAGGCGAAGCGCCGCGAGGCCGAGGCACGCCTCGCGAAATCCGCGAACATCAGCGTCGATGGCAGGGTCGCGATCATCCAGGTCCGGACGCCGTTCCGCGCGACCGACGCGGGCAAGGGCGCGCGGCTGCTCGAGGAGCTCGCGAAGGTGCGAACCCAGGTGCTCGCCCAGCATCCCGGCTTGCAGGTCGGGTTCACCGGGGGTGTCGTCACGGCCGTGGCCGAGCACGGCGCGATCGCGAAGGGGGTGATGCTGTCCGGCATCCTCACCACCGTGCTGGTCGTTGC
>JBBJLY010000390.1:0-5992 GCA_037720695.1 Kofleriaceae bacterium | reverse complement strand
CCGGTGATGCCCTGGACGGACTCAACGCGTATGTCGCCTGGCTCATCGAGCAGGCGTCACGCGGCGCTTCATCTCACGGCGAAATCGACCCGGGCCGCGAGTCCCGGGGGGCCGGGAATGGGTGGTGTCGAGGTCGATCCGGCGGCGCCCTCGCTCGCGCCCGGCTCATCTTTGGGTGGCGATCCCAAGTTCAGGTGAAGATCGCGCGCTGTCGACGAAGTGTCAACGCAAGGCGACTGTCATTCCGAGTATTTGGCTTCGCGGCAGTTGCGTGGGGACCAGCCCGCGAATACACAGGCCGCCGAGATGGAAGCACTTCGACTCGGCGACGACGTCCTGACCCTCGAAGCGATCGCCGAGGTCGCGCGCCTGGGACGCCCGGTGACGATCTCGGCGTCCGCCCACGCGGCGATGGTCCGGGCCCGCCGGGTGGTCGACGCCGTGGTCGCCGGTGGCGATGCGGCGCCCGCGGTGTACGGCGTCAACACGGGGTTCGGCGCGCTCGCCGAGGTCCGGATCTCGTCGGTCGAGGTCGCCCACCTGCAACAGAACCTGGTGCGGTCGCACGCCGCGGGCGTCGGCCTCCCCCTGCCCCGCGATGCGGTGCGCGCGATGATGCTGCTGCGCGCCGCGGTGCTCGCGACCGGCCGCAGTGGCGCGCGCGCGATCTGCTGCGAGCGGCTGTGCGAGCTGCTCGCGGCGGGGATCCATCCCGTGATCCCGGCGCGCGGCTCGGTCGGCGCCTCGGGAGACCTCGCACCACTCGCGCACCTCGCGCTCTCCATGATCGGCGAAGGCGACGTCGAGGTCGGCGGCGAGATCATGGAGTCCGCCGAGGCGCACCGCCGCGCCGGGCTGGTGCCGCTCGTGCTCGAGGCCAAGGAGGGGCTGACGCTGCTGAACGGGACGCAGCACATGACCGCGGTCGGCGGCCTCGCGCTCCACGACGCAGACCTGACCTGCGCGGTCGCCGATATCGCCGGCGCGCTGTCGCTCGAGGCGCTGAAGGTCACCGCGCGCGCATTCGACGAGCGCGTGGTCGCGGCACGTCCGCATCCAGGGCAGATCGAGGTCGGCTAATCCTGCGCAAGCTGCTCGCCGGCTCGCCGATCGCCGAGTCGCACAAGGATTGCGGCAAGGTCCAGGATCCGTACTCGCTGCGCTGCATGCCGCAGGTCCACGGTGCGAGCCGCGACATGCTCGCGTTCGCGCGCATCGTGCTCGAGCGTGAGGCCGCGAGCTCGACCGACAACCCGCTGGTGTTCCTCGACGGTCCCGACGGTGACGAGATGATCAGCGGTGGCAACTTCCACGGCCAGCCGGTCGCGATCGCACTCGACGCGGCGGCGATCGCGGTCGCCGAGCTCGCGAACATCAGCGAGCGTCGGATCGAGCAGCTGGTCAATCCCCACCTGTCGAGTGGGCTGCCACCATTCCTCGCACCCGACAGTGGGCTCAACTCGGGGTTCATGATCGCGCAGGTCTCGGCCGCCGCGCTGGTGTCGGAGAACAAGATCCTCGCCCACCCAGCCTCGGTCGATTCGATCCCGTCATCGGCGGGACGCGAGGACCACGTGTCGATGGGCGCGACCGCGGCACTCAAGCTCGCGACCATCCACGACCACGTGCGCACCGTGCTCGCGATCGAGCTGCTGTGCGCCGCCCAGGGGCTCGATCTCCGGCGCCCGCTGCGCAGCACGCCGCCGCTCGAAGCCGTCCACGCGGTGATCCGCGCGAGGGTCCCCGCGATGATGACCGACCGACCGCTGTCGCGAGACATCGCGGCGGTCCGCGCGCTGGTCGACGACGGCTCGCTGGTCGCGGCGGCCCGCGGGCAACGAGCGTAAGCGGCCGATGACCACGAGCGAGCACGCCGCGCTGATCGAGGCGTGCCGGCCCGCACCCGACGACGACGGGCCGCGGCTCGTGTGGGTCGACGCGGTCGGCGGCGAGCGCGGCGAGCTCGTCGTGCTGCAATGCGCACCTCGTTCGTCGCCGATCATCCGATCCCGCCCGCCGCGATCGAGGAGCTGGCCGAGCGCGGCCTGCCGGCCTTGCGCGAGCTCGCGATCGGATCCCGGCTCGAACAGGACGCCGCGCTCGCGATCGCCCAGGTGTTCGGGCCCCAGCTCGCCCGGCTCGATTGCCGGCGCGCCAGGTTCTCGGACGCGGGCCTCGCCCGACTGCGCGAGTCGGTCGCCGGCGACGTCGTGCTCGGCGCGGAACCGCCCGGTCGCATGCTCGACGTGTCGGTCCGGCCGCGCGAGCCATGGCTCGACTACGGGCACGTCACGATCGCGACCTGACCGTGCTACATCGTGAAGGTGTCGCGCCTGGTCTGCCTCGCGCTCGTGCTCGCGCCCTGCCGGCGGCCGCCGATGAAGCGACCGAGCCGGGACCGGCGCGCTCGGCACCGTGACGCCGAACCGGCTCAACCTGCGGATCGGCGGGTCGAGCACCGACTCGACCGGCCGCCTGACGCTGTGCCTCGACATCCGGATCGTCGCCGGCCTCGGCATCGAGGGCTGCGGCACCGGCCAGGGCGTGATCCACGACGAGCCTGGCACCGAGATGGTACACTTCCGCGCGACCTGGTCCGTGATCGAGCGCATCACCTCACGCGGCGTCGGCAAGCTGCGCGCCGGGCTCGGGTTCGCCGAGCTCCAGGTCGGCGTCGATCATCCCGGGTTCTCGTTTGGCGAGCCCGATCCCACGGAGCGCGGCTCGGTCGCCGGCCCCGAGGCGGTCGTCCAGGGCCAGTGGCTGATCCCGCTGCACAAGGGTGTCGAGGCGATCGCGTCGGTCACGGCCGGGGTCGCGGCGTTCGCGAATGCCGACCAGCTGATCGAGCCCGCGCGCAACGTCCAGCCGTTCGTCTCGGTCGAGCTCGGGCTCGGCTGGTAGGCGCTACCGATACGGATGCTTCTTCGTGTGGCCCGGGACGCGGCCGACCTTCGCGAGCGCATCGCGCAACACGAACTCGATCTGCGCGTTCAAGCTCCGGAGATCGTCCGCCGCCCACTTCTGCATGGCGTCGTGGACCGCCGGATCGATCCGGAGCAAGAACGGTTTGCGCTCGGGCACGGCAGTCGCCTTCGCTAGTAGAGCGTCCCCGCGTTGAGGACCGGCTGCGTCCCGCGCTCGCCGCACAGCACGACGAGGAGGTTCGACACCATGGCGGCCTTGCGCTCGGTATCGAGCTCGACGATGCCACGCTTCGACAGCTGCTCGAGCGCCATCTCGACCATCGACACCGCGCCCTCGACGATCCGGGTGCGCGCCGCGATGATCGCTCCGGCTTGCTGGCGCTGGAGCATCGCCTGCGCGATCTCGGGGGCGTACGCGAGGTGTGCGATCCGTGCGTCGACGACCTCGCAGCCGGCGGCGTGGATCCGCTCGTCGACCTCCTTGCGCAGCAGGTCGGAGACCACCTCCGACTGGCCGCGCAGGCTGATCGCACTGTCGTCGTGCGAGTCGTAGGGGTGCTGCATCGCGAGCTTGCGCATCGCACTCTCGGCCTGGACGTGGACGTAGCTGGTGAAGTTCTCGACATCGAACGTCGCCTGCGCGGTGTCGACGACCCGCCACACGATCACGGCCCCGATCTCGATCGGATTGCCGTCGAGGTCGTTGACCTTGATCTTCGCGGTCTCGAAGTTGCGCGCGCGCAGCGAGACCTGCCGCTTGCCGGTGAACGGGTTGATCCAGCGCAGGCCGGCGTCCTTCACCGAGCCGGTGTACTTGCCGAAGAACGTCATCACGCGCGCCTCGTTGGGCCCGATCACCATCAGCCCGGACAGCAAGACGATGCCGAGCACGAACAGCCCGATGCCGCCGAGCACGTAGATCTGTGGTTCCTGCTGATGGGTCCGGATCAGCAGGAACATGTAGACCGCGGCTGCGAACAAACCCAGCCCGATCAACAGCGCCAGCCACCCCGAAAACGAAACTGCGCCACGCTCTTTCATTGCCATGATGTTCTCCTACGAAAAACGCCTGATGTCAGGATGATATCACTTTGATGACATGTCAATCCCTGATCGTGCAGGCGCCGATCGCTACGCGTGGAACGGGCGCATCGTGACCTGCGTGCCGGCGACGTAGACGTCGTCGATCAGCCGCGGGCCGGCGCCGTACTGATACGGGACGTGCGCGGGCTCGGTGCAGCTCCACACGATCAGATCCGCGGGCGCACCAGGCACCAGCGTCGCGTGCTTGCGCCCGGACAGCCCCAGCGCGGTTGCCGCGTGGCGGGTCACGCCGAGCCACGCCTCCTCGACCGTCATCCCGAAGTAGGTGGTGGCGAGCCAGAGCTGGAGCGGCAGCGTCTCGCAGTACGACGAGCCGGGATTGAGGTCGCTCGCGACGGCCATCGGGACGCCCGCGGCGCGCAGCTTGGCGACCGGCGGCACCGGCAGGCGCAGCTGGATACACGCGCCCGGCAGCATGACCGCGACGACGCCGGCGCGGGCGAGCGCGGCGATGCCGGCGTCGGACACCTGCTCGAGGTGGTCGCCCGACAGCCCGCCGAGCTCCGCGAGCAACTGCGGCGCCGCGGCGTCGGTGAACTGGCCGACGTGGCCGCGCACGCCGAGGCCCGCCGTCTTCGCCGCGTTCCACAGCGCGCTGGCCTCGTGGAGCGTGAACGCGCCCTCGTCGCAGTAGACATCGACCGAGGTCGCGAGCCGATCGCGCGCGACGGTCGGGATCAGGCGCTCGCAGAGCTCGCTGACGTAGGTCGCGCGATCACCGGCGCGCTCGGGCGGCACGACGTGCGCGAGCAGCGTCGGGATGATCCGCGGTGCGCTCGCCTTGGCCGCGGTCGCGATGCAGCGCAGCAGCCGCAGCTCTCCGTCGAACGTCAGGTCGTAGCCGCTCTTGATCTCGATCGTCGTGGTCCCGGCGGCAAGCGCCGCGTCGAGCCGCTGCGAGAGCAGCGCGAGCAGCTCGTCGTCGGTGGCCTTGCGGGTCGGGATCACGGTCGCCGCGATGCCGCCACCTGCCGCCGCGATCTCGAGATACGACCGCCCGGCGGCCCGCATCGCGAACTCGTTGGCCCGATCGCCGGCGAAGATCGCGTGGGTATGGCAGTCGACGAGACCTGGCGTCACCAGCCGGCCAGCCGCCTCGATCACGTGCCACTCGGGTCGCTCGCTCGGGAAGTCGATCGTCTTGCGCCGCGTGCGCTCGCCGCCCTCGCTGACCGGGAGGCCGAGCGCGAGCGCGGTGTTCGGCCACTGCTCGTCGGTGCCGATCCAGGCGATCGTGCCGCCGATGCACGCGACGGTGCCGCGCGAGATCATCCCGAGTCCAGGACGATCCGGATCGCAGGTCATCAGCCGCGCATTGCGAATCACCAGATCTGTCATGGCTTCTCGTTTCCGCGCTTGAAGTTGCCGGTCTTGCGCGCGATCAACAACTGCACCGCATGCGGATCCCCTGCCGCGACGCAGGTCCGCACCTCGTCGACGTCCGACCCGGTCAGCGTGCGCACGAGCCGACCACGGAACCGCACCAGCACCTTGTCGCGCGTGACCTGGACGTCGAACGGCTCGTCGGCGAGCTTTCCGCGCTGGTCGGTTGGCACCATCGGATCAGACCTCGCGCCGCCGCGGGATCACGACCCCACGCTCCGCCGCGGCCTGGATGGCCTCGTCATACCCGGCATCGGCGTGACGGATCACCCCCATCCCCGGATCCGAGGTCAGCACGCGCTCGAGGCAGCGCGCCGCGCGATCGGTACCGTCGGCGACCACGACCATGCCGGCGTGGAGCGAGTACCCGATGCCGACACCGCCACCGTGGTGGAATGACACCCAGGTCGCGCCAGACGCGGTGTTGACCAGCGCGTTCAGGATCGCCCAGTCGGCGACCGCGTCGCTGCCGTCCTTCATGCCCTCGGTCTCGCGGTTGGGCGAGGCGACCGAGCCGCAGTCGAGATGATCGCGGCCGATCACGATCGGCGCCTTGACCTTGCCGGTCCGGACCAGCT
>JBBJLY010000163.1:0-19388 GCA_037720695.1 Kofleriaceae bacterium | reverse complement strand
TGCGTCGGCCCGATCTTGATGTTCATGACCAGGAGCGGCGCGGTTGGAGGCGCCTTCACCATCGCGCGATCCGTCATTCGCTCTCCGGTCATGAACACCATGTCGGTGGGCGCACCGGCCGGCTTCAGCTTCTCGCCGCGATCATCTGACACCACGATGATGCCGTTGCGGACGACGACGTCTGCGATCCATTGCTCGCCGACCCGCCGCAGCTTGGTCGACACGTCGGCATCGATGATCGGCTCGACCACGCCGATCGGTGACACCTTGCGCAGCACGATCTTCGCTTCACCCCCGGTCGGCATCGCGCCCTGGACCGCGATCTTGCCGTCGAGCTTTACCGTGCCGTGCCCCAGCCGGCCGTCGACCTTGAGGTCGATCGCGTGCTCGCCGGCGATGATGTCGACCTTTGCGCGGCGCATCGTACCGACCTGCGGTGCGATCGGCAGCCGGCCATCGGTCAGGTGCAATGCACCGCGCACCTGCGCCCTGGTATCGAACCCGCGCACCGATAGCTTCGCGTCGAGCCGTCCCGCTGCGGCGCCAGCCGGACCCGGCGCGAAGGCGAGTAACGGCACGAGATCGAACTGCTTGGCCTCGAGCGTGGCCGTCGCATCGCGGAGTGCCTTCGGATTGGCCTTCGCGACGATCCGCAGATAGCCCTTGCCGACCTCCTGGGTGCCTTCGATCCTCGCGTTCGCGATCGCACCGTCCCACGTTCCCTCGATCGAGATCTTGTCGATCGTCTTGATCGGCTTGCCAGCGGGACCCGGGGGGACGGTAATCTTCGTGCCTACGAGGTTCGCCTTGACCGTCGGGTTGGCGACCGTTCCGCCGACCTCGATCACACCGTTGACGAAGCCGCCGGTGATCTGGCTGCGCCCGAACACCGCGACGATCTCCTTGGCCGACACGTTGGGGAGGGTGGCCGTGAACGCGAGCGGGACATCGCGCGCCGCCGCCGGGTTCGCCTCGAGCTGCGCGAGCGTCAGCGGAAACACCCCCTTGACCTCGATCAGGGTGACCGGCTTGCCGACGAAGATCGTGCGGTCCTGGCGCCGCTCGGGCCGCGTGATCACGACGAGCGAGGTGGTGGATCCCTTGTTATCGATGCCGGCCGAGAAGTCGAGATCGAGCGGCTGCGTGATCGGTGCGCCGCGCAGCCGGTGCAGGGTAACCGCGACCTTTGCAGCCCGCGCGGCCTCCGTGACCTCCGCTGTGAAGCCGAACGTGCCGCGGAGCTGGGTCCGGATGCCGAAGCGATCCAACATGGCCGGATCGATCTCGATCTTCTGCGCGGTCAGTGAGCCGCCGCGCAACGCGCCGCGTCCCATGTGCTTCCACGCGGCGGGATCGAACACCTTGTCGGGCATCGAGAACCTCGCCTTGCCCGCGATCGTACCGATCCCATCGATGCGTGCAGTCACCGACGGCATCAGCTCGTCAGGCGTCGGCTGCGAGATCTGGAGGTCTGCGTTGATCTTGCCGGTGCCCTGCAACGCGGGCGCCTCGAGATCGCGAACCTGGATCTGGCCACCGGTCGTGGTGGCCGAGACGCGTATGTCGCCGTCGACCCGGCCCTTGTAGCCCTCCTGCCCCATCGCGGACGCGAGCTTGCCGATGTCCAGCGCATCGAGCGTGATGCGACCCGTCTGGATCGAGCTCCGGCCCTGCCGCCGCCACGCCACAACGTCGGTGACGTCGCGCGGTGCCTGGACGTCCAGCTGCAGCGCGGCCTTGCCGATCGTGCCAGCAGACACGCTCGCGTCGAGCGCGACCTTACCTCCCCCCGCCACCACCTTTGCGTGCGCGTCGAACATCGCCATCTTCGGATTGACGGAGATCCCCGTGGCATTGACGTCCGCTGTTCCGGCGAGCAGCCCGCCGCGGCGCGAGATGTCGACCTTGGCGTCGACCATGCCCGCGTAGCCCTCGCCGAAGTTGGTCAAATCGATGTGCGACGCATCGACCTTCGCGTCGACATCGCCGGCACGCCGGCCTCCACCCGGCACGCGATAGAACGCGCCCGCGATCGCGAGCGCGCCGCTCTCGGTGGCGGTCTTCAGATCACGAACCTCGAACTTCTGCGGCGCGATCACGATCTTGCCGCCCGTGCCCCGCCAGTCAGCGTTGTTGCCGGCGCGCAGGTGGTGGCGCTGCAGGTCGATCGTGGTGGTGGTGCCCGGCGTCACCAGCAGGTCAGCGTCGAACAGCCAGGGATTCTGTTTCGGCGTGGTGCGAAGCGAGACCTGGATCTTCTGGTCCGGGCGATCATCGGCGGTCAGGTCGAACTCGGAGATGTAGACGTTCTGACGCTGGATCCCGCGCGCCTCGAGCGCGAGGTGACCGAGCGGCCGCGCCGGCAACCGCTTGGCATCGACATCGATCTTGAGACTCGCGATCGAGATGTCCTGGAAACGCAGCTTGGAACCGTCAATCTTGCCTTTGACCGCGAGGCTCGGCTTCGGGCTGATCGCGCCACTCGCGGTCAGGTCGACGGCGAGGTGGCCGCGGACCGGCGCCTTGCCGCCACTGGCGCTCTTGGGGTCGGGGGTGCTGGCGACGATCCGGCCGGCTTCGAGCGAGATTGCGTCGCCGCGCTTGTGGATGATGCCGCTGATCGCGGCGGTCAGCGCGTCATTGACGGCGCCGATCGAGGCGGAGATCTGCTGGCCTTGGGTCGACACCGCCATCGCGACATCCGCGGGCGGCAGGTCGGCCATCTCGCCGGAAGCGAGGATCATCGCGTTCGCGGTTGGCAGATCGCCGGGCTTGCCCGGCGCGACGTCGAACATCACGAACGTGCTGCCCGAGCCGACCACCTTGCCACCCGAGAACTTGGTGACGTCGATCTCGCCCGTGGAGAGCATGCCCACCGCGTGCTTCTGCCCGATGTGGACATTCGCGAACAGCCCGAGCTTGGCCTGGTCGACCGAGCCCGACAGCGAGATCTGGGTCCGCCCTTCCTCGGTCACCGGCACGGCTTCGAGCGAGATGTCGAGGTTGTAGGCCTGGAGGCCGGGCACGATGCGCTCGAGCTCGGCCTTGGGTGCCTGGAGCGTGAGCGTCCCGCCGATCACGGGGCTCTCACCGCCCCACACCTTGATCTCGCTGGCTGCGACCTTGATCGCACCGGCCGACGCGACGAGCGTGGGGACCGTGAGCACCTCGGGGTCCTTGTGGACCGCGGTCGTGATCGCGATCGGCAGGTTGCCGCGCTCGCGCCAGTTCGCGGTGACGTTGACGCTGGCGTCGAGGGGTCCGTTGGCGGGGATCATGGCCGAGCCGGCGATCTCGATCGCATCGAGGTTGACCAGCGGCTGGCCGCCGCCGGGGTCGAACCGCACGTGCGTGCGATGGACCTGGATGGTCGGGATCTCGATGCTCCAGTTCGACTTCGGCCCCGGGTTCGGGCGTGTCAACCGTGTGATCTGCAGCTGACCGTCGGGGTCGCGCCGCAGGTCGACATCGACATCTTCGGCGACCAGGCCGCCGAGGCGTACCTGGTCCGATAGTAACGGCATCAGCCCGAGCCGCAGCCGCAGCGTCCTGATCGAGATCGCCGGCTTCTTGTCGGGGCCGTTGATCACCACATCGCGCAGGGTCAGCTCGCCAAACGCGCTGCCTTCGATCTTGCCGACCTTGGCACCGCCGACGAACGTCTTGTTGAGCTGGGTCTCGACCTGGCTCCGGACGATGCCGCGTCCCCAGTCGGTGTGGAGCACGATCAGCAGGGTCGCGACGGCGACCACGATCAGCGTCAGCGTGCCGAGCACGATGCGCTTGAACCAGCGCCAGGGTTTGGCGGACATCAGAATGCCTCTCCGAGGCTCAGGTGAAACGCAAACCGGGTGCCTGGATCCGCATCCTCGAGCCGGTTCAACCGGTATCCGAGGTCAACGCGAACCGGACCGACGATGGTCAACGCCCGGAGCCCGACACCGGCTGCCCAGTGCAGGTTGGTCGGGCTCAGCTCCGCGAACTTGTTGGTGACATCGCCACCGTCGAAGAACACGACGGTGCCGATCCCGATCTTGCGCCACGACGTGAGCGGGATCCGCGCCTCGATCCCGGTCTCGAGCAACGCGGCGCCGCCGTACGGCACGTACCGCGTGGTGCCGTCGACGTCACCCATCACGAACGGCGACAGCTTGCGCTCGCCGAACCCGCGGTGGTTGGAGCCGCCGCCCGAGAAGAATCGCTCGGTTGCGGGTACGTCACCGAAGATCGTCCCAGTACGGGCGCGCGCCGCGAGCACCACACGGCCCAGCGGAACGTAGCCTCGCAGCTCGGGGATGAGCTGGATGAACTCGAACGCGCCGCCGGCGAACCGTGTGCCCTCGGCAACGCGCACCTCGGCGTACGCGCCGAACCGGGGCTGGATTGGATGGTCGCGCAGGTCGAGGCTGAGCGTTTGCTCGTACTGGCCAATGCGTTGAGTGTCATCGATCCCGAGCGACATCTGCAGCGATTCGTCGATCAGCGGCGAGATGTTGCGGAACGCGAGCAGCTCGATGCCCCAACCAGCGCGAAACTGCAGCCGCTCGGTACCGATCGGCGTCGAGAAGCCAAGGCGAGCCCGCGGCCCATAGCTCGTGAAGGCCTCGTACGCGAGGTAGTTGTAGCCGCCCTCGACCTCGCCCTTCGAGTAGGTCCAGAAGATGTCCTGGCGCTCGAGCTTCGCCATTGCACGGATCCGCGGCTGGTAGCCGCTGCCGTCGCGCAGCCGGGCATAGGCGGGACGCAGATCGACCGACGCGGTGTCCATCGTGAATGGCCAGCCGGCGATCGAATAGCCCGCGCGACCGCGGACCTCGAAGGCCGTGGGGTCCACACCGAAGCCGCCACCGAGCTTGATCTCGTGACGCGCCGCTTCCGAGACGGCGACCTTCATCCGGACCGTCGCATTGGTCGCGTCCTCCTCGGACGGCTGGACCTGCACGGTCGAGAACCGGTTGAACCCGTAAAGGTTGCGCTGGGTCGCGGCGATCGCGCTGTTGGAGTACTGCTGGCCGGGCTGGAATTCGAGCCGCGCACGTACGGCTTCGGCCAGGCGACCGGTCACGCCCGTGACCTCGGCCTCGCCGAACTTCGCCTTGGGACCCAGCGTGTAATCGAGCTCGACGATCGCGGTGTGGTTCGCTCGGTCGGCATACACCGTGCTGTCCAGCCGCGCGTGCGCGTACCCCGCGTCCTGCGCGACTGCCTTCAGCGGCTCCTTCGCCAGGTCGTAGGTCTCGTAGTCGAAGTTCTGGCCATCCGCGAGGGGCAGCTTCTCGCGCACCTTGGCAACGGTCAGGTCTGGATCGTTGGCGAGACCGTTGACGACCACCTTGGTCCGCGCACGGATGCCTTCCTCGATCGTGTAGAAGACGGTGGACGCGTCGCCCTTGCGCTCGACCCGCGGTCGCATCGACATGGAGAAACCCCTTGCGGAGGTACTCGCCGCGCACGCGATCCGCGTCCACCTGCACCAGATAGGGATCAGGCGGACGGCCCCGCGTCTGCGAACGACGCAGAGCAAGGCCTTCGAGGAGCGTCTTGTCTTTGAACGCGGTGTTGCCCTCGAACTCGATCGACTTCAGCCACTCGTCACCGGGTTTATGCGGTGGCTTGCGGCTGCAGGCGACGAGCACGAGCAACGCGACCACGGCGAAGCGCGGAAACATTGCGAGCTCCTGAAACCCGTACGTCAGCGCGACGGGTGGCTGTGGTCGCGGTCGCGGTCGGATTTGCGTCCAAGGCTCCGGACCAGAAGCGGGATCGCGATCACACACAGGATGGCAGCCAGCACCCGTCCCACCGTGCCGCCGAGCAAGGCCATTGCTGCGACGAGAATCGCCAGCATGACCGAGAACAGTGCCGTCAAGCCGACGACCCGATGCGGAACGCCATCGGGCTGGCGGTCGAGGTCCTCGGTGGGAGCTAGCTTGCTATCGTCGCGCACCGGATTGTGCGGCTCGTGGCCGACATCCGGTTGCTTGATGATCGGCGACGGTGGGACTTGCGGGGTAGCCACGTTGACCTCCCGTTACGCCCTGCGACCCACGACTGCGCGATAAATCGCGAGCAGGATCACTGCGCCCAGGATCGAGACGATGATGCCCGGACCCTCACCGACCTCGTACCAGCCAAGCGAGTGGCCAATGAAGCCGGCAATGAACGAACCAGCAACACCCAGCAGGATGGTGATGATGATGCCGCCCGGATCCTTGCCTGGCATGACGAGCTTGGCGAGGGCACCGACGATCAGACCGACAACGAGCGTGATGAGAATAGACATGACCTTTATCTCCTCTTCTGATTACTTGCGGGACAGTCGTGAACGGATCGACTGGAGGGCTGGCTTGACGCGGTCGACAACGCTGCGCGCCTTTGCGACCAGGTCATCAACGGAGAGCCGGCTCGCGCTCGGACCGCGCTGGGCCGCGCGCTCGGCGCGCTGGGCTTCGGCGGGCTCACGCTCGACGAAGTCCTTCGCGTCACGCGCCGCCTCCTCGACCTTGCCGTCGGCCACAAACTCGCGAACCTCGCGGTTGTAGTGACCGGCCGCGATCCGATCGCCTTCGCCCTGATTGGGATCTTGGCCGCCGTGGCCCGGCTTGTGTGGCTTCATGTCAGGCGAGATGAGCACCCGCCGTGCCACACCTGCATTCGCGCGGTTGCGTGAGGCGGGACTGTGCAAACCGTGCGGGACCGCTCGCCTGAGCGCGCGAGAAACCGTTAGAACGGCAAAGCTGCCGCACCCAATCGAACGGTGAGGATCTCGTCCAGCCAGCGGGCGAACTCGCCCGGGTCGGCCAGCGCGCCATCGACCGTGATGTCCTCATCGATCGGGGGCGCCAGGCCGGCCAGCCGCTCCAGCACCTGCCGCGTGCGCACGAGGGAGAACAGGTTGGCAACCGTGATCGCGTCTCGGGGGTTGCCGTGGCCAAGATCCGCTCGATGCCATCCGCCGCACCGCGCTCGTGCGCCTCGACTGCCGCCTGCAACGGGTCTCCGGCGTGATCCTCGAGCGGCAGGCTCGCCCTCCGCCCCGGCAGCAGCCGCGCGTGCGTGCCCGCGGGTGCGACCACGACCGCGCCGGTGCCGGTTTCGAGCTCGATCAACCCGGTGATCACGTGGATTTTTCCAGCACCCGTGGCGTCGATGTCGATCGTGTACTCGCAGCCCAGATCCGTGACGTTCGCGCTCGGCGTGGTGACGGCAAAGATCCGTGGGGGCGCTGACACTCGCGCGTGCATGTGTCCGCGTTCGAGGTGAAGCTGATGCCGTTCGGTTCCGGTGCGGTCGAGCCGGACGCGGGTCTGCGCGCCGAGCTCCGCGGTTCCGATGTTCGCGATCGCGAGCTCGGCCTGGTGCGCTCCCGTATCGAGCGTGGCGCCGACCGGTAACCTGCCGCCCGCGAGCTGCGATCCTTCACAAGCCACGGTCCCGGTCTTCGCGGTGAACACGAAGCCTGATGTGGCGCCAGCGCACGTGACGCTCGGTCGCGACGCGCCGGACCATCTCCACCACATCACCAGCGCGAGCATCGCGGCGACCGCCACGGCGATGGCGATCCAAGGCTTGCCCCGGCGCATCCGGATCTCGTCGAGCGGCGCCTGATGGCGGAGCGGCGCGAGCAGCTGCTCGAGGCGGGCGACATCCGGATCGGGAGGGCCCTTCGCGTCCCACAGATAGTCATCCGGCGCGGTCATCGGCTTCCTCCGTGATCCCGAGTCGCTCGCGCAGGAGCTTCATGCCTCGGTGCAAGTTGACACGTACCGAGCCCGGCGACAGCCCGGTGTGTTCGGCGATCTCGGGACCCGACATGCCTTCGACCAGGCGCAGGATCATCGTCTCCTGGTAGGCGTCGGGCAACGCGCGCAACGCGGTCAGCACCTGCGCGACCTCCGCCGAGCGCGAGGCCTCGACCGGCAGCTCGGGGAGCTTGTCGGTTGGGGGTGTTGCGCGATGCATGCCGGCCCGCACGTGGTCGATCGCGCGATGGCGGGCGATCGCGAGCAGCCAGCCGGGAAACGCCGCGACCTCGCCGAGCTGCGGCAGCCGCTCGAGCGCGATCGCGAACACGTCCTGCACGACATCCGCAGCATCACCGTAGGCCACGCGCGCCAGCACGACGCCGTGGACCGCTCGCGAGAACCGGCGGTAGAGCTCGGCGAACGCGCGGCGATCTCCGTGCCGTGCCGCGGTGACCACCACGCGGAGCTCCTCCACCGCCCCACTGTAAGCCAGCACCTTACGAGAAGGACGCGCGGCCCGCCGGGGCGTTAACCACGGATCGCCGCGCTGTGCCGTGGTGTGCTGGCTCTCGCGCGCGGATGCTACCTTACCGTTCGAGCATGAAGCGCGCCGTCTTTCCCCTGCTTGCTGCCGCAGCTGGCTGCACGCACAACCGCACCCCCGTCGACATCCAGCAGGTGATCGGTAAACAGGTCACGGTCGTCACGCTCGATCGAAACACCGCGACCGCGTATGGCGATCACGTCGCGGCCGGCATCGTGTTTCGAGATCCTTCAGGTCGCGTGATCCCGAACGAGCACATCGACCACGTCATCAAGGTCAGTCATCGGCGTGGGGCACTCGAGGGCTTGGGCCTCGGGTTGGCGATCGGTGCGGGGTTCGGTGCGGTCCTCGGACTCGCCAGCGGTGACGACCAGTGCGAGCGCGAATGCTACATTGCCTTCACGGCCGGGGAGAAGGCGGTCGTCGGCGCGATCGTGTTCGGCACGCTCGGGTCCGGCATCGGGCTCATCGTCGGCGCGATCCGCGGCAGTCGCAGCGTCTACTCGTTCGGCCGCGGGCACGAGCTCCACATCACGCCGTCCGGGCCGCCGGGCTCGGTGGTCGGCGCGACGCTCGCGTTTTAGCCTCGACCTTGGATCACGGTCGCGCCCGCGCTGATCTCACCAGCGAATCGGTCCGTCCTCGTTGGAGAACGTGCCGGTTGGTCCGTCGGCGCCGAGCAGCGCGAGTCGCACGGGTTCGCGGGCGGCTTCCACGACGCTGCGCGGTCCGGTGTGGTTGTTGAGGTCGGTCGCAGTGAATCCGGGGCATGCCACGTTGATCTTGATCCCGGTCGCGGCAAGCTCCTGCGCGAACGCAACCGTGACCGCGTTGAGCGCGGTCTTCGACGGGCCATACGCCACCCCGCCGATGCCCCGGAGCGGAAACGCGGCATCGCTGATCACGGTCAACGACGAGATTCGACTCGACAGGTTCACGATCCTCGCAGCCGGCGCCTTGCGGAGCAGCGGCAGCATCGCTTGCGTCACGGCGATCACACCGAACACGTTGGTCTCGAAAACGCTGCGAATGTCGGCGAGCGACGCCGTGCTCGCTGCGCCGACCCTGGTCATCTCCGCCAGCGTGCTCACGCGGGTCGTCGCGCCGTTCGCGATCCCGGCGTTGTTGACGAGGATGTCGAGCCGGCCGAGCTCGTGATCGATTCGCGCGGCGGCAGCGCTGATCGAGTCCGCGTTGGTGACGTCGAGCTCGATCGCACGCACATCGCCGCCAAGCTCCCTGGCTGCGGTCTCGCCACGCGATAGGTTCCGCGCACCGAGGAGCACGGTGATGCCGCGCTCGGCGAGCTGTCTTGCGATCTCGCGGCCGATACCTTTGTTTGCCCCGGTGACCAGGGCGACGGGTTGGTCATGCATGGTGAGGTGGATAGCGATCGCCGGGGAGGATGCCTTGGTGATTGTTGGCGTTCCGTTCGGCCGCCAAGAATGCACAAGCGGACGCCACGTCGAGAACGTAGAATGTAGCGGTGGCGAAGCGTACCGACGTCCTCACGGTCTCCGTGCCCGGCCTCCGCGCCGTGCGCTGGTGGACCGACGAGCTCTACGCTCGCATGAAGGAGACCTACACGATCACTCGCGTCGAGAGCGGCCGCTCGGAGTGGTGGAGTGAAGGCCAGGTCCGACGCAGTGGGCCCGGCTCGGTGCAGATCCGACAGCCGGGTGATGTGCACCGCGACGTCTCGCGCGATGGCCCCATCACGTTGCAGATCGTCTCGCTCCCTGCAAACACGGTCGAGGACGCGATCGGCAAGCTCCGCATCCTTCCGCAAGTCGCTGCAGATGACGAGCGCGGTATCGCGTTCCAGCGCCTCCACGACGCCGTGCAAGCGGGTGCGGATCGCCTCGCGCTCGAGGTCGCCGTCGCCGAAGCGATCGGTGCGCTCGCGCTGATCGGTGACGCGACCTGGGAGCACACGCGGCCCGTGCGTCGTGCGATCGAGCTGCTGCGCGCGCGGCTCGCCGAGAGCGTGACACTCGATGACCTCGCCGCGCACGCCGGTCTCGACAAGTTCCACCTGTGCCGCGCGTTTCGCGCGCAGGTCGGCGTGCCCCCGTACGCCTATCTGATCCAGCTCCGGATCATGCGCGCGAAGGAGTTGCTCGCCGCTGGCGTGAAGCCGAGCGAGGTCGCCCCGAAGGTCGGCCTCTACGACCAGAGTCAGCTGACCCGGCACTTTCGGCGGATCGTCGGCACGACGCCGGGCCACTTCGCGAGCCGCCCGTGACCCGCCGAGCGATCTGCTAGCGCGCGTGGCTCGGGACCACGCTCGCGCCGGCTTCTCGCATCGCCGCGATCGCGCGCGCACCGTCACCCGGTGACAGCTCGACCGCGCGACAGCCATCCTCGAGCAGCGTCACAGCGAAGCCGAGATGGATCGCGTCGAGCACGGTGAACTTGACGCAGTAGTCGGTCGCGAGCCCGAGCACGTGGAGCTCGCCGACGCCGCGCTCGCGGAGCCAGGCCCCGAGGCCGGTCGCCCTGTGGTGACCGTTGTCGAAGAACCCGCTGTAGCTATCGATCATCGGATCGGTGCCCTTGCGGAACACCTCCGTGATCCGCGCGCGATCGAGATCCGCATGCAGCTCGGCCCCATGCGTGTCCTGCACGCAGTGCGCGGGCCACATCACCTGCGGCAGGCCCCCGAGCTCGGCGAGCTGGCCGATCTGCGTGCCGGGGTTGTTGACCGCGAAGCTCTGGTGGCCGGGCGGGTGCCAGTCCTGCGTCGCGACGACGATCTCGAACTGCGGTACGAGCACGTTCGCGATCGCGATCGTCTCGTCCCCGCGCGCGACTGCGAGGGCGCCGCCGGGACAGAAGTCGTACTGCAGGTCGACGAGGACGAGCGCGCGCATGGTCTCGATCGTAGACCGGATCGCGGTCAGATCGACAGCTCGAAGCCCTGCTTGGCCAGGCGCTCGTACTTGCGGCGGTCGAACCGATACAGCCGCGCCGCGCGGTGCCGGACGCCGGTCTCGACCTCCTCCGTCTCGACCAGCAGATCCATCGACAGGATCTTCTTCCGGAAGTTGCGCTTGTCGAGGTCGGTCCCGAGGATGATCTCGTAGAGCCGCTGGAGCTGGGTCAGCGAGAACCGCGGCGGCAGCAGCTCGAAGCCGACTGGCGCGTAGCGGACCTTGCCGCGCAGCCGCTCCTGCGCGACCTGGACGATCTCGGCGTGATCGAACGCGAGCTTCGGCAGATCGTCGAGCGCGAACCACCCGACTCCCATCGCATCGGTCGCGGCGCGGATCCGGTGGTCGGAGAGCTTTGCGAGTGCGTAGTACGCGACCGTGACGATGCGCTCGCGCGGATCCCGATCGATCGTACCGAACGTGTAGAGCTGCTCGAGGTAGACGTCCGTCACGCCGGCTTCCTCGGCGAGCTCGCGGCGCGCGGCGTCGTCGAGGGTCTCTTCGACGCGCACGAAGCCGCCCGGCAGCGCCCACGCATGCTGGAACGGTGTCAGGCGGCGCTGGATCAGCAGCACCTTGAGATCGGTCTCGTCGAGGCCGAATACCACGCAGTCGACGGTGATCGCCGCGCGCGGGTATTCGTACGTGTGCGCCACTAGACGGTTCCCGCAGCGACGCGCGCGCGAAGCTCGGCCAGCTCGCGCTCGAACCCGCCCGACAGGATCGGGAACCGGCACCACGAGCGCGGGTCGACGTTGCGATCGTCGAGGTGGAACGACGGCGCGAACCGCTCGCGCTTCCACTGGTTGCGGCACCACAGCCGGAAGAAGCGCTCGATCCAGGTCGCGAGCTGGGTGGCCGCGTGCTCCGGGTAGCGCGGTGCGAGCTCCTGCAACACCTCGAGCGGCGTGTGCTTGTCGCGGATCGCCGAGTCCTCGACCGCTTCGAGGAAGTCGTATGGCATGAGGTCCGCCTCGTCGGTCTGAGCGTTGGCGCCGGCGACCTTCGGGCGGAGCTCTGCGGTCGGTTGCTGGGCATTGATGTAGCGCAACGCCTCGACGCGCTCGAGTCCGACCGGTCCCTTGTTCTCCATCCAGCGCAGCCAGGCGCGCAGGTATGGCTTGTCGATGCCGCCGAGCGGCGCGAGCCCACCCGCCGTGTCGCCGTCCATCGTCGCGTAGCCAACCGCGGCCTCCGAACGATTCGACGTGGTGAGCAACACCGCGCCGCGCAGGTTGGCGAGCATCCAGATCGAGGGTGCGCGCACGCGGGCCTGGATGTTCTGCAGCGTGACGTCGTCGGTGTCCCACGACAGCTTGCGGCCGATCGCTTGCTCGAGCGACGCGATGTACTGCTTGTACTGCGGGTCGATGTCGATCACGTGGAACTCGGAGCCGATCGCGCGCGCGACCTCCTCGGCCGCGGTGCGTGTGACATCGCCCGAGTTCTCGGTTGGTTGATACGCACATGCGAGCAGCGCGCCGACCGCGCCGCGGACGCCCCCACCACCGTCGATCGCGTCGTGCAGCCGGCGGATCGTCGGCAGGTGTTGCTTGACGCCGCCCGGGCCGAGCTCGGCGAATGCGAGCTGGACCGCGAGCGCGACGAGCACCGCACAGGCCGCGGAGTCGGCGCCGCCGGAGAGCGACACGACATAGCCTTGCGCGCGGCTCTTGCGCAGGTAGTCCCACAGCCCGAGCGAGACCGCGCGCGCGAACTCTTCCTCGCGGACGCTCGCGCGATCCTCCCACGAGACCGGGAGCTTCGGCACGGCCTCGGCCTTGCGCAGCGGCCAGACGAACGGATGCTCGACCACCAGCTCCTCGGCATCGTGCCGCGGGCGATGGCTGCCTCGCCGCGCCTGCTCGCGCCGGTTGGCGTCGATGTCGACGATCGCGGACGACAGCTCGACGTCCTGGAACGAGAACCGGCGGCCGCGCGCGACCAGCTCGCTGTTGGATGCGATCAAGCCGCCGCCGTCGTAGATCACGCGTCCACTCTCGTTGCCCAGCAAGTTTGCGTACAGGTACGCGACCCCGAACGCGCGCGAGCCCTCGATCACGAACCGCTGGCGCACCACGAACTTGCCGAACGCGAAGTGGCTGGCGCTCGGATTACAGATGATGTCGACGCCGCGGAGCGCGAGGTCGGTGCCCGGGCGATTGGCGACCCACGCGTCCTCGCAGATCTCGAAGCCGATCCGGACATCGCCGATGTCGAACACGAGATCGCCGATCGGGAACCGCTGGATCGTACCATCCGCCGCGGTGCGCTCGAGCATGTCGATCTGCCCGGCGGGCCACTCCTTGAACCAGCGCGGCTCGTAGTGGATGCCATCGCCGGCGAGGAATTGCTTCGCCGTGAAGCCGACGATCGCACCGTCCGCGAGCAACGCGGCCGTGTTGTAGAGCGCCTTCTCGTGATAGACGGGCAGCCCGACCGCGACCACCATGCCGCGCGTCAACTGCGCGAGCGCCTCGAGCTGGGCAAACGCGGTGTCGAGCAGGCCGTCCATGAAGAACGCGTCCTCGCAGCTGTAGCCGGTGATCGCCAGCTCCGGCAGGCACAGCATGGTCACGCCTTCGGCGCGCGCGTGCTCGATCGCCACCTTCAGGTGCGCGAAGTTGGCATCCCAATCGAACGGCGTCTGGTTGACGCACGCGACAGCGACCTTGACGAGTCTCATGACGAGCTCCTTCTACCTACCGATTGGAAGTCAGATGCTCGACGAGCAGCTGGGCGGTGCTGTCGACCTGCAGGAACTCGCTCGCCAGCGCCATCGCACGCGGGTGGCTGTCGCTGACGACGATCGACCCGAGCAGGCCGCTGGCCTGGATCTTGGCCAGCGATTCACCTGGAAACAGGCCGTGGGTCGCGATCGCATCGATCGACAGCGCACCCGCATCGCGGTATGCGCCCGCTGCATCGAGCAGCGAGCCACCGGTCCGGATCATGTCGTCGTAGATCACGACCCGCTTGCCGGCCACCTGGGCCGAGACCCCGGTGACCTCCGTGTGGTCGCCGTCGAGCCGGCGCTTGAACACGAACGCGGCATCGACGTGGAGATCGTTGGCAAGTGACTCCACCCACTTCGCGCGCCCGGCATCGGTGCACGCGAGCACGAAGTTGTCGCCACCGAGCCGGCGGGCCGCCGCGGTCACCAGCGACTTGCCGTAGACGTGCACGGTCCGGATCCCGCCCTCGAAGTAATGCGCGATCGAGGCCACGTGCAAGTCGAGCATGAACACCTGCGTGCCGCGACTCGCTGCCGGGATCGAGGACAGCAGGCGCGCGCGGGTCTTCGCCTTGACGACCTCGCCCGTCTTGACCGAGCGCTCCATCGTCGAGTACCCGAAGAACGGGATCACCATGCGCAGGCGATACGCGCCACCTGCGACCAGCCCGCAGGCAAGATCGTAGAGCTCGAGCGTCGCCTGATCATCGATCGTGCCACCGACCAACACGACATCGCGGTCGGCCGGATCGGTCTCGATCCGGGTGTAGCGCTCGCCGTCGGGGAAGTTGCGGCGGTGGACCGCCCCGACTTCCCACCCGAGCTTGGTCGCGATCGCGCGGGCGAGGTAGTCGTACTCCTCGGTCGAATACACGATCGGTTCGGGCATGATGATCAGGTCTCCCCGCGCGCACGCGCGATCAGGTGTTGCTTGCGCCCGTGCACGTGGCTGTCGAGCCCGACGGGATAGGGCTGCGGATTCAGGAACCGGCGCGTGCGTGGCGACAGGCTGGCGAGCTCGGCCTGGGCGCGAGCACGCGCGACGACGAGCCCGTCGGGGGCGCGGACCTCGACTCCGCGATCGAGGTAGGTGACGAGGAGATCCTCGGCGCTGTCGTGGATCGGGAGGAACGCGCCGCGCAGCGGATCCTCGATGTCGTGGAGCGTCGCGCCGGCATAGCCCGCGACCTGATCGTAGATCACGTCGCCGGCGAGCTCGCCGCCGCGACGCAGGCGCTTGACCTGGAGCATGCCGGGATTCGAGATCTTGATCGGCTGCTCGGACAGCTTGATCACCTCGCGCCAGCTGCCATCGGGCTCGCGGGTCGCGCCGAGCTTGTAGACGCCGCCGAGCGCGGGCTGATCGAACGCGGTGACCAGGCGCGTGCCGACGCCGAACGTGTCGATCCGCGCGCCCTGCTCCTGCAGCGAGCTGATCAGGTGCTCGTCGAGATCGTTGGATGCGACGACCTTCGTGGTGGTGAAGCCGGCCTCGTCGAGCATGCGCCGCGCTTCGATCGACAGGTGCGCGAGGTCTCCGGAGTCGAGCCGGATCCCGAGCAGCTCGTGGCCGCGCTCGCGCAGCTCGTGCCCGACGGTGATCGCGTGGCGCACGCCGGCGAGCGTGTCGTACGTGTCGACCAGGAACGTGCAGTTGCCGGGGAGCGCATCCGCGTAGCTGCGGAACGAGGCCAGCTCGTCGTCGTGAAACATCACCCAGCTATGCGCGTGGGTGCCCCGCACCGGGATGCCGAGCAGCTTGCCCGCGAGCACGTTCGACGTCGCCGCCGCGCCGCCGATGTACGCCGCCCGCGATGCCGAGATCCCGCCGTCGACACCCTGCGCCCGCCGCAGCCCGAACTCGAGCACGGGTACGCCGCGCGCGGCCTGGCAGATCCGGGCGGCCTTGGTCGCGACCAGCGTCTGGAAGTTGACGAGCGTGAGCAGCGCGGTCTCGACCAGCTGCGCCTGCAGCATCGGCCCGGTGACCCGGATGATCGGCTCGTGGGGGAACACCAGGCTGCCTTCGGGCACCGCGTCGACCGTACAGCTGAACCGAAACGCCGCGAGCGTCGCGAGGAAGCCGTCGGCGAACAGCGGCTGATCGGTGGCGTCGCGCAGGCTCGCGAGATACGTCACGTCGTCCGCCGTGAACACCAGCCGGCGGAGGTACGCGAGCGCCGGGGCGATCCCGGCGGCGATCGCGTAGCCGCCCGCGAACGGCGCTCGGCGATAGGTCAGGTGAAACACCGCCTCGCGGTCGCTGGTTCCGGCCTTCCAGTAGCCCGCGGCCATCGTGAGCTGATACAAATCCGTCAGCAACGCGAGTGAGCCGCGATAGAGGCTGTCGAGACCATCTTGTTGTGACTCAGCCACGTTCTGAGTGTATTATTGACACTAAGTGGAGCGATGTCAACAGACGCGGTCGTCATCTGGGGAGAGCTGCTGTGGGACCGGTTCCTCGAACCCAGCGCTGAAGGGGGCGATCAGCGCGGGGGCGCGCCGGCCAACGTGGCGTGGCACCTCGGCCAGGCAGGTGGCTGGGCCCAGCTGGTGACCCGGGTCGGCGACGACGACGATGGCCGGCGCGCGATCGCCCAGCTCGCCGACGTGGTCGACACGCAGCTCGTGCAGATCGACCCCACCCGCGCTACGGGAGAGGTCACCGTGCGCCTCGAGAACGGCGAGCCTCGCTACACCCTCCATGCCGGCCGCGCGTGGGAGGCGATCGCGTGGACCCCGGACGTCGCACGCGCGATCGCCGAGGCTGGCGTGTTCGTGTTCGGCACGCTCGCGCAGCGCACGGCCGAAGGACTCGCGAGCTGGCGCACCGCGGTCGCCGCCGCGAAACGCTGCCTCCGCGTCTGTGATCTCAACCTGCGCCCCACCGATCAGAATGCCCCGGCGATCGCGGAGGCGCTGGACGCGGCGGACCTCCTGAAGCTGAATGACCGCGAGCTCGGCGCGTTGCGCGACTGGTTCGGGTGGTCCGATCCACTCACGAAGCTGCGCGAGCGACCGCGCACGATCGCGATCACGCATGGCGCCGGTGGCTCGACGCTGTATGGCGAAGGCGATCCGATCGAGATCCCGGCGCAGCGGGCGGAACCGGGTGGCGATAACGTCGGCTGCGGCGATGCGTACCTCGCGATCCTCGTCCACGGCATGACGCTTGGCTGGGACCTCGAGACGTCCGGCCGCGCCGCGAGCCGATGGGCGGCCGCGGTCGCCGGTCACCGCGGCGCCACGCCGAGCTTCTCCGACGATCAGATCGCCCAGCTGCTCGAGGTCGCGTGAGCAACAGCGACGAGCCGATCGACGAGCCGATCGACGAGCCGATCGACGACCTGATCGTCGATCCGCCTGCCAGACAGACCGCGGATGCGACGCCGGTCGTCAGCCGGCCGCGCGGTGCCTACGATCCGCATCGCCGGCCCGACGAGGATGCGGCCGCGAAGCGTCCACCGCCCGACCTGCTCGATCGCGCAGGCGAGTGGTTCGCGCGCCACGGCGCCCTGCCCGCGCTGCTCGTCCTGACCCTCGTCGTCGCGTGGATCTATGCCGGCATCTTCCACGGCGAGACGGTGGGCGACGATCTGACGTTCCACATGGCGGAGAGCCGGCGCCTCGCGGACTGCATCGCGGCCGGCGACTGGGACCTGTGGAACCCGAGCGCGAACGGCGGCTTCGCGTCCGCGTACTACTACCAGGTGCTGCCGCAGCTCGCGTCGGCGATCCCGTCGGCGATCTTTGGCCATCATCTGTTCTGGTTCCAGCTGACCCTGTTCCTGCCGCAGCTGCTGGCACCGGCGGCCGCGTATCGCGGCTCGCGATTGATGGGGGCGACTCCATGGCAAGCGGTCGTCATCGCGATCGGCGTGACCTTCATCTCCGGCCAGTCGCGCTGGGGCCAGGGCGCCGACGGCACGTTCCAGGTTGGGCTCTACACGCAGACCTGGGCGCTCGCCGCGTTCCCGCTCGCGCTCGGCTACTGCGTCAGCTGGCTGACCGAGGGCAAACGGCTGCCACAAGGAGTCGCGTGGGCGACGTTCGTGTTCCTGTGTCACCCGTTCGGCGGCGTATCGCTCGGGCTCGCGATCGCGGTTGCGGTGTTCGCGCGGCTGCTGACCTCGGCGATCTGGCGTGACCGCGCCGTCCGGCTCGGCGTGCTCGGGCTGCTCGGGCTGGCGCTGCTCGCGAACGGGTATCTGATCGCGCGCTCGCTGACTGCGAGCAAGGCCGACAAGGCCGTGCCGTGGTGGAGCTTCGTCGCGCCGATCGCGCTGATCGCGGCGGCGGCAGGTCGCGTGATCTGCGGCCTGTGTGCCGACCGTGATCCACCGGATCCCACGGCGTTCCGCGCCGCGCTGCGCGAGCTCGGACGCGGCGTGATCCTCGGCGCGTGCTTCGCGATCGCGACGATGCCCGGCTGGCTGACGATGTTCGTGGTCGACCTCGACGGGTTCGGCGGATTCCCGCATCGTGTGAGCGACGAGGTCGGCCCCGGATATCGCGAGCTGATGCGATGGCAGACCACCGGCGTGATCCTCGACTTCAACCGGATCACGATCCTGACCTGGCTGCTGCCGGTCGTGGTGTTCGCTGGTCGCGCGAAGTTCCTGCGCTGGCTGTTCGTGCCCGCGCTGATCTTCGCGGCGCTACTCGCACTCGGCCCCAGCCTGCCCAAGACGCGCGACGATCTGATCGCGCCGGTGCGCTTCCTCGGCGCGATGCAGATCGTGCTGGCGATGGGCATCGGCGCCGGCACGTACTCGATCATCGCCTGGCTGTGGACGTGCCCTCGGTGGCTCGAGCGCTTGCTACGGCTGGTCGCGAATTCACAGCGGCAGAGCGGCCTGACGGTGCTCGTGCTCGGCGCCAGCGTGGCCGCGCTGAAGCTGCTCACCATGTCGTGGCTGCCGATCCTCGTCGGGTTGCCGATGCTCGGCGCAGGGATCGCGCTCGTGCTGATGGGCGCGCGCACCGCGATGCCCTCGATCGAGCTCCAGTTCGTCATCCGCACCGGGCTCGCCGCGCTGACCGCCGTGCTGGTGGTGCTGGTCGTGGTGTGGGGCGCGCAACCGCTGCGCAACCGGGTGCACACGCTGCGCGACGTCCAGCTGTCTGACGAGGGCAAGCTGGTCGACAAGTACAGCTATCGGCGCGACCTGTTCGAGGTGATCGACGCGCTGAACCAGCTGCCACCTGGTCGCAAGCAGGTCGGACCCGGCGCCGAGAACCACTGGTGGAACTTGCTGTCGTACGTCTACGCGCGCGTACCCGCACTCCTGCAGATGGGTGGCGGTGGCCTGCAGGCGAGCCCGAACTACGACTTCGTGTGGAGCGTGCGCGACTTCAAAAAGACCGCGTGGGTCTACGACGCGCCATACATGGTGTTTCCGAACGGCAAGGAATCGGAGATGCCCGCCGGC